>NZ_JAMQHN010000050.1 GCF_025993755.1 Thermomonas sp. | reverse complement strand
CGGCCGCGCGCAGATGCTGCGCCTGCGTGCGGCCGCCCGTGGGCTGGACTTCGACAACGCGGCGCTGGAGTGGATGCTGCGGCGCTGCAGCCGCGATCCGGGCAGCCTCGCCGCGCTGTTCGAACGGATCGACCGCGCCTCGCTGGCGGCGCAGCGACGGCTGACGGTGCCATTCCTGCGTCAGGTGCTGGGATCCGGGTCGGAATAGCGCGGGACGCGCGCTTTTCTGGAGCGCTGCCCGGCCCACGGCACGTGCGAATGGGATCGGCGCGCCCGACCTACCTTCGCAGCGCGGCGTCGAGCTGCGCCAGCCGCTCCGGCGTACCGACATCGGTCCAGCGCCCGCGGTGGTGCTGGCCGGTGACGGCGCCGCGCCCCATCGCCGCGCGCAGCAGCGGCGCCAGCTTGAAACGGGGTGGCGTCGACTCGGCGCCGGGGGCAGCACCGATGACGGTGCGCCAGTCCGCCAGCAACGCGCCGCGATAGACGCCGACGCCGGCGAAGGTCAGTCGCTGTTCGCCTTCGGAATGCACACGGCCGTCCGCGTCGAGGACGAAATCGCCGCGCGGGTTGTGGTCGGGATTGTCGACCAGCACCAGGTGGGCCTCGGCCTGCGGCGCCTGCGGCAGGCCGGCGTAATCGACGGTGCTCCAGATGTCGCCGTTGACCGCGATGAACGGCGCATCGCCCAGCAGGTCCAGCGCACGCCACATTCCGCCGCCGGTTTCCAGCGGCTGCGGGCCTTCGAAGGAATAGTGGAGGCTCAGGCCCCAGCGCCGGCCATCGCCGAGGCTGGCGGGGAACTGGTCGGCCAGCCAGGAAGTATTGATGACGACCTCGCGCACGCCGATCGCCGCCAGCTTGTCCAGATGCCAGACGATCAGCGGCTTGCCGGCGACCTTGAGCAGCGGCTTGGGCGTGGCATCGGTCAGCGGGCGCATCCGCTCGCCCAGGCCGGCGGCGAAGATCAGCGCCTTCATCTGTCGGCTGTCGCCGTGGCCGCGATGGCGGGCAGGACGCGGGCCTCGATGAAGCGATGCAGGCCGTCGAGCTGGGGATGGCGCGGCAGCACCGGGGCCAGGTAATCGAAGAAGCGTGGCGCGTCGGCGAGGTACTTCGGCTTGCCGTCGCGGTGGTTCAGGCGGGCGAAGATGCCGATGACCTTGAGATGCCGCTGCGCGCCGATCATCTCGGCGTCGTGACGGAATCGCCGGCGGTCCGGCACCGGCAGCCCCGCGGCGCGGGCCCGGTCGTGGTAGCGGTCCAGCCAGTCGGATACCCGTGCTTCCGGCCAGCTCAGGAAGGCGTCCTTGAACAGACTCAGCGGGTCGTAGGCGATCGGTCCGCGCACCGCGTCCTGGAAATCCAGCACGGCCGGGCCGTCCGCTGCAGGCATCAGGTTGCGCGGCATGAAGTCGCGGTGGACCAGCACCTGCGGTTGCGCCAGCGCGGCGTCGATCAGGAATCGGTAGGCGGCGGCCAGCGTCGAGCGTTCGGCGTCCGTCAACGCCAGACCCAGATGCTGTTCGCAGAACCATTCGTCGAACAGGCGAAGCTCGCGCAGGAGCAGCGCGGCATCGTAGGCGGGCAGGTCGGCGGGCGGCACGATCCGCTGGATCTTCAGGAGCTGGGCGAGGGCGGCGTCGAACAGCGCATCGGCATTGCCGGCGTCGATGACCTGCAGGAAGGTGTCGCGGCCGAGGTCTTCCAGCAGCAGGAAACCGGCGCCGACGTCGCGCGCCAGCACCTTCGGCACCCGCACGCCGCCGCTTTCCAGCAGGTCGCGCAGCCGCAGCCAGGGGCGCACGTCCTCCTTGTCCGGCGGCGAATCCATGACGATGCGGGTCGGCTCGACGCCGACGCTGCGCCAATAGCTGCGGAAGCCGGCGTCGGTGGACGCGCGTTCCAGCAGCAGGCCTGGTTCGCGCAGCGCGGCGCGCGCCCAGGCCAACCGCTGCGTTGCGCGCGGATCGTTCGGATCATTGGGGGGCGATGTCATGCGGGAAGGTTAAACTGGGTTGCGGCCACGGACGAAAGGAATTCATTGCCAATGATGACATTGCAGCCGGTCTTGCTGTGCGGCGGTTCCGGCACCCGCCTGTGGCCGCTGTCCCGGGAGGCCCATCCCAAGCAGTTCCTGCCGCTGGCGGGGGAACAGACGATGCTGCAGTCGACCTTGCTGCGGCTCGGGGATCTCGGCGCGGTCGCGCCGATCGTGGTCGCCGGCGAGGAGCACCGTTTTCTCGTCGCCGAGCAGTTGCGCCAGATCGATGCCCCGACGCCGACGATCCTGCTTGAGCCGGTCGGCCGGAACACCGCACCGGCCATTGCCGCTGCCGCCCTGCAGGCTCTATCGAACCACGAAGATGCGCTGTTGCTCGTATTGCCTTCGGATCATGTCGTGCGCGACGAAGTCGCGTTCCGGAATGCGGTCGGGCAGGCGATTCCTGCGGCTGAAGCGGGAGCGCTGATCACCTTCGGTGTTCCGCCTTCGGCGCCGGAAACCGGCTTTGGCTATATCCAGGCGGCGCCCGGCGAAGGCGTTCGCAAGGTGCAGGGGTTCGTCGAGAAGCCGGATGCGGCCACCGCTGCAGGTTTTCTCGCCGAAGGCGGGTATTTCTGGAACAGCGGGATGTTCCTGTTGCGCGCATCGCGCTATCTGGGGGAACTTGGGCGGTACCGACCCGACGTGCTCTCGGCGGTCGAAGCGGCGTTCAGGGGTGCGCGTCGGGACGGGGATTTCGTGCGATTGGACAAGGAGGCTTTCGCAGCCTGCCCGGCCGATTCGATCGACTATGCGGTCATGGAGAAGACCGACGCCGCGATGGTGTTGCCGGCGGACTTCGGCTGGAGCGACGTGGGCTCGTGGTCTTCGCTGTGGGAGGTGAGCCCGCAGGACGAAAGCGGCAACGCCTGCCGTGGAGAAGTCATCGCGGTCGATTCACGCAACAGCTATGCCTGGGCGCAGCGGCTTGTCGCGCTGGTGGGAGTGGATGACATCGTGGTCGTCGAAACCGCGGATGCCGTCCTGGTGGCGCGCAAGGATCGTGTCCAGCAAGTCAAGGACGTAGTGGCACAGTTGAAAGTCGCGCATCGCAGCCAGGTCGTTTTCCACCGCGAAGTTTACCGACCCTGGGGAAGCTATGACTCGGTGGATGTCGGCGATGGCTTCCAGGTCAAGCGGATCAAGGTCAAGCCGGGTGCGCGGCTGTCCCTGCAATCGCATCGCCGTCGCGCCGAGCATTGGGTGGTGGTGCGCGGTACCGCACGCGTGACGCGTGACAACGACGTGTTCGAGTTGTACGCCAACCAGTCGGCCTACATCCCGATCGGGGCCCGGCACCGCCTGGAGAATCCCGGTGCCGATGTCCTGGAACTGATCGAAGTGCAGTCCGGCGATTATCTGGGAGAGGACGACATCGTCCGCTACGAGGACCAGTACGGGCGCACCTGAGCCACGCCCGTATTTCTTGCCCTCGTTCCGGAATCGCGTCACACGTGAAGCTCCGCGCTTGCTTCGCCGTGGGGGTCCTGCGGTTTGCCGCATCGGGCCGGCGGGCCCGACGGCGCGCCCTTGCCGGTGGAAAAACGGCTGATCGACCCGGCCGGGGGCGCGCCCTATTTCGCGCGGTGCCGGAGCCTGGAGCCTGCCGGTGCATCCGGGCCGACCCCGGGACGCGAGGCGGATTGATCCGGATCGTGCAACGCCGGTCCAGATGCAATGCGAGTCGCCGCATGGGCGTCCTCGGTATCGAAGTTGACATGCAAATGCGAATCGATATCATTTAAAAGCACTTTATTCCGGTGCGGTGGCGCCGCTCGCAGCGAGCGAAGCGGCGATTTTTGTGCGCGCACCTGCCCTGCAGTGCCAAGGAGACGCCGTGTCCGTCGCCCGTTCGCTTCCGATTCGCCTGTTCGCTGTCTGCGCGCTGCTGCTTGCCGCGCTGCTGGCCTTGCCCGCTGTCGCCGCGCAGCCGGTCGCCGCCGTATCGTCGCCTGGCGTGCTGGTGGTCACCTCGGACCGCGGGTTCCTCGGCAATGCCGAAATCCGCGATGCATTCGATGCGTTCGCGCAGGGGCGCAATGCCGAACTGCTGTATGTCACCGACGCGCGCAGCGAAGCCGTGCTCGACGCACGCCTGGCCGCACTGCGACAGCGCGGCGCGCGCACGGTGGCGGTACTTCCGCTGGTGATTTCGGAACAGGAATCGCGCTGGCAGCTCGTGCGCGGCTGGCTGCAGGCGCGCCAGGCGCAGGGCGCGGCACTGGTCTTCAGCAAGCCCTATGGCGCGTCCTATCTGGCGGTCGAGGATCTGTCGGCGCGGCTGCGTGAGGCGTCGGCCCATGGCCAGCGCCTGCTGCTGCTCGGCTACGGCGCGGGCAGCGTGGAAGCGGGTGAGGCCATGCGCGCGGAACTGCGCCGCATGGGCGGATCCGCCAGCACGCTCGGAATGGATGCGATCGACGCGGCGGTCTATCCCGAGCGCGGTGCGCCGGATGCGGATGCACTGCGCGCGCGCTTCGGCGAGGCGGTGAAGGCGGCGCATGGCGCGGTCGTCGTTCCGGTCGCGTTCGCGCCGCGCGCCGACACCATGATGGATTTCAGCGGCTGGTTCGCCTCGAACGTGCCGTCGGACGCGCAGCTGCTGTCCTCGCCCGTGGCGGACGCCGAGGCGCTGGCGCAGTGGATGCGGCGTGCCGCCGCGCAGGCGCAATTGCAGGGCGGTGCGATGGATCCCGCGCGCATCGGCGTGGTGGCGCTGACCCACGGCGCCGACTGGTTCTGGAACGATGCCATCGAGCAGGCGTTGGCGCCGTTGTCTTCCATGCACCGGATGGCATTCGCGTTCTCGATGGCGGACCCGCCGGTGGTCGAACGCGCGGTGCGCGAACTGGAGCGTACCGATGCCATGGCGATCGTGGTGGTGCGTGCGTTCGGCATGACCGATTCGTTCCGCACCGATGTCGAGCGCATGCTCGGGCTCGACGTCGAATCCGGCGCCATGCCGGCCGCGCATGCGGGACACGCCATGGGCGGCATGGACATGGGCCACCACGGCGGCGGCGCGACGATCGCGGCAGCACCGCGGATCCGTTCGGCGCTGCCGATGGCAACCGTGGGCGGCGTGGACGCCGATCCGCTGTTCGCGCGTGCGCTGCTGGCCAACGCCCGCTCGGTGTCGCGCGATCCGGCTCGCGAAACCATCATCCTGACCGCACATGGGCAGGGCGACGATGCCGCCAACCAGAGTTGGCTCGATCTTCTGGCTAGTCTCGCAGGACAGATGCGCGTGATCGGTGGCGATCACTTCCGGGCGATTCGCTATGCGACCTGGCGCGAGGACTGGCCGGACAAGAACAAGGCCGCGGTGGCGCAGGTGCGGGCCATGGTCGAAGAGGCCGCACGCGACGGCGGCCGCGCGCTGATCGTTCCGGCCCGGATCAACGGTCGTGGCGCGGCCGACCGCTATCTGGCCGGGCTCGATTTCGGATGGGGGCAGGGCTTCGTGCAGACGCCGTACTTCGCGCAATGGTTCGAAAAGGAAATCGGCAAGGGTCTCGATGCCCTGCGGGCGCAGGTGGGCGATGCGGCTGCCTCGGGGCACGCGCAGCACTCGCATTGATCGCGCAGCCCGGATCCACCGGCGCATGGCCGGCTTGCGATGGACGCTTCGCCTCCGGTCGCGATCCCGGGGCGCGGTCCAAAGGAAGGACGGGCGCCGTTACGCGCCTTTCCCCGGCTCCGATTCCAATACCCATAGGTATGTCATGGCCGACATGCTTACAATCGGGCGTTTATCGCATTGATGCACGCCATGACCCGCGCTTCTTCGTTCACCCGCGAGCATTTGCTTGCCAGCGCCCGTGGGGAACTGTTCCCCAACAGCACCGCGCGCCTGCCCGCCGATCCGATGCTGATGTTCGATCGCATCGTCGAAATCAACGACAACGGTGGCAGCCATGGCAAGGGATTCGTGCGTGCGGAACTGGATATCCACCCGGACCTGTGGTTCTTCCAGTGCCACTTCCTCGGTGATCCGGTGATGCCCGGCTGCCTCGGGCTGGATGCGATGTGGCAACTGGTCGGCTTCTACCTGACCTGGCTGGGTTCGCCCGGGCGAGGGCGCGCGCTGGGCTGCGGCGAGGTGAAGTTCACCGGGCAGGTGTTGCCCAGTGCCAAGGTCGTCAGCTACGAGATCGACATCACCCGTGTCATCAACCGCAAGCTGGTGGTGGCGCAGGCCGATGCGCGCACCCTGGTCGATGGCGAGGTGATCTACACCGCCCGCGACCTGCGCGTGGGATTGTTCGAAGCCGCCACCGGAGCCTGACATGCGTCGCGTCGCCATCACCGGCATGGGCATCACCTCCTGCCTCGGCAATGACCTCGACAGCGTTTCGCGTTCTCTGCGCGAAAGCCGCTCCGGCATCCGCCTTCTGCCGGACGCCGTCGAACGCGGCCTGCGCAGCCAGGTCGGCGGCGCGGTCGATCTCGACCTCGATGCCGTCATCGACCGCAAGCTCAAGCGCTTCATGAGCGACGCCGCGGCCTACAGCTACATCGCCCTGCGCGACGCGATCGCCGATGCCGGACTGCCCGATGCGCTGGTCTGCAGCCCGCGCACCGGCCTGATTGCCGGCTCCGGCGGTGGCTCCAGCCACTGGCAGGTGGAGACCGCCGACATCCTGCGCGCGCGCGGCGTGCGCAAGGTCGGTCCCTACATGGTGCCGCGCACGATGTGCTCGACGGTGTCGGCCAATCTCGCCACCGCGTTCAAGATCCGCGGCCTGAGCTATTCGATCAGCGCCGCCTGTGCGACATCGGCGCACTGCATCGGCGCGGCGGCGGACCTGATCCGCCACGGCGCGCAGGACATCGTGTTCGCCGGCGGCGGCGAGGACCTGCACTGGACGATGACGGTGATGTTCGACGCCATGGGCGCGCTGTCCACCGGCAGCAACGATGCGCCGGAAAAGGCATCGCGCCCGTATGACGTGGGGCGCGACGGCTTCGTGATCGGCAGCGGCGGCGGCATGCTGGTGCTGGAGGACTGGGAGCACGCGGTCGCGCGCGGGGCGACGATCCACGCCGAGTTGATCGGCTACGGCGTCACCTCCGACGGCGCCGACATGGTGGCGCCCAGCGGCGAGGGCGCGGTGCGCTGCATGCGGATGGCGCTGGAGGGCCTCGACCGGCCGGTCGATTACCTCAATACCCACGGCACCTCGACCCCGCTGGGCGACATCGTCGAACTCAACGCGGTGCGCGAGGCCTTCGGCGACGCGCCGCTGCCGCCGATCTCCTCGACCAAGGCGCTGTCCGGCCACTCGCTGGGCGCCGCTAGCGTGCACGAGGCGATTTACAGCCTGCTGATGCTGCGCGACGGCTTCATCGCCGGCTCCGCCAACATCGAGACCCTGGACCCGGGCGCCGAGGGCTTCCCGATCGTGCGCGAGAGCCGCGACGCCAGGCTCGACGTGGTGATGTCCAACAGCTTCGGCTTCGGCGGCACCAACGCGACACTGGTGTTCGCCCGCGCCTGAGGACTCCGGCGCGGCCTCCCGCTGCTGTCAGGCCTTGCCGGGCTCGTCGAGCAGGACCTGCGCGCAGGCCAGCGCGGCGTCGAAGTCGTCGACCAGGTTCACCCGGGTCTGCAGCACCCCCAGCCCCATCTGCCGCAGCACCCGGCGCGGCTGCGGCTGCAGCCCCGACAGGATCAGCGCGATGTCGCGCCGCTGGCAGCGCTCGATCAGGCCCTTGAGCGCGTGCGCGCCGCTGGCGTCGATCATCGGCACCAGCCGCATGCGCAGGATGAAGACGCGCGGCTGCGCGGCCATCCGGTTGAGCAGGTCGTCCAGCCGGCCCGAGGTGCCGAAGAACAGCGGCCCGTTGATCTGGAACGCCTCGACCCCCGGCGGCAGCCGCAGGCGCTGGCGCGCGTCGTCCGGATTCTCGCCGCCGTTCTCGCCGATCAGCTGGATGCCCGAGGTCACCTCCAGGGTCTCGGACATGCGGAACATGAAGACGAAGGCCGCGACCACGAGGCCGACCTCGATCGCCACCGTCAGGTCGAAGGTGACGGTCAGCCCGAAGGTCAGCAGCAACACCAGGCGATCGCCCTTCGGCGCCGACAGGGTGCGCCGGAAGGTCTCGATCTCGCTGATGTTCCAGGCCACGATCAGCAGGATCGCCGCCAGCCCGGCCAGCGGGATGTAGCGCAGCACCGGCGCCAGCAGCAGCATGAAAATCAGGATGAACGCCGCGTGCAGGATGCCCGCCATGGGCGTGGTGCCGCCGGCGCGGATGTTGGTGGCGGTGCGGGCGATCGCGCCGGTGGCGGGCAGGCCGCCGAACAGCGCGGAGCCGACGTTGGCGGCGCCCTGCGCGATCAACTCCGCGTTGGAACGGTGGCGGCGACCGGTCATGCCGTCGGCGACCACCGCCGACAGCAGCGACTCCACCCCGGCCAGGAAGGCGATCGTGAACGCGCTGGGCAGCAACTCGCGGGTGCGTTCCAGCGGGATGGACGGGATCGAGAATTCGGGAAGCGCGGCGGGAAGGTCGCCGAAGCGGCTGCCGATGGTGTCCACCGGCAGCGCCAGCGCCAGCGCAGCCAGAGTGCAGGCCAGCAGCGCGATCAGAAAGCCCGGCCAGTTCGGCCGCCAGCGGCGCAAGGCCACGATCAGCGCCACCCCGAGCACGGTCAGCGCGACCGTGGCCGGTTGCGTGCTGGACAGATGCGCCAGGTACGCCTGCCAGCGCAGCAGGAAATCGCCAGGCACCGTGCCCATCCGCAGCCCCAGCGCGTCCTTGATCTGGCTGGAGAAGATGCTGACCGCAATGCCGGCGGTGAAGCCGGTGATGACCGGCTGCGGCATGAATTTCATCAGCGCGCCCAGCCGCAGCAGCCCGGCGGCGATCAGCATCAGGCCGGCGAGCAGGGTGCACAGGATCAGCCCGCCGTAGCCCTGGTGTTGGATGACCGAAAACACCACCGGGATGAAGGCTGCGGTCGGCCCGCCGATCTGGACCCGCGACCCGCCCAGCGCCGAAATCAGGAAGCCGGCGATGATCGCGGTGTGCAGCCCCTTCTCCGGCGGCGCCCCGCTGGCGATCGCCAGCGCCATGGCCAGCGGCAGCGCGACCACCGCCACCGTCAGCCCGGCGATGGCGTCGTTGCGGAAAGCGCGCTGCGAATAGCCCTCGCGCAGCACGGTCAACAACTTCGGCTCGAACTGACGCCAGGCCGGTTCGCTTGTGGACGGTGACGGCATCGGGTTCATCCGGAAGTCTTGAGGCGCACGCCGCGGCCATTGCCACGGCTGGGTTGGTCGTTCCCGATCAACTCGATGCCGGCCGCATCCAGCGCCGCCACGACCTTGGTCAGCGTCGAAACGACACCACGCACATGCTCATCGTGGCTGGCTTCCATGCGCTGGATGGTGGGCAGGGACACGCCGGACAGGGCGGCCAGGGTGCGCTGGTCGATGCCGAGCAGGGCGCGCGCGGCGCGCAGTTGGGCGGCGGAAATCATGCGGAAATTGCAGCATGCGACAGCGTTCGATGCAATCATCAGGCATCTAACATGATGCGTATGACATCATTACCGATGTCATTTCCCTGCCTCAACGGAACTGGACGCAGGTTCCTCGGAGTATTCACGATCGACGGGGGCTGACAGGGCCTGCGCCACAATCTCAGGCTGAAGCATCCAGCCGTAGTGGTCGGCCACGGTGCCGAGCATACCGGCATCGAGCGTGTCCAATGCGACCCGCGCGTGCGCCAGCTTGGACGTCAGATACAGCAGCGAGGACATCGGCCCCAGCCAATCGTCGCGCAGCGCCAGGCCGCGGACCTCGCCCGCGAAACACGTCATGCCGGCTTCCAGATCGGCCGTCACGCCGGCGGGCGCATAGAGGCCGGACAGCGCGCTGCGGCCCCAGTCGGTCATCACGCCTGCGGCCTCGCTGCCGCCGAAGCCGATGCGGCGGCCGGGCAGGTGGCCGACCCGGCGCGCCAGCCACGGCAGGAAGCGGTAGGCCAGCGGCAGCCAGCAGCGGGTCGGGTACGGGAATGCGCGCCAGTACGGGGCGCCGCTGGCGACCAGCCACAACGCGTCGGCCGCGGCAGGATCGAGTCTCAAGCGACAGGCCGCCAACTGGCCGCCGAGGCTGTGGCCGCCGATCAAGCGGCGGACCTCGGGGGCCTGCGCGGCGGCGGCGGCCTCGCTGGTCTCGATGTCCAGCAGCAGTTCGCGATAGCCCCAGTCGCAGCCGCGACCGGCGCGCAGACTGCTGCTGCCGTGGCCACGCCAT
This sequence comes from Thermomonas sp., assembly GCF_025993755.1. GTDB lineage: Bacteria > Pseudomonadota > Gammaproteobacteria > Xanthomonadales > Xanthomonadaceae > Thermomonas. The sequence goes on along the minus strand of NZ_JAMQHN010000050.1, from coordinate 23,117 downwards.
TCGTGCAGGAAGACGGCTACGTCGTGCTTTGCGAGCGCTTCGGCAATTGGGCGGTAGTGACGCGCGGACACGCCCAGCGCGGGCAGCCAGAGCAGGCGCGCACGTGCGTTCTCCGGCAGGATCGCTTCCAGCGTGAAGCGGTGACCGTCGCGGGTTGCGACCGGAAGTTCGACCACGCGCATGGTCGCGCTACAGCAGCGCCTCGGAGGCGAAGTCGGCCAGTCGCGAGCGCTCGCCGCGGCGCAGCGTCACGTGCGCGCTGTGCTGCCAGTTCTTGAAGCGGTCCACGGCGTAGGTCAGGCCCGAGGTGGTTTCGGTCAGGTAGGGCGTGTCGATCTGCTGCACGTTGCCGAGACACACGATCTTGGTGCCCGGGCCGGCGCGGGTGATCAGGGTCTTCATCTGCTTGGGCGTGAGGTTCTGCGCCTCGTCGAGGATCAGGTAGCGCGACAGGAAGGTGCGTCCGCGCATGAAGTTCATCGAGCGGATCTTGATCCGCGACGCCAGCAGGTCGTTGGTCGCGGCGCGGCCCCAGCTGCCGCCTTCCTGATTGTGGGTCAGCACTTCGAGGTTGTCGGTCAGCGCGCCCATCCAGGGCGTCATCTTTTCCTCCTCGGTGCCGGGCAGGAAGCCGATGTCCTCGCCCACGCTGACCGTGGCGCGGGTCATCACGATCTCGCGATAGCGCTGCACGTCCATTGTCTGCGCCAGACCCGCGGCGAGCGTCAGCAGGGTCTTGCCGGTGCCGGCGGTGCCCAGCAGGGTGACGAAGTCGATCTCCGGGTCCATCAAGGCGTTGAGCGCGAAGTTCTGCTCGCGGTTGCGGGCGGTGATGCCCCAGACCGAATGCTGGCTGTGGCGGTAATCGTCGACGATCTGCAGCGTCACCTTGTCGCCGTCGAGCTTGACGACCTTCAGTTCGGACTGTTCGTCGCCCGGAAGGAACGCGAACTGGTTCGGAAACCAGTCTTCGTCGCCGGATCGGAGGATTTCGTAGCAGGTGCGGCCTTTCTCGGTCCACGAGCGCAGGTCCTTGCCGTGGCGCTCCCAGAAATCCGCCGGAAGCTGGGTGGCGCCGGTGAACAGCAGGTTGAAGTCGTCCAGCGCGCGGTCGTTCTCGTAGTCCTCGCTGACGATTCCGGCGATCGAGGCCTTGATCCGCAAGTTGATGTCCTTGGAGACGAACACCACCGGCGCGCCGGGATCGGATTCTTTCAGGACGAGGATCGCGCCGAGGATGTTGTTGTCCGGGATCACCGTGCCGAAGCGCTTGCCGGCGTCGAAGTCCGAGGTCTGGAAGCGCAGCAGGCCGGCGCTTTCCTCGCCGCGCAGGCGCAGCCCCTGCGGGCGCAGCAGCGGGATGCCGGCGTGGATGTCGATGTTGCCGGCGGCTTCGATCAGTTCGTTGAGGAAGCGGCTGACCTGACGGGCGTTGCGGCTGGCCTCGGACGTGCCCTTCTTGCCGTTGTCCAGCTCTTCCATCACCTGCATCGGCAGGTAGACGTCGTGTTCCTCGAATTTGAACAGCGCGGTCGGATCATGCATCAGGACGTTGGTGTCGAGAACGTAGATGCGTTTGCCGTGCGTCATGCGGAAGATCCCGGTGGATGAAGGGGTTGTAAGGAACCGGAGGCCCGGGCCTGGGCGGGCGTGGCACGGGCGGCAGTCATTCGGACTGCTCCGCCTTGAGCGCCTCGAGCACCGCCTGTGCGTGGCCGGACACCTTCACCGGCTGCCATTTCCGGCGCACCGCGCCGGCCGGGTCGATCAGGAAGGTGCTGCGGACGATGCCGAGGAATTCACGGCCGTAGAGTTTCCTGGGTTGGATCACGCCGAAGGCGTCGCACAGGGCGCCCTCGCCATCGCTGACGAGGTCGAACTTGAAGCCCTGCTTTTCGCAGAAGCTGCGGTGCGACTTCAGCGAATCCTTCGACACGCCCAGCACCACCGCGCCGGCGCGCCTGAACTTCGGCAGCAGGGCGTTGAAGTCGAGCCCTTCGGTGGTGCAGCCGGGCGTGGCGTCCTTCGGGTAGAAGTACATCACCAGCCATTTTCCGGCGTAGTCGCCGAGCGTGGCGTTCCCGCCGCTGGCGAGCTGCAGCGGCAGGTCGGGAACGCGGTCTCCGGATTCGGTCATCGGGATCAGTACTTCATCGGATCCATGATCGCGTCGAGGTTGAGGTGGTCGCAGAACTCGAGGAAGTCGTCGCGCAAGGTGGCGATGTGCATGTCGGCCGGGATGCCGACAGTGAGCTGGGCCGAGAACATGTCGGCGCCGGTCTGCATCGCGCGGTAGCGGGCGCAGTGCAGGCTTTCGATGGTGATGCCCTGCTGGTCGAAGAAATCGGCGAGCTGGAACAGGATGCCCGGCTTGTCGGCGGCGATCACCTCGACCACGTAGGGCAGCAGGCTCGACTGCAGCGGCTTGGGGCCGGTGCGGTACCAGACCAGCTTCAGGCCTTCCTCGCGTTCCAGCTTGGTCAGCATGGTCTCGAGTTTGGCGATCGCGTCCCAGGAGCCCGATACCAGCGCCGTCACCGAAACGTCGCGGCCGACGGTCGCCAGCCGGGTATCGACCAGATTGCAGCCGGAGTCGGCGATCCTGCGGGTGACGGGGAGCAGCGGCGACTGCGGGTGCGTGGTGTACGCGTTGATCAGCAGGTGGTTTTCGGTTGGCGCGGGCCGGGCGGCGGTCTTGCTCAAAGCGTAGTTCCAGAACGAAGGGGCCGCGGACGGGGCGGCATGTGGCGCAGCATACACGCACTGGCCGCCGGTTTGCCGCCGCCGGTGTACCGTCTGGCGCCGGTTTCGCTTCGCGCCGCGCTCCGCTAAGATTTGCCGACAAGCGCATTGCTCCCACATCCCCCATGCGCGTGGCGTTCCACGCCGCGCCCGATCCAGGCCACTTCACTTGCGACTTTCCGGAAGCATCACCGCGCTGGCGACGCCCTTCACGGCGACCGGCGAAATCGACATCCCGGCATGGCAGCGACTGCTGCAGGCGCAGCTGGATGCGGGCACGCAGGCCATGGTCGTGGCCGGTTCGACCGGCGAGGCGGCGGCTCTGGTCGACGAGGAGTACGACCAGCTGCTGCGGATCGCGGTGGCCACCTGCCGCGGCCGGGTGCCGGTGCTGGCCGGCACCGGGCAATCCAACACCGCCAAGACCATCCGCTGCAATCGCCGCGTGGCCGCGCTGGGCGCCGATGCCGCACTGGTGGTGACGCCGCCCTACGTGCGTCCCACCCAGGCTGGACTGCTGGCGCATTTTCGCGCAGTGGCGGAGGAGGGCGGCCTGCCGGTCGTGCTTTACAACGTCCCCGGCCGCACCGGCTGCGACATGCTGCCCGAGACCAGCGGCGCGCTGGCGGCGCATCCGGGGATCATCGGCGTGAAGGAAGCGCGCCCGGAAGCGGAGCGCATGCAGGCGCTGCTGGCCTACCGCAGCGAGGGTTTTTCGGTCCTCAGCGGCGACGATCCCAGCGCCGCGCGGTCGATGCGGATGGGCGCCGATGGCCTGGTGTCGGTGGCGTCCAACGTCGTGCCGCGCAGCATGCGCAGGTTGTGCGACCTGGCCCGCGCGCGCGACACCGATGCGGCCGAGGCGCTGAACGCGGAGCTGGATGAGCTGTTCCGTTTCCTCTCGATCGAGCCCAATCCCATTCCGATCAAGGCGCTGCTGGCGCTGGACGGGATCGGCCAGGGCCTGCGTCTGCCGCTGCAACCGCTATCATCTGCACATTCCGCGCTGGCCGAGCGCCTGCATGCGGCCATTTCCGAGCTTGAACAACGCCACCGCGCCGCCGCGGCCTGACAGGAGACACCATGCACCGTACCGCCCGCAAGACCCGTACCCTTGCACCGCTCGCCACGGTTTTCCTGATGGTGAGCCTGTCCGGCTGCCACTGGTTCAGCAAGACCAATGATGCCTATCTGCAGGCTGCGGAAAGCCGCCCGCTCGAAATTCCGCCGGATCTCGATCGGCCAGCCGCGGACCGGGCCATGAACTTGCCGGCGACGCCCTCGGCCACCGCGGCCGCCAGCACCGCCACGACTGCGGCGGCGCCCCTCGGATTCAACCTTGCCGTCGATCGCGATACCGCTTTCGCCAAGGTGGGGGATGCGCTGGCGACGGTTCCCGGCGTCCGCATCGCCAGCAAGGCCGAGATCCTCGGCACCTACGACGTCGACTACATGGACAGCAAGTTCCTCGTCCGCGTTTCGCGCGCCGGCAGCGGCACCTGGGTGTCGGCGGTCGATCCGCGCGGCCTGCCGCCCACCGGTGAGGCCGCCCGCAAGCTGATCGGCACCCTCAAGACCGCGCTGGGCGGGCAGTAAACCCGGGGCGGCTTTCTCAGCCGGATGCCGAACCGTCGGCGTCCGGCTTTTTCGTTGCCCGTCGTGAACCGTCGCCGGGTTGCCGGAGGTGTTCCGGGAGCCGTGGGGCGGCTTCGGCGGCGCGCTGTGCCGCGGCATGGCGGTCGAAATTTTCCGAAGCCGCCCCGTTGCTTTCGAGATCCTTGCAGACGATGACGTTCGATGTGACCACGAAGGGCATGGCGGCTGTCGTGTGAGGGTCGCAGTCCGAGTCTAGTCGGACGCGGGGGATGGCGTCGTCGAAACGCTGGCGGGAGCATCCGCCGGTGCTCGGGAAACCCGCAGCAGCAGCCAGGTCGCAAGCACGAACGGCGCGGTCAGCGCCGGCAGCCCCAGCAGTTGGACGCCGCGCACCAGCAGCACGGTCAGCACCGCTGCGGCGACCACGATCCAGCGCTGGCCTTTGACCTGGATCCGCGGCAGCAGGGCGATCACGGTCAACACCGCGTTGTAACCGTACAGGCCCAGCGCGGCGGGCGCGTCCGGGAATCCCAGCGCCCGCGCCAACGCCAGACCGGCCGTGGCGGCAATCAGGGCGGTCACCGCCACCCGCGGACCGGCCAGCAGCAGGCCGAGCAGACACAGCGCGCCGGCCATTGGGTGATCGAGGAACACCACCTGACCGATCCCGCGCAGGATGCCGTTGGCCACCTCGCTCCAGCCGACATCGACGCTGACGATCGGGGTTGCCGGTGCCAGCGGCGCGACTGTGGCCAGCGCCATCACGCCCCAGGTCACCAGCACGAACGGCGCCGTGTAGGGCGACACCGGCAGGCGCCGGCGCAGGAACAGCAACAACGCGGTGGCCAGCAGGCTGGCAGCGACCACCAGCGCCCACGCCAGCGGGCCCGGTGCCAGCACGATGAGCACGCCGAGTCCGGCCAGAGCGCCGTTGAAGCCGAACAGGCCGTCGTCCAGTGCCTGCGCCTCATGGAGCCGGCGCCCCGCGAGAGTCGCCACCAGCGCGCCGAGCGCACAGGCCAGCGCAAGCTGCGGAGCCTGGAGCGCCATCGCGGCGAGCACGGCCAGACCGCACCCTGCGCTGCGCTGCAGGAAGATCTGGCCGATGCCGCGCAGGACGCTGCGGGGCAGGGTGGGCAGGAGCGCGGGATTCACGTCAACGCACGCCATCGGTGGGAAAAAGAAACATTCTCCTCGCAACTGAGGGGATTGGGTGCGTGCTCGGTGGAGTGCGTTATTGCTGCGGTGCGAGTTGTCGGGCTCCGGAGGGGGTGGCTGCCCTGCGCGGCCAATGTCCCCCGGCCTCCGCCTGCGCGGAGGCCTCCTCCTTGATTTCACCACACAGGGCAGCCAACCCCTCCGGGGCGGCGAGTCATTCGCGCGTCAAACACAGGGCAGAAAACATCAGGGGCCGCTTTTCGCCTCTTCACACATCACGAAGCCGCGGACACAGGCCCTTGGGTGCGAAATCAAGGAGGAGGCGACGACCAACGGCCGGCGCCGGGGGACATTCGCACCCAAGGGACTGTGTCCCCGGCCGTCTTCGAGCGGCGACGTGCAAGCTCCTGCATTCGCAGACCGCCCCGGGGCGTGGATGCACCACGGCAAGTCCACCAGAGGGACAGTGTGAATCTTCCTCAATCGGGATGAAGAACGAAAAAAGAAACCCGCGCAGGGCGCGGGTTTCGGGTTGGCGCTCCCTACGGGATTCGAACCCGTGTTTTAGCCTTGAGAGGGCCACGTCCTGGGCCTCTAGACGAAGGGAGCTTGGAACCGGTCGGCAGGCTTTGGCTGCCGGGCCGGGCATTGTAGCCGAGCCGGCCTCAGCGCGCATCCTTCGTTGGCGAAGCGATGGTCCTTGCTACCATGCGCACGATGGCCCGCCGTATGCGGCGCCGCGCGTCCTTCCCGCTGCCTCTGCGCATGACCGATTCCGATCGCCAACCCGACCCCGCGGCACCAGCGTTGCACCTGATCCCGCGCGACGTGCACGGCGTGTCGCGCAAGCAGATGAGCCGCAACGCGCTGAAGGTGCTCTACCACCTGCGCGAGTCGGGTTTTTCGGCGTATCTGGTCGGCGGTGCCGTGCGCGATCTTCTGATCGGGCGCATGCCCAAGGATTTCGACGTCGCGACCGACGCCACGCCGGAGCAGGTCAAGTCGATCTTCCGGAACTGTCGCCTGATTGGGCGGCGGTTCCGGTTGGCCCACGTCGTCTTCGGTCGCGAGATCATCGAGGTGGCCACCTTCCGCGCCAACGGCGGGGATGACGACGGCGAGGAAGGTCGCGAGGTGCTGGAAAGCGGGCGGCTGGTGCGCGACAACGTCTACGGCAGCATCGAGGAAGACGCGATCCGCCGCGACTTCACCGCCAACGCCCTGTATTACTCGATCGCCGATTTCAGCGTGCACGACTACGTCGGCGGCTTTGCCGACGTGCAGGCGCGCACGCTGCGCCTGATTGGCGAGCCGGAAGCGCGCTATCGCGAGGATCCGGTGCGGATGCTGCGCGCATCGCGCCTGGCCGCGAAGCTCGGCTTCACGGTGGAAGCGGCCACCGCAGAACCGATCCCCAGGCTGGCGCCGCTGTTGAAGGATTCCTCGCCGTCGCGGCTGTTCGAGGAAACCATGAAGCTGTTCCTCGCCGGCCATGCCGTCGCCAGCTTCGAGCACCTGGAGCGCTTCGGCCTGCTGTCGGTGCTGCTGCCGGACACCGCGCAGGCGCTGGCCTCGAACAAGTCCGGCGCGCTGCGCAAGATGCTGCTGCAGGGTTTGCGCAATACCGATGCGCGGCTGGCGGCCGGCGAGCCGGTGTCGCCGGCCTTCCTGTTCGCGGTCCTGCTGTGGCCGGCCTATTGCCACGCGCTGGCGCAGCTGCAGGCGCAGGGTGTGCATGCCGCCGAAGCGCAGCGGCGGGCGGCCGATCGCGTGACGCTGCGGCAGGTGACGCGCACGGCCTTGCCGCGCCGGTTCTCGCTGCCGATGCAGGAAATCTGGCTGCTGCAGCCGCGGTTTGCGCTGCGCCAGCGCAAGCGCGTGCACCGGATGCTCTCGCATCCGCGTTTCCGCGCCGCGTTCGATTTTCTCGAACTGCGGCTGGCGGCCTCGAACGCACACGCGAACGATGTCGCGTTCTGGCGCCAGGCGCAGAAGGACCCGGAGGCCGCATCGGCAACCGAGGCGCAAAGCGGCAGGTGCGCTCCGAAAGCGTCGTCCAGCCCGGATCGGAGCGATGCCTCTGCGCCAGGGGCGCCCTCGGACGGAGACTCCTGAATGCAACCGTCGATCCGTGCCTGCATCGGATTGGGAGCCAACATCGGCCGTCCGGCCGAGGCGGTGCGTGCGGCCATCGCGGCCATGGGCGAATTGCCCGAAAGCCGCGTGCTGGCGGCTTCGCGCCTGTACCGCACCCCGGCCTGGGGCGGCGTGTCCCAGCCCGATTTCATCAATGCGGCGGTCCTGCTGGAAACCCGGCTCACGCCCGAAGCGTTGCTGCGGGAACTGCTGGCGATCGAGCGCCGCGCCGGCCGCCAGCGCAGCACGGCGTCGCTCAAGTGGGGGCCGCGCACGCTGGATCTCGATCTGCTGCTGTACGGCAACCAAAGGATCAACCGGCCCGGCCTGCGCGTGCCGCATCCCTACCTGCACGAGCGCGCCTTCGCGCTGGTACCGCTGGCCGAGATCGCGGCGGATGCCGAGTTTCCCGGCCATGGGAGCGTGGGCGAGGCGCTGCGCCACGTGGACGTGGGCGGAATCGCGCCGTTGGCGGCGGATTTCATCGACATCGACGTCGAGTGAAGTCCTTGCCGCACGATGAAGGATAATCAGGGCTTCCCCGAGCCGGAGTCGTGATGAGCGTCCATGCCGAAACCAAGGCGGTCAGCGTGCCGCAGCTGGCGCAAGCGCGGAGCGAAGGCCGCAAGCTGGTGATGCTGACCTGCTACGACGCCAGCTTCGCGCGCGTCCTCGACGATGCTGGCATCGACATCCTCCTGATCGGCGATTCGCTGGGCATGGTGGTGCAGGGCCACGACTCCACCCTGCCAGTGCGGGTCGAGGACATCGCCTATCACACCGCGGCCGTGGCGCGCGGCGCGCGGCGGGCGCTGAAGATCGCCGACTTTCCGTTCGGCTCGGACCCGACGCCCGAACAGGCCCACGCAGCGGCGCTGCGCTTCATCCAGGCCGGCGCGGCGATGGTCAAGCTCGAAGGCGCCGGGCACAAGCTGGACATCATCCGGTTCCTGGTCGAGCGCGAGATTCCGGTCTGCTCCCACCTCGGCCTGACCCCGCAGTCGGTGCTGCGCATGGGCGGCTTCAAGGTGCAGGGGCGCGAGCAGTCGGCGGCCGAGCGCCTGCGCGCCGCCGCGCTGGAGGTCGCCGAGGCGGGCGCGTCGCTGCTGGTGCTGGAAGGCGTGCCGGCCGCACTGGCCGCGGACATCACCGCCGCCAGTCCGATCCCGACCATCGGCATCGGCGCCGGAGGCGGGTGCGATGGCCAGGTGCTGGTGCTGCATGACCTGCTCGGGATCGACACCGGCCACCGCAAGCCGAAATTCGTCAAGGATTTCCTCGCCGAAGGCGGCTCGATCGCCGGCGCGATCCGGGCCTACGCCGAGGCGGTGCGCGACGGCAGTTTCCCCGACGAAACGCATTCCTACCTTTGAGCCTTCCCCTTCAAGGGAAGGCAAGCAATACATGACCGCGATTCAAACCCTCACCGAACTCGATCGACTGCGCGCCACCGTCGCCGGCTGGAAGCGCGACGGCCTGCGGGTCGGTTTCGTGCCGACCATGGGCAACCTGCACGCCGGCCACCATTCGCTGGTCGCGCTGGCCCGCCGGCATGCCGATCGCGTGGTGGCCAGCGTGTTCGTCAATCCCACCCAGTTCGGGCCGAACGAGGATTTCACCCGCTATCCGCGCACGCCCGAGGACGATGCGGCGGGTCTTGCGGCTGCCGGCTGCGATACGCTGTGGTTGCCGGACGTGGCCACGATGTATCCGTTCGGGCCGGACGCGGCGGTGCGGATGCACGTGCCGGCGGTGAGCGATGTACTGGAAGGCGCGCATCGCCCCGGCCATTTCGATGGCGTGTGCACCGTGGTGGCGCGGCTGTTCCACCAGGTGCGGCCTGACGTGGCGGCGTTCGGACGCAAGGACTACCAGCAATGGCTGGTGGTGCGGCGGATGGTCGAGGATCTGGCGTTTCCGGTCGAACTGGTGGCCGGCGACATCGTGCGCGAAAGCGACGGGCTGGCGATGAGTTCCCGCAACCGCTACCTGTCGCCCGAAGACCGCGCGCGGGCGCCGGAGTTGCACCGCGTCCTGCTGCGGATGCGCGTGATGACGCAGGAAGGTGCGGTACGGGCGCAGGTCGAGGCCGAGGCGAACGCCGCCCTTCGCGAGGCCGGCTTCGTGCCCGACTATGCCGTCATCCGCACCGCGGACCTGTGCGAGCCCGTCGGCGAACTGCCCGGCCCGCGCGTTGCCCTGATCGCCGCGCGGCTTGGCAAGACGCGGCTGATCGACAATCTGGAATTCGATTCCGCTTTGTCTGGATGACGGAATCCGGTGCTTTGTTGCAGTGCGCAAAGGCCGTTCTATACTTCAACTTTTGGGCGCAAGCGCCGTTTTCGGAACGAACCATGTTGCTGACCCTGCTCAAGTGCAAGATCCACCGCGCCACCGTCACCCATGCCGAGCTGCATTACGAAGGCTCCTGCGCGATCGACGGACGGCTGCTGGACATCGCCGGCATCCGCGAATACGAGCGCATCGACATCTACGACGTCACCAGCGGTGAGCGCTTTTCCACCTACGCGATCCGCGCCGACGAGGGCAGCGGCGTGATCTCGATCAACGGCGCGGCGGCGCACAAGGCGCAGGTGGGCGACCTGATCATCATCTGCGCCTACGGCCAGTGCGACGAGGCCGAGGCGGCGCGCTTCAAGCCGACCCTGGTTTACGTCGATGCCGACAACCGGCTGACCCACACCACGCGTTCGACGGCCAAACAGGCGGCCTGAACGTGGCCGGCCTGCTGGACGGCCTGGAAGTTCATGCACATCGGCTGTCCGGCACGATGCTGTCGCAGCTGGTTGCCGGTGACCCCGCGCGGGGCGCAGATTTTGCGCTGCGGGTCGGCCCGCTGTACGCCAGCTTCGCCCGCCAGTGCTATGACCGTGCCGCGCTCGATGCGTTGTTCGAGATCGCGCGGCGTGCCGATCTGGCCGGCGCGATGCAACGCCTGTGCGGCGGCGAAACGGTCAACCCGACCGAAGGCCGCGCCGCCCTCCACACCGCCCTGCGCGGCAGTTCCGGCGCCACCGGGGCAACCCGCGCTGCCCACGCGCAGGCGCAGCAGGCGCTGGCGCGAATGCGGAATCTTTACGCGGAGCTGGCCGCCAGCGACGTCACCGATGTCATAAGCATCGGCATCGGCGGCTCCGACCTCGGCCCGCGCCTGGTGGCCGATGCGCTGGCGCAGCCGGGCGCACGGTTCCGGGTGCATTTCCTGTCCAATCTCGACGGCCATGCCGCACAGCGTCTGCTTGCGAATCTCGATCCGCGCCGCAGCGCCGCGTTGATCGTCTCCAAGAGTTTCGGCACCCGCGAAACCCTGCTCAACGGGCGCATCGTGCGCGATTGGCTCGGCGACGATGCGCGCCTCTACGCGGTCAGCGCCGCGCCGCAGCGGGTGGCGGCATTTGGCATTTCCCCGGAGCGCAGCCTGCCGATGTGGGACTGGGTGGGCGGGCGCTATTCGCTGTGGTCGGCGGTGGGTTTCTCCGCCGCGCTGGCGCTGGGCATGGAGGCTTTCGAGCGCATGCTCGCGGGCGCCGCCGCGCTGGATGCCCACACACTTTCGGCGCCGCTGCGGGAAAACCTGCCGGTCTGGCACGCGCTGACAGCGGTGTGGAACCGCAACGCGCTGGGCGCTGCGACCCAGGCGGTGCTGCCCTACGACGAACGCCTGCGGTTGTTGCCCGCGCACCTGCAGCAGCTGGTGATGGAGAGCCTCGGCAAGTCGGTGCGCCTGGATCGCACGCTGGTCGAAGCCGACACCGTGCCGGTGTGGTGGGGCCGGGTGGGGTCCGATGCGCAGCACAGTTTCTTCCAGGCGCTGCATCAGGGAACGCAGGCAGTGCCGGTCGATTTCATCGGAGTGATCCGCGCCGATCATCCGCATGTGGCCAACCACGCCGCGCAGCTGGCCAATCTGCTGGCGCAGGCGGAGGCGCTGGCGAACGGAAAAGACAGCGACGATCCGCATCTGCGGCATCCCGGCAACCGGCAGAGCACGATGTTGCTGCTCGATGCGCTCACGCCCGAGTCGCTCGGGATGCTGGTGGCGATGTACGAGCACAGCGTCTATCTGCAATCGGTGCTGTGGGGCATCAACGCCTTCGACCAATATGGCGTGGAACTGGGGAAGACCCTGGCCGAGCGCCTGCTGCCGGCGGTCGAAGGGCAGGGTGAAGCCGACGACCCGGTGACGCGGGCGCTGCTGGAGGAGTTGGGCGGCAGTCGCCCGTAAGGAAGGCCATTGTGGAAGCGCACCCTGCGCGCGAGCCTGCCCGATGGCTCAGCCGGGCGACCGCTGCAACCCATCCATGGCCGACTCCAAGGCCCGCAGCGCGGCGGCGTCCATGGGCGCGGCGCGCAACCGCCGCACCGCTTCGGCCAATTGCGTCGCGCCCACGAAACCGCAGCTGGCGCTCAGGCGATGCAGTTCCTCACGGACCGCAGCCTCATCGCTCCGATCCACCGCGGTCGAAATTCGCAGACGCTGCGTCGGAAGTTCATTGAGGAACAGCCTTCGCAGCGCGGCGACCTGCTCGGGCCTGCCGCCCAGCGCTGCCAGGGCCGCCGCATCGTCCCAGAAGGGGCTTCTTGTGCCCAGGTGCCGACGCAGCGCAGCCTGCAGCTCCGCCACCGGCAGCGGCTTGTGCAGCACCTCGCAAAATCCGGCGGTGAGCAGCCGGCTGCGCAGATCCGCGCCCGGTTCGGCGGTATGCGCCAGCGCGGGGGCGTCCTGACCGGCTGCGCGCAACGCCCGCAGCAGATCCTCGCCAAGACCGTCCGGCAGGTGGGCGTCGATCAGCAGCAGGTCGAAGCGGCGCGCGTGGCTGGCCCGGCGCGCGCTTGCGGCGTCGGTGGCGCGCTGCACGTCAATATCCAGCAGCGCCGCGCCTTCGGAGAGGAAGGCGGCACTGACCGGATCGTCCTCGACCAGTAGCAGGCCTGGCTTGGCGGCGGCAGTGGAAGCGTTCATCGCGGCACCTCCGGGTCTTTGTATCCTGCACGGATGCGTCGTTCAATCCCATGCCTGTGCATTGCGGCCACGCTGCTGGCGCCCGTCGCGCAGGCGCGGGTGGCGCAGGCGCGCATTGCGCGGATGACGACGCCGGTGGCGACCCTGGAACAGGTGCGAGTGCGGCTGGAATGGACCGATGATTCCGATGTCGGCCAGCTGCGGATTCGCGCCGGCCGCGTCGATGCGCCGACGCTGGGCTACCGCTATCGCGATCTCGACTGGACTTGCCCGCTGCGACGCATGCCGAACGATGGCTGGCAGTGCGAGGGCGCGCTGCGTGGCGAGGGTGCGGGGCCGCTGCGACTGGGGATCCGCTTCGACGCGGAGACATTGACCGCGAGCCTGGACAAAGGCTCGGCGCGGCTGGCGCTGGAGCGGCGTTCGGCCACCCCCGAACTGACGACCCTAGTGCTTGCCCGCGTGCCGCTGGTCTGGGCGCAGGCGCTGCTGTCGCAGGCATGGACGGGCGCGAGATTTGGCGAGGGCACGCTGGACGGCCGGCTGGCGATCGAGGCGCCATCGGATGCGCCGCTGCGGGTTTCCGGCCCTCTGCAGGTCCACGGGATGGCCTTGCAGAATGCCGACAGCAGCATCGTCGGCGAACACCTGGGCGGTGATTTCCGGATTGCCTACAGCGGCGGCCCGGACACGCGGGTGACGGCCGATGGCGCGCTGCATGGCGGTGAATTCCTGGTCGGCTCCACCTATGTCGCGCTGCCGCCGTCCCCCGTGGGCCTACACGTCGAGGCACGCAGCGCGGGCGCAGCCGGCTGGACGCTGCCGAGGATCGAATGGCGCGATGGCGATGTACTTGTCGGCAGCGGCCGTGCACGGGTGGCGCCGGACGGCAGCGTGCGGGATCTCGTGCTGCAGGCGCACAGCGGCGACCTGGGACCGCTGCGGCCACGCTATCTGTCGGGCTGGCTGGGCATCCTGGGTCTGGAGGGGGTCGAACTGCGGGGCAGCGTCGACATGACGACCCGCATCGAGAACGGCGAATTGGTCGATGTGGCCGCCGTCGTGCGCGATGCCGGGTTGCGCGATCCGGCCGGGCGTTTCGGTTTCGACGGCCTGCGCGGAGAATTGCGCTATTCGACCGAGGCGCCGGTGGACAGCGAATTGCGGTGGGATTCGGGCGAACTCTACGGGCTGGAGTTCGGCGCGGCGCGGATTCCGCTGCGCAGCGGAGACGGCGTGCTGCGCTCGTCTTCGACGTGGAGTGTTCCAATGCAGGGCGGCACGCTGGAGCTGAGCGACGTGGCGATCCGGCCCGCGCGCGCCAACGCCGGCGCCGACATCCGCTTCGGCATGGCGCTGGATGGCATCGATTTCGGGAAGGTCTCGAAGGCGCTCGGCCTGCCGGCGTTCACCGGCGTGCTCGGCGGTGAGATCCCGAGCGCGCACTATGCCAACGACCGCATCGATTTCGAGGGTGGCCTCACCCTGCACCTGTTCGACGGCACCGTGCGGTTCTCGGCGCTGGCGCTGGAACGCCCGTTCGGCACCGCGCCCAGCCTGAGCGCGGACATCGCGCTGAAGGGGCTGGATCTGGCGCGACTGACCGAAGTGCTGGGATTCGGCACGATCACCGGCCGGCTGGATGGTTCGATCGAGGACCTGCGCCTGGTCGATTGGAAACCGGTGGCGTTCGATGCCCGCTTTGCCAGCCATCCGACGCCTGGCGTGAAGCAGCGGATCAGCCAGCGCGCGGTGCAGGACATCGGCAGCGTCGGCGATTCCTCGTTCATGGCCAGCCTCCAGGGACAGTTGATCGGTCTGTTCTCGGATTTCGGCTACCGCCGGCTCGGCATCGGTTGCCGGCTGGAAAACCAGATCTGCACCATGAGCGGATTGTCGGGTTCAGCGCCGGCTCAGGGCGGAAACGCATTTACTATCGTCGAAGGCAGCGGCTTGCCGCGGCTGGACGTGATCGGTTTCAATCGCGCCGTCGATTGGACGACGCTGGTGGAACGGCTGGTGGCGGCGGGCAAGGGCGACGTGAAGCCGGTCGTCGAATGAAGGCCGCGTCGATCGGATCGGCGTTGCCTGGATGGTTGGATGTCTTGAACAGGAGTGGAGATGATGCGCAAGTGGATGGGGCTTCCGATGGCCAGCGGGCTGCTGCTGACGGCCTGCGTGACGATCAACGTCTATTTCCCGGCGGCCGAGGCGCGCGACGCGGCGCGCGAGTTCGTCGAGAAGGTCATCAGCGAGCCGGATGCCAAACCGACGGAGGAGCCGGCGCGCGCGGGCGGCGGCATGGCGATGCAGCGCCGCCTCGATTTCGGCAACGCGCGGATCGATCCGTGGATGCTGCTGGGCATCGGCAGCGCGCAGGCGCAGTCGGCGCCGGACATCACCATCAAGACGCCGACCATCCAGGCGATCCAGACGCGTATGGAAACCCGTTTCAACGAGACGCTGCGCGCAGGTTTCGACAGCGGCGCGCTGGGCTTCACCGACGACGGCCTGATCGTCGTGCGCGACCCCTCGAAAATCCAGCTGAAGGATCGGGTGGCGATGAACGCCGCCGTGGCCGACGACAACCGCGACCGCAAGGCGGTCTATCGCGAGGTGGCGGTGGCCAACGGCCATCCCGAGTGGGAAGCGCAGATTCGCGACGTGTTCGCCAAACAGTGGATCAGCAGCGCGCGTCCCGGCTGGTGGTATCAGGCGGGCGGCACCTGGAAGCAGAAATAAAGGACTCCGTTCACGCGCTGTCAGCGTGCGACGCGCTAGCTTGAGCGGATCGATTTCACGAATTTCTGCCCATGCCAAGGAAACCGGCTGAACCCGGGCGCACCGAAAGCGAACGTCCTTACACCGCCCTGGTGCTGCAGGGCGGCGGCGCGCTCGGGGCCTATCAGGCGGGCGCCTTCGAGTCGCTGGCGGCGCATACCGCGCACATCGACTGGGTGGCCGGGGTGTCGATTGGCGCAATCAACGCCGCGTTGATCGCCGGCAATCCGCCGGAGCGTCGGATCGAGCGGCTGCACGCGTTCTGGGAGCGCGTGAGCCTGCCGGTCACGGTTCCGCACGGCATGGATTCGCACGATTCGGTGCGGCCCTGGTGGAACAACGGTGCCGCGCTCTGGGGCATGCTGCTGGGCGTGCCGGGCTTCTTCGCCCCGCGCCCGTGGTGGGAGTGGTGGCCGCGCCCACCGGCCAGCGTGTACGACACCGCGCCGCTGCGCGAGACCCTGCAGGATCTGGTCGATTTCGACCGCCTCAACGACGGGCCGATGCGCTTCTCGGTGGAAGCCGTGGACGTGGAAACCGGCAACCTCATCCACTTCGACAACCGCAACCTGCGGATCCGGCCCGAGCACGTGATGGCCAGCGGTGCGCTGCCGCCGGGCTTTCCGCCGATCGAGATCGATGGCCGCCACTACTGGGATGGCGGGCTGGTGTCGAACACTCCGCTGGCGGAGGTGATGGAGCAACTGCCGGCGCTGGCGCCGCGGAGTGCGACGATTTTCCAGATCGACCTGTTCAGCGCACGCGGATCGGTGCCGAACAGCCTCGATGCCGTTGGCGAGCGCGAGAAGGACATCCGTTTCTCCAGCCGCACCCGGCTGGTCAGCGATCTCGTGCGCGAGCGCCACCAGCTCCATCGCGATCTGAAGGCGTTGGTGGCCCTGTTGCCGGAGCGGCAGCGCGCGCGCGCCGAAGTGCAGGCCCTGCTGGCGGAAAACGCGCAGCCCGCCGTCACGCTGGTGCACGTCATCCACCGCCGCAAGCCCTACGAATCCCAGAACAAGGATTACGAATTCTCCGCGCAGTCGATGCGGGAGCACTGGGTGGCCGGCATGAGCGACATGCAGGCCTCGCTGGCGCTGCTCGCCACCCGCCGGCCGCCGTGCGCGGGCGGCTTCTGCGTCATCGACCACCAGGCGCCGCAGACTGAACTCCGCTACGGCGATTGATCTTCCTCCTCCCCCGCAACACAGGACAAACCCCATGAGCCAGAACCCGGAAGTCCATGCCAGTCACCAGCTCAGCCTGAAGGGCAAGCTGGCCCTCGTCACCGGCGCCGCCAGCGGACTGGGCAAGCGCATCGCCGAAGTCTATGCGGACGCCGGCGCCGACGTGGTCATCGCCGACCTCAAACAGGACATCGCGCAGGCGACGGCGGACGAGATCGCGAAGAAAGGCGTGCGCGCGATGGGCGTGGCGATGGACGTCACCGACGAAGCTGCGGTCGACGCCGGCTTCGCGCAGGTGGAAAAGACGTTGGGCCAGATCGACATCCTGGTCAGCAATGCCGGCATCCAGATCGTCGCGCCGATTCAGGATTTCAAGTTCTCCGACTGGAAGAAGCTCATTGCCGTGCACCTGGACGGCGGTTTCCTGACGTCGCGCGCGGCGGTGCGGCAGATGATCGCCTCCGGCCGCGGCGGCAGCATCATCTTCATGGGGTCGGTGCATTCGAAGGAGGCGTCGAAGCTCAAGAGCCCCTATGTCGCCGCCAAGCACGGGCTGGAAGGATTGGCCAAGGTGATTGCCAAGGAAGGCGCCGCGCACAACATCCGCAGCAATGTCATCTGTCCGGGCTTCGTGCGCACGCCGCTGGTGGAAAAGCAGATTCCCGAGCAGGCGCAGGAACTGGGCATCAGCGAAGAGGACGTCATCAGGACGGTGATGCTCAAGGACACCGTGGACGCGCAGTTCACCACCGTCGACGACGTGGCCCAGGCGGCGCTGACCTTCGCGGCCTGGCCGAGCAACGCGCTCACCGGCCAGTCGCTGGTGGTCAGCCACGGCTGGTTCATGCAGTAGCGGGTTCCGCCGACGCGGTCGCGTCGAGGAACTGCAGCTTCGCCAGCTCCGAATACAGCCCGCCCTGCGCCAGCAGTTCGGCGTGGGTGCCCTCGGCGACCACCCGGCCATGGTCCATCACCACGATGCGATCGGCCTTGAGCACGGTGGCCAGCCGGTGCGCAACGACCAGCGTGGTGCGGCCGTGCATCAGGTTTTCCAGCGCTTCCTGCACGGCGCGTTCGCTTTGCGCGTCGAGCGCCGAGGTGGCCTCGTCCAGCAGCAGGATCGGGGCGTTCTTGAGCAATGCGCGGGCGATCGCGATGCGCTGCTGCTGGCCGCCCGACAGCCGGGTGCCGCGTTCGCCCAGTTCGCTGTCGAAACCCTCCGGCAGGGCGTCGAGGAATTCGCTGGCCTTGGCCGAATCGGCGGCGGCCCGCACTTCGGCAGCGCTGGCTTCCAGCCGCCCGTAGCGGATGTTGTCGGCGGCGCTGGCGGCGAAGATCACCGGCGATTGCGCGACCAGGGCGATGGCGCCGCGCAACCCGGATGGGTCGAAGCGGCGGATGTCGATGCCGTCCAGCGTGATCGCGCCGGCGGCAGGGTCGTGGAAGCGCAGCAGCATCGAGATCACGGTGCTCTTGCCGGCGCCGGAGGGGCCCACCAGGGCCACCGTTTCGCCTGGGCGCACGCGCAGGCTGAAGTCCTCCAGCGCAGGCTGGTCGGGTCGCTGCGGATAGCGGAAGGTGACGTGGTCGAAAGCAATTTCGCCGCGCACCGGATAGGGCAGGGGGCTGGGATTGGAGGGCGCGGCGATGGCCGGGGTTTCGGCCAGAAGCTCGTGGATCCGGCCCATGCCGCCGGCGGCCTTCTGCAACTCGTTCCAGACTTCGGCCAGCGAGCCGACCGACCCGCCGCCGAGCATCGCGTACATCACGAACTGTCCGAGCAGGCCGGCGCTGATCCTGCCGCTGATGACGTCGTGCGCGCCCGACCAGAGCACCACGATGACGGCCCCGAAGATCAGGCTGATGGCCACGCCGGTGACGATGGCCTGGGCGCCGATGCGGCGCCGTGCGGTGGCGACCGCGGTTGCCATGGCCTCGCCGTAGCGCCGGCTCTCGTAGCCCTCACGGGCGTCGGCCTGCACCGTGCGCACGGCGCCCAGCGCCTCAGTGGCCAGCGCGTTGGCGTCGGCGATCCGGTCCTGGCTGGCGCGCGAGGTCTTCTGGATCCGGCGCGCGCCCATCACGATCGGCGCCACTGCGGCGGGAATGCCGATCACCGCCCAGGCCGCGAGCTTGGGGCTGGTGACGAACAGCATCGCCAGCGAGCCGACCACCGTCACGCTGCTGCGAAGCGCCACCGACATGCTCGAGGCGATCACGCTGCGCAACAGTTCGGCGTCGGCGGTCAGGCGCGAGACCAGTTCGCCACTGCGGTTGCGGTCATAGAAGCCCGCATCCAGTCCGAGTAGATGCGAATACAGGCCGGTACGCAGGTCGGCCACCACCTTTTCGCCGAGCAGTGTGACGAAGAAGAAGCGTGCGGCGGTGGCCAGCGCGAGGAACGCGATCACGATCAGGACGAGGACGAAAACCCGATCGACGTTGTCGCCGCTGCGGAAACCCTGGTCGATCATCTGCCGGAAGGCGATCGGCAGGCTCAGCGTGGCGGTGGACGAGCAGACCAGCGCCAGCAGCCAGGCAACGAACAGGCCGAGGTGGCGGCGCATGAACGGCCACAGCGAGCGCAACGAGCCGATGGGCGCCCTGGGTGAGGCCGGGGTTCGTGAATTCATCCGCGCATTTTAAGGCAACGCCGATCAAGCCAGAGTTGCCGCACGCCACGGATGGCGCACCTGTGAATCCGGCATCGCGCGATTGCTCCGGCGCGAGCCGATATCCGGATCAGCGCTGGGCGTCCTGCTCGAGTTTGTGCAGGATGGCCGGAATCTGCTCGTTCGGATAACGCCGGCGGAACTCTTTGAGGCTGGCGCGGGCTTCGTCCAGCCGCCCCGCGTGGGCGAGTTCGGCGATTCGCCGTAGCCAGGCTTCGCGTACGGCGGGCGAATCCATCGTGGCCGGCGGCAGGTCGTCTTCGACATCGTCACTTTCGAACCGGGAGTGGGCGGCGCCACTGCCTGCTGCTGCACGACTGGCTTGCGCGGACGGTACCGGTGGTGGTGCGGCCGGCCGCACCGGTGCGGTCGATGGTGGCGGTGGCGCGGCCAGTGCCTTGGATGCGGGGGCGGTGCCGGATGCGGATTCCGCCGACAGTGCCCGCTGTCGCGCCGTGCCCTCCAGTGCCCGACGATCGCTGCGGGAGGCCTCGGCCGTTTCCGCCTCGGCGGGGAAGGCATGAATCGTGGCGGGGGGCGCTGCCGCCGGCGCGGGCGGCGGTGGGGGAGGCGGTGCAAATTCGGGCGCAGGCCTCGCCTGCGGCAACGCGGGTGCGGCATCGGCTGGGTTGTCCGGCGGTGCCGCGGGCGAGGGGCGCGCCGCTTCCATGGCGGCACGTGGCTGAATGACGGGGGCAGGGGCGACGGGCATCGCTGCCGGCGCGGGCGGAGGCGCTGCGCTGGAATCCCTTGCCGGCGCGGCTATCGGGCCGGCTTCGGGCGTGGATTCTGCCGCGGCACTCGTCGCGGGCGCCGTGGCGACGGGGCGAGCGCGGTCCATTTGGGTATGCCGACTTGGCGTCTGCCGTAGCTGCCAGGCCAGGCCGACAGCGAGGCAGAGCGATGCCGCCAGCGCGAAGGGAACTTGCCAACGCCGGGGCTTGCGCGGACTGACGGGGCCCGCCTGTGCGGCGCGGGCGGCGGCCAGGATCTGCGCGTCCAGTTCCGGAGTCGGTTCGCTGCGGCCACGGACACGTGGAAGCTGCGCGGTCAATGCACGCTCTTCGGCATCCAGGGGTTCGGGCGGTAAGCGATTCATGGCGCCAGCCTCGCGCGCAGTTTGTCCATGCCATAGCGCAGCCGGGATTTGACGGTTTCCCGACCGGCACCCACGATCTCGCCGATTTCCTCCAGCGTCAGTTCCTGTTCGAGCCGCAGCAGCAGCACTTCGCGCTGTTCCCCTGGCAAGTCGTCCAGCGCGAGCTGCAGCTGTCGACGGCGCTCGAATTCGGAGAGCGCGCGTTCGGGGGTGTCGGGATCGGCGATCTGGGCCAGCCGCTCGTCGGCATCGCCCGGCGCCGGTGGGCGGTGCGCGCTGCGCCGCCAGTGGTCGCCAAGCCGGTGATGGGCGATGGCAAACAGCCAGCTGGCGAAGCTGCCCTGCGGGCGCCACTGCGCGCGTGCGCTGATGACCTTCTGCCAGACGTCCTGGAACAGTTCATCGGCCAGCGCGTTGTCGCGCAGGTGCCGCAGCAGATGGCGGTACAGGCGTTGTCGATAGCGTGCGTAGAGCTGCTCGAAGGCGCCGTCGGCCCCGGCCACCCACGTCGCCATCAGATCCTCGTCGCTGTCTTCGGGCACTTCCACCGGCACCAGCCTAAGCGCGGTTCTGGCGTTCTGGAAGGGGGGATGCGGAAATCCCACGTTGTGGATGGCAGGGTGCATACTGCGGTGAACGCATCCAGGTGCCGGATGGGGTTGACCGCAGGCGTCAGGGGATGGCGCCACCGCGGGCATGAAGGCAATATGTCGCGGACAATGAACGCCACTTCGCATCCTGCGCCACCGTTTTCCGGCGAAGCCGCCATGCGGCAGCGGCGCGGCGTGCTGGGTGGCGTGGCGGATCGTCTGATAACGACGCTGCCGACGGGGGCGCGGGTGCGGCTGTCCTGGCAGCACCCGATGCTGGGAACGGGAAGTGATATCGGGGTCACCGGCGAGCCGGCTTCCGCCCGGGCGCTGCGGCTGGGCTGGACGGGTCCGGAGGGCATCATCCTGAACGTGGTGGCCAGCCACGCCAAACCCTGGCCGGAGGGAATCGAGCAATTCTGGCCGGAAAGCGCCCGCCAGCTGGTCGATCAGGCCGTTCAGGCGGTGCTGGCGGCCCAGAGGATCGAAACCCTGCAACGCTCGGAGCAGCTGCGTCAGGCCCTGTTCGAGATCGCCGATCTGGCCGGCAGCGCGCTGGATCTGCAGGTGATGCTGCGGCGAGTGCATTCGATCATCGGCGAACTGATGTATGCCGAGAATTTCTACATCGTCCTGTACGACGACCGTCGCCAGACGATGCGGTTCCTGTATTTCGTGGACCAGCTGGATCCCTGGGTCAACGATCCGGAGCAGGAAATCCCGGTCACCGAGGAAGGCAACACCCTGACGATGCGACTGCTGCGCAGCGGCGAAACCCTGCGCGGACCGTCGGCGAAGCTGCGCGAGATGTACGGCATCCCCGACATGCCCATCAACGGCCCGGACAGCGCCGACTGGCTCGGCGTGCCGATGAGCCGCGACGAGCGCGTGGCCGGTGCGCTGGTGGTCCAGAGCTACAAGCGTGCCGACGTCTACAGCGAGGACGACCGCATCCTGCTCGCCTTCGTGGCCCAGCACGTGCTGACCGCGCTGGAGCGCCGGGAAAGCCGCAAGCAGCTGGAAGAGCGGGTGGCCGAGCGCACGGCGGAGCTGCGGCGTGCCAATGAGGAGCTGCAAACCGAGATCATCGAGCGCAAGCGCGTGCAGGACATCCAGCGCGCCCTGTACCGGATCGCCGAGCTGTCGCTGACCAGCGAAAGCCTCGGCCACTTCTACGCCGAGGTCCACGACATCGTCAGCGGCCTGCTGTACGCGCGCAATTTCTACATCGCCATGCTGTCCGAGGACGGCAGCATGCTGGAATTCCCGTATTCGGTGGACGAACGCGATGCCGGACGCGCGGCGCGCAAGCTGGCCGATGGCCTGACCGAATACGTGCTCAAGACCGGAAAGCCGTTGCTGGCGGATCGCCACCGCATCGACGCGCTGGAAGCCGAGGGCAAGGTGCGCACCCACGGCTCCCATGCATCCTACTGGCTCGGCGTGCCGCTGATGCACGGTGACCAGGTGGTTGGCGTGATTGCGGTGCAAAGCTATTCCGACGACGTCAGGTTCAGCCCGGGCGACCAGGACCTGCTCACCTTCGTCGCCATGCATATCGGCAGCAGCCTTCAGCGCAAGCAGGCGCAGGATCGCCTGGTCCAGGCCCACGCTGGTCTGGAACAGCGCGTCAGCGAGCGCACCCGCGAACTGGCCGAGGCCAACGTCGAACTGGTCGAGCAGATCAGCGAGCGCATGCGCGCCGAACGCAAGCTCATCCACCAGGCGATGCACGACGCGCTGACCGGGCTGCCCAACCGGCTGCAGCTGCTGGATCGTCTGGGGCGCGCGATTTCCGGCGCGTCGCGCGACCCGAATGCCTGCTTCGCCGTGCTGTTCATGGACCTGGACCGCTTCAAGCTGGTCAACGACAGCGTCGGCCACGCGGTCGGCGACGAACTGCTGGTCGAAGCCGGACGGCGAATCGTCGGCTGCGTCCGCGGCAGCGACGTCGTCGCGCGGCTGGGCGGCGACGAATTCGCCATCCTCGCAGAGCATCTGGAAAACCCGGGGAAGGCCGAGGAATTGGCGCATCGCGTGCTCGCCGCGCTGTCGGCGCCGGTCTGGGTTGCAGGACGAGAGCTGTTTCCGAGCGCCAGCATCGGCATCGCCGTCTGGCACCCGCGCTATCGCAGCGGCGAGGAAATGCTGCGCGACGCCGACGCCGCCATG
>NZ_JAMQHN010000049.1 GCF_025993755.1 Thermomonas sp. | reverse complement strand
GGTATTTCCCGCCGGGCTGGTAGTTCCACGGTTTGACCACGTAACCGTGGACGGTCTCGTTGTTCCAGCCGCTGAAACTGAACTGCTCGTACTCGCCCCAGGCCACGCTGGGCAGCATGTCCTGCGCGCTCGGGGTGATCTGGCGCAGCGGCGCGCTGCCATCGGGGTCGGTGACATAGACAACATCGCCGCTGCGCATCGAGTTGCGCGCGACGGCCAGCGTCGGTCCGGCAAGCTGCATGCTGGAGACGCTGCCATCGGCCACGATGCGCGCGGCATGGCCGGAAGCGATATCGATGCGGAACAACGGACGCTGGCCCATGTCCTCGGCGGTGGTGTAGATCGACTTGCCGTCGGCCGACAGGGTGATGCCGTCGGCGCTGCGGTCCCAGCCCGGATCGATCTCGCGGGCCTGGCCCGAGGCCAGATCCATCGCCATCAGCGCGAAGCGATCGGCCTCGAAGCCGGGGCGCTTCATCGCGCGGTAGTACAGCGTCTTGCCGTCGGCGGAAAACACCGGGCCGGCGTCCCAGGCCTTGTTGGCGGCGGTCATGTTGCGCGCGCCGCTGCCGTCGGCGTTGACCAGCCAGATGTCGAAATTGGTGCTCCACGGCTCTTCGCGGTTGGACTGGCGCACGCTCATTGCCACCGTCTTGCCGTCGGGCGACCACGCGAAATCGGACAGGTCGCCGAAGGGCTTGGACGGGATGTCGCCGTGGATGTCGCCGCTGAGCAGGGTCGCCGAGGTCAGCATCCCCTCGCCGCCCAGCGTCGCCGCGAACACGCGGTTGAGGCGGCCGTCCGCCCAGGTATCCCAGTGGCGGATGAACATGTGGTCGAAGACCAGGCCGGTCGCCTTGCGCGCCTCGGCCGCATCCAGCCTCTTCTTCGTGCAGGCAAGGTCGGCCTTGCAGTCCGGGAACACCGCCAGCACCAGCGCCACCCGGGTGCCGTCCGGCGACAGCTTGAAGCCATCAATGTCGACCGGGAGATTGCTGAGCTGGCGTGGCTCGCCGCCCTCGATCGGCATCGCGTACAACTGGCTGGAGCCGGATTTGCCGCTGAGGAAATACAGCGTCTTCCCGTCCGGCGAGAACGCCGGCGAATTGACGTTCCAGCCCTCCGGGCTGATCCGGTGCGGCGGCACGTTGTCGCGCGTGACGAGGTTGCGCATCCACAGCGACGTGCTGGCCTTGTTGGTCGCCCGGTCGATCACGCGCTTGGTAAACACCAGCACCCGGCCATCCGGCGAAAGCGTCGGCGAGCCATAGCGATCCAGATGGATCATCTCCTCGGGGCTCAGGCCGTGACGCGCCGGCGTAGCGGCGCCGGCAACCGCAGGCAGCGACAGCGCCAGCGCGAGGGGGAGGATGGCGTGATGAAGTTTCATGGGAATTCCTCAGCGTGAACACGAGATGCCCCGCGCCAATGGCGGGACGGTGGCAGCGTCAGGCGTTCG
Organism: Thermomonas sp.; assembly: GCF_025993755.1. Lineage (GTDB taxonomy): Bacteria > Pseudomonadota > Gammaproteobacteria > Xanthomonadales > Xanthomonadaceae > Thermomonas. The sequence continues at coordinate 15,862 of NZ_JAMQHN010000049.1, read as the reverse complement.
GGTTGGCCCGGGCGCCGGTGCGGTACAGCAGCCAGCCGACCACGGCCAGCACCGCCAGCCCGATCAGGCGCCCCTGCTGGAACACCTCCGGCAGCGCGATCACATCGGCACGGCCGGAGGCCACGATCGGAATCGCGATCAGGATGCCCATCAGCGCCTCACCGGTAATCAAGCCGGCCGCGAACAGGGTTCCCGGACGATGGATGCGGTCGCGCGCGGCCTCGTCCTTCGTCCCCACCATGCCGTGGCGGCGTTCGACCAGATACGCGAGCAGGCCGCCGAGGAAGATCGGCACCATCAGTTCCAGCGGCAGCTAGATGCCGATCGCCGCAGCCAGCACCGGCACGCGGAAGGTCTTGCCCGCGGCCTTCAGCCATTCGTCCAGGGCGATGATGACCGCGCCGACCACGGCGCCAATGGCAATGATCGTCCACGGCAGCTCGCCGCCGAACATGCCCTTGGCCACCGAGGCCATCAGCGTGGCCTGCGGCGCGGACAGCGCGTTCGGATGCTCCGGGGTGGGCGCGCCGATGCCATAGGCCTGCGCCAACAGGCTGAGCACCGGCGCCATGATCAGCGCGCAGGAGAACGCGCCGATGCCGAGCATCAGCTGCTGCTTCCACGGCGTGGCGCCGACGATATAGCCGGCCTTGAGGTCCTGCAGGTTGTCGCCGCCGACCGCCGCCGCACAGCACACCACCGCGCCGATCATGATCGCCGCCACCGCGCCCAGCGGCGCGCCGCCCACGCCCACCGCCTGCTTGCCCGCCTCGCCCAGCAACAACAGCAGCACCGCCGAAGCGAACAGAATGGTGGCGATGGTGATTCCGGACACCGGATTGTTCGAGGAACCGACCAGACCGGCGAGATAGGCAGATACCGACACGAACAGGAAGCCCGCGACGATCATGATGATCGCCATCGGGATACTGACGTGCCACATGCCGACGATGGCCTGGTACAGGCCCAGCAGCGGCAGCACGAACACCAGCAACGCCACCAGCATCCACTTCATCGGAAGATCGCGCTCGGTCTCCGCGACCGCCTCGCCACTGCCCTTGCGCGCGGCCGCGATGCCGCTCTTCACGCCCGACAGCAGCGACTTGCGCAGCGAGAACAGCGTCCACACGCCGCCGATCAGCATCGCGCCGACGCCGAGGTAGCGGATCTTGGCCGACCAGATCGCGCCGGCGATGTCCTCCGCGCCCGCGCCGGCGATGCTCGAGGCCAGCGCCGGATCGCTGTCGAGGAAGAACATGTGGTACAGCGGGATCGCGATGTGCCAGGACAGGATGCTGCCGGACACCACGACAATCCCGATGTTGAGCCCGACGATATAGCCCACGCCCAGCAGGGCCGGCGACAGGTTGGTGCCCATGTAGCCGAGGTACTTGCCGAAGAAACCGGCGCCGGCGGCGGTATCCGGGATCAGCCGCATGCCGCTGGCCGCGGCGGCCTTGATCAGCCCGCCCAGCGCCGCCGAGAAGGCCAGGATCTTCAGACCCGGCCCGGGATTCTCGCCCGCCTTGAGCACCTCCGCCGCCGCCTTGCCCTCGGGGAACGGCAGCGGCTCCTCGACGATCATCGAGCGCCGCAACGGCACCGAGAACAGCACGCCCAGCAGCCCGCCGAGGCCGGCGATCGCCAGCACCCACAGGTATTTGAAGTCCTGCCAGTAGCCCAGGATGATCAGCGCTGGAATGGTGAAGATCACCCCCGCCGCGATCGATGAGCCCGCCGACGCTCCGGTCTGGACGATGTTGTTCTCGAGGATGGTGCCGCCGCCAAGCAGCCGCAGCACGCCCATCGACACGACGGCGGCGGGAATGGCCGTGGCGATGGTCAGGCCGGCAAACAGCCCCAGATAGGCGTTCGCGGCAGACAGGATCACCGCCAGCACCACCGCCAACACCACCGCACGGAAAGTCAGCTGCGGCACAGCCTCGCCTGGTTTCGACATCGACCGCCCTCATTCAAGAATGCAATCGTCGAAACCTAGCCGTTGCGGGGCGGCAAGTCCAGTGCCGGACGTGCGACTGCCGGTCAACACCAGGGTGGACCAGATCAGCATTGCCTTAGGATGTCTTGCAGGCGATGCGGTAGTTTCCAAGGGAACGGTTGAGGGGCTCTCGCCCGTCATGATCCAGGTTCGAGTCCTGGCGCCGCATCGCCTCTTCCGTTCTCGTCCTTTCGCTGCCGCGCCCGCAATCCGTCACGCCGCCTATACTCCCAGCGATTTCCCCTCGGAACCGCCCGTGACCGACACCGCAAGCAGCCTGCCCGCCAGCGAAGATTTCCTCGGCCACCCCAAGGGCGTCTACGTCTGCTTCTTCACCGAAATGTGGGAACGCTTTTCGTTCTACGGGATGAAGGCGCTGCTGTTGCTCTACCTCATCAAGCACCATCGCTTCACCGACGCGTCGGGACTGGACCTGCTCGGCGCCTACGGCGGGCTGGTCTACTGCATCCCGGTGTTCGGCGGACTGCTGGCCGACCGCTGGCTGGGGATGCGCAAGGCGGTGACCTTCGGCGGCATCTTGCTGGTGCTGGGGCACCTGGGCATGGCGGTCGAGGGCCACGACGCCTACCTCCGCGACGGACAGGTGGTGCGCGATGCCGGCGCGCTCAACGCGATGTACCTGTCGCTGGCGCTGATCATCATGGGCGTGGGGTTCCTCAAGCCCAACATCTCGACCATCGTCGGCAAGCTCTACGCCGACAACGACCCGCGCCGCGATTCCGGGTTTTCGCTGTTCTACGCCGGCATCAACCTCGGCGCGCTGTTCGCCTCGCTGGTGTGCGGCTACATCGGCGAAACCTGGGGCTGGAAATACGGGTTCGGCGCCGCCGGCATCGGGATGGTGATTGGCTTGGCGATGTTCCTGTGGGGCCAGCGCTACCTGCACGGCCACGCCGAACCGTCGCGCCCGGAAACCCTGCGCGAACGCGTGGCCGGACTGCCGCGGGAATGGCTGATCTACGCGCTGGCGACGCTGGGCGTGCTGCCGGTGGCGTGGCTGATGTGGGCGGCCGCCAGCGGCGCGTTCGCGCTCGGTGGCGAGGTCTCGCTGGCGCTGCTGCTGATGATCGTGGTGATGGGCGCGGTGCTGGTCTGGTTCGGCTGGTTCGTGGGCGCGCGCTGCACGCCGGTGCAACGCCACCAGATGATCGCGATGATGGCGCTGATCTTCATGGCGCTGGTGTTCTTCACCCTGTACGAGCAGACCTACGGCTCGTGGGTGACTTTCACCGATCGTCTGTTGACCAAGGACATCGTGCCGTCGATGGTGGTGCGCCACGGCACGCCTTGGCCCTGGTCGGCGGTGTCGTTGCTGCTGGCGCCGCTGGCGTTCTTCCTGGCCGCGAAGATGTCCGATCGCGACCCCGATTCGAACGCCCCGCGCACGCTGTTCCTCCTCGCCAGCGCAATTATTCTCGTCCTGCTGATCCGCGACTGCGTGGCGCTGCCGCAGACCGCCGGCTCGCTGACCTACCTCGGCGCATTCTTCCTGGTCGCGCTTGCGCCGTTGTTCACCGCGCTGTGGGGCTGGCTGGACAAGCGCGGCATGGATCCGTCCAAACCAACCAAGACCGCATTCGGGCTGGTCTTCGGCGGACTGTCCTTCATTCCGCTGGCGCTGGCCGCGCAGCAGGTCGGCGCCACCGGCGTCATGGCCAGCGTGTGGTGGCTGGTGCTGGCCTACCTGATCCTGGAAATCGGCGAGATGTGCCTGTCGCCGGTCGGGCTGTCGGCCGTCACCCAGCTCGCGGTACCGCGGGTGGTCAGCATGATGATGGGGACCTGGTTCCTCGCCACGGCGTTCTCGGAAACGCTGGCGGCGCTGTTCGGCAAACTGGCGGCGATCGACGTGCCGGAGGGCGAGACCATGGATCTCGTGGCCGCCGCGGCCAGGTACGAGCACCTGTTCTGGCTGCTGATGTGGATCGGCCTGGGTTGCGCCGTGCTCGCCTTTCTCATCGCTCCGTTGCTCAAGCGCATGATGCACGGCGTGAAGTGAAGCTGAACCTGCGGGGGCAATCGGAGCGCGTTGCGCTGATACACTCGGATCTTTGATCGCAACGAGCCCATCACATGCCGACACCGCGTCCGCTTGCCCTCGCCCTTGCCGTCACCCTCGCCGCATCGCTGGCCGCGCCCGGCGCCCAGGCGGCCAAACGACCGGCACCCGCCAGAAAGCCTGCGGCCGCCTGCAACGACTTCTACGCCGAAGCCAACAAGGGCTGGCTGGCCGCCAACCCGATGCCGGCGGAAGGCGCCAGCTCCGCACTGGGCGACCTGGCCGCGCAAGCGCAGCGGCAGCAGCGTGAATTGCTCGACGCGTCGATGCGCTCGCCACAGAACGACGTGCAGAGACTGCTCGGCGATTTCTGGGCCAGCGGCCTCGACGAGGCGGCGGTGGAAGCCGACGGCGCCAAGCCGCTGGCGCCGCTGCTGGGCCGCATCAACGGCATCAAGTCCAGCAAGGACATCGCGCCCGCGATTGCGGCGCTGCACCAGGTCGGCATTCCGGTGGCGTTCCAGTTCGGCGCCGACGTGGACCTGCGCGACCTCGGCCGGCACTTGGGCTACTTCAGCCAGGGCGGCATCGGCCTGCCGGATCCCGCCTATTACACCCGCACCGACGCCGACACCCAGGCGCTGGTCGCGCGCTACGCCGACTACGTCCGCAAGATCCTTGCCCTGACCGGCGTGCCGAAGGCGGACATCGAAAACCAGACCGCGCTGGTGCTCGACCTGGAGCGCAGGATCGCGCAGGCCGCCCGGCCGCTGTCGGAACTGCGCGATCCGCGCAACAACTTCGCGCCGGTGCCAACCTCCGGACTCGGCAAGCAGTACCGCAACCTGCAGCTCGATGCCTTCCTCAAGGCGCAGGGCGTCAGCGACGACACCGTGTCGCTGGCCAATCCGGCGATGTTCGACCAGATCGACAAGCTGGTCGCCTCGCAGCGCCCCGCCCAGTGGCAGGCTTACCTGCGCTTCCGGGTCGGCGACGCGATGGCGCCGTACCTGTCGCAGCCCTGGCGCAGCGCGACGTTCGATTTCCGCGGCAAGGTGCTGCACGGCCAGACCGCGCCGGCGCCGCGCTGGCAGCAGGTGCTCGACGCCATCAACCTCGCTGCCGGCCCGATGCTGGGCCGCGAATACGCCGCCGCCCACCTGACCGACGACAGCCGCCGCCAGGCCGAGAAGATCGCGCTGCAGGTTCGCGACGCGCTCAAGCAGGCCGTCGCCGGCGGCCACCGCATGAGCGACGCCGCCAAGGCCGAGGCGACCAGGAAGCTGGAGCGCCTGCGGATCGAAATCGGCGCCCCCGCCTACGACATCGACTACACCATCCAGCCGATGGGCCGCGGCAGTTTCGGCAGCAACATGCTGATCGCCTCGACCTGGCGTCACGCCCAGGAAATGCGCCGGATCGGCAGGAAGAACGCGGCCCGCCGCTGGGACGTGCTGCCGCAGCAGCCGGCGCTGGCCTACGACCTCGCCCAGAACCGCCTGATCGTCACCGCCGCGATGCTGCAGATGCCGGTGCTCGACCCGGCCATGCCGGAAGGCAACCGCTACGGCGCCTTCGGCGCGCTGGTCGGCCACGAGCTCAGCCACGCCATCGACGACCGCGGCCACCACGTCGATGCCGACGGCAACGTGCGCGACTGGTGGAGCGCCAGCGACGTGAGCGCATGGGACGCGCTCAGCGCCAGAGTTGCGTCGCTGTACGGCGGCCTCGCCTACCCCGGACTGTCGGGCGTGAAGGTCAACGGCCAGCTCACCCGCAGCGAAAACCTCGCCGACCTGGCCGGCGTCGAACTCGCGTTCGCCGCGCTCAACGCCGCGCAGCCCAACGCCACCGCGACGACGCGCAAGGCCTTCTTCACCGGCTGGGCCCAGATCTGGGCCCAGCGCGTCACCCGCAACGAGGCGCAGATCCGCGCCCAGCAGGACGTGCGCGCGCCGGGCGAATGGCGCGCCAACGTGCCGCTGATGCAATCCCAGGGCTTCGCCACCGCGTGGGGGTGCCCGGCCGGCACGCCGATGCACGCCGACAGTCCGCTGCGGATTTTCGAATGAGGCACTGCCGCGCCGTGGGCGCGACCCGGCCTTTCGCCTAGATTTCCGGCCGCATGTACGGGAACAGCAGCACGTCGCGGATCGAATTCGATCCGGTCAGCAGCATCACGAAGCGGTCGATGCCAATGCCCAGGCCGCCGGTCGGGGCCAGCCCCGTTTCCAACGCGCGGATGTAGTCGGCGTCGAAGTGCATGGCCTCGTCGTCGCCCGCATCCTTGGCTTCGACCTGCGCCCTGAAGCGTGCGGCCTGATCTTCCGGATCGTTCAATTCGGAAAACCCGTTGGCCAGTTCCCTGCCGCCGATGAACAGTTCGAAGCGGTCGGTGATGCCCGGCTCACTATCGGATTCGCGCGCCAGCGGGCTGACTTCCACCGGATAGTGGGTGATGAAGGTAGGCTGGATCAGGCCGCCTTCGACGGTCTTCTCGAAGATTTCCAGCAGCAATTTTCCCCAGCCGTAAGCGGGCTTGACGTAAATGCCCAGACGCACGCAGTGTCTGGCCAGCGCCTCGCGATCGCGGCAGTCGGCCACGGAGATTTCCGGATTCAGCTCGCGCACGGCCTCTTCCAGCCTCCAGCGACGAAACGCCGGCGCCAGGTCGATCGCGTTGCCGTCCCATTCGAAGCGGGTGGCCCCCATCGCCTCCAAGGCGACATCGCGCATCAGCGCTTCGGTCAGGTCCATCACTTCGGTGTACGTGGCGTAGGCCTCGTACAGCTCCAGCATGGTGAACTCCGGATTGTGGCGCGTGCTCACGCCCTCGTTGCGGAAGCTGCGGTTGATTTCGTACACGCGCTCCAGCCCGCCGACGACAAGACGCTTGAGGTAGAGCTCCGGCGCGACGCGCAGGAACAGGTCGATGTCCAGCGCGTTGTGGTGGGTGACGAACGGGCGCGCCGTGGCGCCGCCGGCGATGTAGTGCATCATCGGCGTTTCCACCTCGAGGAAGCGCCGCTCGTCGAGCCAGCGGCGAATGCCGCCAAGGATGCGCGAACGCGCCACGAACACCTCGCGCGCCTCCGGCGTGACGATCAGATCGACATAGCGCTGGCGGTAGCGCTGCTCCACGTCGGCCAGACCGTGGAACTTGTCCGGCAACGGGCGCAGCGACTTCACCAGCAGGCGCAGCGATTCGGCGCGCACCGACAGCTCGCCGGTCCGGGTGCGCATCAGGCCGCCTTCGGCGGCCACGATGTCGCCGATATCCCAACCCTTGAACGCTTCGTAGGTCTCGCCCAGCGTGGCGGCCTGCAGGAACAGCTGGATGCGCCCGCTCATGTCCTGGAGGGTGGCGAACGCCGCCTTGCCCATGACGCGCTTGGCGAGGATCCGCCCGGCGATGGCGACGCGGCGGCCGCTGGCTTCCAGCGCCTCGCCCGTCCACTGTCCGGTATCGGCGTAGTCGGCCTGCAGGTCGCCGGCGTAGTCCACACGCTTGAAATCATTGGGGAACGCGACACCCTGCCCGCGCAGCGCGGCCAGCTTGGCGCGGCGCTCGGCGATCAGGCGGTTCTCGTCGATGGGCTGGCTGTTGTCGGTCATTGAGATGTTCGTATGTAAGAGCGCCTCACGGGCGCGATATTCGTCTTTCGTGTCGCGCCCACGGTGCGCCCGCACATGGCATCACGCGGCATCATTGCGCTTGGCTCCCGCCTCCAACCCGGCTTTCAGGCTGGCCTCGACGAACTCGTCGAGATCGCCGTCGAGCACCTTCTGGGTGTCGCTGCGCTCGATGCCGGTGCGCAGGTCCTTGATCCGGCTCTGGTCCAGCACGTAGTTGCGGATCTGGCTGCCCCAGCCGATGTCGGACTTGGTGGCTTCCACCGCGTCGCGCTCGGCGTTGCGTTTCTGGATTTCCAGTTCGTAGAGCTTGGCCTTGAGCATCTTCATCGCGCGATCGCGGTTGGCGTGCTGGCTGCGCTCGGTCTGGCAGGCCACCACCACGCCGCTCGGCACGTGGTGGATGCGCACCGCGGATTCGGTCTTGTTGACGTGCTGTCCGCCGGCGCCGGAGCTGCGATAGACGTCGGTCTTCAGATCGGCCGGATTGATCTCGATGTCGATGTCGTCGTCGACTTCCGGCGACACGAACACCGAGGTGAAGCTGGTGTGGCGGCGGTTGTCGGAATCGAACGGCGACTTGCGCACCAGCCGGTGCACGCCGATCTCGGTCTTCAGCCAGCCGTAGGCGTACTCGCCCTCGACCCGGAAGCTGGCCGACTTGATCCCCGCCACGTCGCCGCCGGAGGCTTCCAGCAGTTCGGTCTTCCAGCCGCGCGACTCCGCCCAGCGCAGGTACATGCGCAGCAGCATCTCGGCCCAGTCCTGCGCCTCGGTGCCGCCGGCGCCGGCCTGGATGTCGACGAAGGCGTTGGCGCCGTCCATCTTGCCCGAGAACATGCGCTGGAATTCGATCTGCTCGACGCCCTTCTGGAAGCGGTCGACGTCGGTTTCCACCGACCGCGCGGTGTCCTCATCGTTCTCCATTTCCGCCAGGTCGAGCAGCTCGTCCGATCCGGCCAGGCCGTCCGTCAGCTCGCGGATGCCGTTGACGACCTTGTCGAGCAGCGCACGCTCGCGGCCCAGCGCCTGCGCGCGGGAAGGGTCGTTCCAGACATCGGGATGCTCCAGTTCGCGCTCGACTTCTTCGAGCCGCTCGCGCTTGGAATCGTAGTCAAAGATACCCCCGGAGCGCATCCAGCCGTCCGGTCAGGTCGGCGATGCGTGCTCGGATGGGATTGAGTTCCAGCATGGGGAAACCGCGCGTGATGACAATCCGCTAGTTTAGCAGGCCGCCCCGGTGGGCCTGGCCGCGCTTCAGGCGGTCGGCGCGCCGACCGCCCAGGTGAACAGTCGGCTCGGGCGCAGCGCGCCATCGGCATTGACCTCGCCCAGGCCGAGACCGCGGCCGCGCTCGTCGAGCAGGGCCACTTGCCTCTCGCGCGGCTGGTAGGGGCCGTGCAGGCCCTGCCCGTGCGCCAGCCGCTGCGCCTGCGCCGCGTTGACCCGCACGCACGGCCAGGACGCCATTCCCGCCTCCACCGGCAGCAGGCAGGCGTCGAGCACGCGCTCGCCGGCCTGTTCCAGCAGCAGTTCGAGTTCTTCCAGCGTCCACATCCGCGGCTCGCGGAACGGATCCACCCACAGCCGCCGCAACGCGGCAACGTGGGCGCCGCAGCCGAGCAGTTCGCCGAGATCGCGCACGAGGCTGCGCACGTAGGTTCCCGAGCCGCATTCCACGTGCAGGCGCAGCTGCGGCGTGCCGGCGTCGAGCAGGTCGGCCGCATTGAGCAGATCGAAGGCGTGCACATCGACTTCGCGCGCCTCGACCTCGATGACTTCGCCGCGGCGTGCCCGTGCGTACAGCGGCTCACCGCCGCGCTTGAGCGCCGAGTAGATCGGCGGCTTCTGGGAGATGCGCCCGGTCAGCTTCCCCAGCGCGGCGTCGATCCGGTCCACGGACAGCGCGGGCACCGGACGTTCGCGCAGCACCTGGCCATCGGCGTCATCGCTGTCGGTGGTGATGCCCAGCCGCGCCACCGCCTCGTAGGCCTTGCGCGCGCCCAGCAGGCCGCCGGCAATCTTGGTCGCTTCGCCGAAGCAGACCGGCAGCAGGCCGGTGGCCAGCGGATCGAGGCTGCCGGTATGGCCACCCTTCTCCGCCCGGAACAGGCGCCGGGCGCGCTGCAGGGCCTGGTTCGACGACAGCCCCTGCGGCTTGTCCAGCAGCAGGATGCCGTCGAGTTTGCGAAAGGCGATGCGCGCTGACGTCATGGAAGCGACTGTAGGAGGGAGCGCCGCGACCGGCAAGCGCCGCCTTGCCGTCGTGGTGTCAACCGTCGCGCAGCAACCGGTCGATGCGCTCGCCGCGTTCGACCGAACTGTCGTAGTGGAAGCGCAGCTCCGGCACGTGGCGCATCCGCACCGCACGCGCCAGCTGGTGCCGGATTTCCGGCGCCAGCGCGTTGAGCGCCTTCACCGTTTCGGTCGCGCGCTCGGGCATCAGCACGGTGACGAACACCTTGGCATGGGCCATGTCGCGCGTCACCTCGACGTCGGACACGCTGGAGGAATCCAGCCCATGTTCGCGCACGACCTCGTGCACAAGCGCCCCCAGCTCGCGTCGGAGCAAGGCGGAAACGCGGTCGGTTCGGTTGAATGATTTGGCCATGGGAGGGGACCGGGGATCGGAAACCGGGAGCGGAATCGCCTTGGCGATTCCGACACCCGGCATCGGATGCGCGACTTACAGCGTCCTTTGCACCTCGACGCGTTCGAAGCACTCGATCACGTCGCCCGGCTGGACGTCGTTGTAGGCCTTCACGCCGATGCCGCATTCGGTGTTGACGCGCACCTCGTCAACCGCGTCCTTGAAGCGCCGCAGCGATTCCAGTTCGCCCTCGAAGACGACCGTGTTGTCGCGCAGCACGCGGATCGGCTTGGACTTCTTGACCACGCCCTCCGTCACCATGCAGCCGGCCACGGCGCCGAACTTGGAACTGCGGAACACGTCGCGCACCTCGGCGGTGCCGATGATTTCCTCGCGCACTTCCTTGCCCAGCACGTTCGAGGCGACCTGCTTCACCTGGTCGATCACGTCGTAGATGATCGAGAAGTAGCGCAGGTCGACGCCGTTGGCCTCGATGGTTCTGCGCGCGGTGGCATCGGCGCGCACGTTGAAGCCGATGACGGTGGCCTTCGAGGTGACGGCCAGCTGGGCGTCGGACTCGGTGATGCCGCCCACGCCGGATCCGATCACGTTGATCTTGATCTGCTCGTTGGACAGCCCTTCCAGCGCTTCGCGCAGGGCCTGCATGGTGCCGTGCACGTCGGCCTTGACCACCAGGTTCAAGGTCTGCTGCGCGGCGCCTTCGCCCATCTGTGCCATGATGTCTTCCATGCGGTTGCCCGCGGACGCCACCAGACGCAGTTCGCGGCGCCTGGTTTCGCGCTGCTGGGCCACATCCTTGGCCAGACGCTCGTCGGCGACCACCACGAAATCGTCGCCCGCATCCGGCACGCCGGACAGGCCGAGCACCTGCACCGGGATCGACGGGCCGGCATGCGGCACCTGTTTTCCGGTTTCGTCGAACAGCGCGCGCACGCGGCCGTACTGGATGCCGCAGACAAGGTAATCGCCCTTGGACAGCTGTCCCTGCTGGACCAGCACCGTGGCCACCGGGCCGCGACCCTTGTCGAGCGAGGATTCGATCACCACGCCCGATGCGCGGCCGTCCGGCGCCGCCTGCAGGTCGAGCACTTCCGACTGCAGGATGATGGCGTCGAGCAGGTCGTCGACGCCCTGCCCGGTCTTGGCCGACAGCTCGACCATCTGGGTGTCGCCGCCGAATTCCTCGGCCACGACCTCGTGCGCGAGCAGGTCGTTCTTGACCCGCGACGGATCGGCGTCGGACTTGTCGATCTTGTTGATCGCCACGATCAACGGCACGTTGCCGGCCTTGGCGTGGTGGATCGCCTCGATCGTCTGCGGCATCACGCCGTCGTCGGCGGCCACCACCAGCACCACCACGTCGGTCAGGCGGGCGCCGCGCTGGCGCATCTGGGTGAAGGCCGCGTGGCCGGGGGTGTCGAGGAAGCTGATCACGCCCTTGGAGGTCTGCACGTGATACGCGCCGATGTGCTGGGTGATGCCGCCGGCTTCGCCGGTCGCGACCTTGGTGCGTCGGATGTAATCGAGCAGCGAGGTCTTGCCGTGATCGACGTGGCCCATGATCGTCACCACCGGCGGCCGCGGCGCCAGCTCGCGCTGGTCGCCCTCGACGCGCGCCAGCAGCTCGGATTCGGCGTCGTCGGCCACGGCCGCCACCGCCTTGTGGCCGAGTTCTTCGGTCACCAGCACCGCGGTGTCGTGGTCGATGGTCTGGGTGATGGTCGCCATCACGCCCATCTTGAAGAGCGTCTTGACGACGTCGCCGCCCTTCATCGCCAGCTTCTGGGCAAGATCGGCAACAGTGATCGCCTCGCCGATGGCGACCTCGCGCACCACCGGCGCGGTCGGCTTGTTGAAGCCGGTGCCGGTGCGCGAGGGATCGGGGCCGCGCTTCTGCAGACGACTCTTGGTGCGCACGCTGGTGCGGCGCGCCCGGTCGCCGGTCGACAGGTGCAGCTTGCCGGCGAACCGAGCCGCGTTTTCGTCGTCCTCGACGCCGGAAACCATCGCATGCGACCCGCGATGTGCCTTGCCCTTGGCCGGGGCGGCCTTGTCGCTGGCGCGCGGCGACGCCGCCGGCTTGGCGTGGCCGTGGTGCTTGGTGGCCTTGCCTGCCTCTTCGCGACCAACGCCGGCGTCGGCTTCCATAGCCGCCGCAGCGGCTTCGGCCGCCGCGCGTTCGGCCGCTTCGCGCTCCATCCGATGAATCTCGGCCAGTTCCTCGGCACGTTGGCGATCGCGTTCCGCCAGCGCTTCCTGTTCTGCCAGATTGCGCGCACGCGATTCTTCCAGCTTGCGCAGCGCCTCGGCGCGCTCCGGATCCAGCGCTGGATCGACCGGCGCCGCAGCTTCCCCGCCCTTGGCGCCGGTGCGCAGGGTGATCTTCTTGCGGGTGACGACCTCGACCGTGCTCGCGCTGCGGCTGCCCTTGGCGCCGCCGGTGATGGTGATTTCCTGCTTGCGGCTGCGGTTGAGGGTGATCTTGCCGGGCGTTGCCGCCTCCTCGACCGGCCGTTCGGCCTTGCCGTGCGCGCGCCGCAGGAAACCGTGAAGCTTGAGCTTCTCGGCGCTGGTGATGGCCTGGTCGGGATCGCTGAACGGCATGCCGGCCTCGGCCAGCTGCTCCAGCAATTTATCGACCGGCGTATTCACCAGTTCGGCCAACTTGCGGATGGTGGTTTGCTGCGACATTCGGTTTCCGGGATGTTTGCCTGAACCGGCGAACCGGTCGGCATGAAAGGGCGATTTTATCGCGTTCCTGATGATTCAGGCCCCGCGCCGCCGATGGCGGCGCGCTGCGCTTACTCGAACCAGTGCCGGCGCGCCTCCATGATCAGCGCCGCGGCGCGCTCCTCGTCCATGCCTTCGACATCGGCGATTTCGTCGGTCGCCAGCTCGGCGAGGTCTTCGCGCGTGCGCACGCCGCGCTCGGCCAGCGCGTAGGCCGTGGTCTCGTCCATGCCGGGCAGGTCGAGCAGATCCTGGGCCGGCTGGTTTTCCTCCAGCCCTTCCTCCACCGCCAGCGCATCGTGCAGCAGCGCATCGCGGGCGCGCGAGCGCAGCTCCTCGACGATGTCCTCGTCGAAATCCTCGACCGCCAGCAGTTCGCCGACCGGGATGTAAGCGACTTCCTCGACCGTGTTGAAGCCCTCGGCCACCAGGATGTTCGCGATCTCCTCGTCGACTTCGAGCTTCTCCATGAACAACGCCTTGGCCACGGCCTGCTCGGCCTCGGATTTTTCGCGCACCTGGTCGGCGGTCATCACGTTGAGCTGCCAGCCGGTCAGGCGGCTGGCCAGGCGCACGTTCTGGCCACCGCGGCCGATCGCCTTGGCGAGGTTTTCCTCGGCCACGGCCAGGTCCATCGAGTGCTTGTCCTCATCGACCACGATCGACTGCACCTCTGCCGGCGCCATCGCGTTGATGACGAACTGCGCCGGATTGTCGCTCCACAGGATGATGTCCACGCGCTCGCCGTTGAGCTCGTTGGTGACGGCCTGCACGCGCGAGCCGCGCATGCCGATGCAGGCGCCGATCGGGTCGGTGCGGTTGTCGTGCGCCAGGACCGCGATCTTGGCGCGGTCGCCGGGGTCGCGCGCGCAGCCCTTGATCGACACCAGCCCCTGGCCGACCTCCGGCACTTCCAGCTTGAACAGCTCCATCATGAACTCGGGCGCGGCGCGGCTGATGAACAGCTGCGGCCCGCGCGGCTCGCTGCGAACGTCGAACAGGTAGCCGCGCACGCGGTCGCCGGTGCGCAGCACGTCGCGCGGGATGCCCTTGTCCTTGGGAATGATCGCCTCGGCGTTGCCGCCCAGGTCCACGTAGACGTTGCCGCGCTCGACGCGCTTGACCACGCCGGTGACCAGCTCGCCGACGCGATCTTTCCACGCATCCACGACCTGCGCGCGCTCGGCCTCGCGCACGCGCTGCACGATCACCTGCTTGGCGGCCTGCGCGGCGATGCGACCGAATTCCGGGTTTTCGATCTGCTCTTCGATGTAATCACCGACATCGACGTCGTCGCTTTCCTCGACCGCATCCATCAGCCGCAGCTGGCGGTCGGGCGATTCCATCACCACGTCATCGGCCACCACTTCCCAGCGGCGAAAGGTCTCGTAGCTGCCGTCCTTGGGATCGATCTGGACGCGGATCAGCACGTCTTGCTCGGCGTAACGCTTCTTGGCCGCCGAGGCCAGCGCCGCCTCCATCGCCTCGAGGATCACCGCTTCCGGCACGCCCTTTTCGGCCGCCACCGCATCGATGACCATCAACAGTTCCTTGCTCATGCCCGCTTACTCCGCGTCAAGCGACCTTTAGCCGCCGGGTTGTTGGTTGGATTCCTTTTCGCCGCAGGCGCCTTGCCCGCGCCCTCTTTTTTCCTGTTCGACCGCTGCTTGCCCGGCCGCGCATCGCGCCCGGACTTGTCCTGCGCCGGCGCCAGGCCCAGCGCCGCCCAGTCGGGAACGAGCCTGGCCTTCTTGATGTTCGACACCTCGACCGCGAACTGCGCGCCGTCGACGTCGAACACCACGCGATCGCCCTCCACCTGCAGGATCGCCCCCTGCAGTCGACGGCGACCTTCCTGCGGCAGCTTCAGTGCCACCTTGGCCACCTGCCCGGCGAAACGCGCGAACTGCCTGGCCGCAAACAGCGGCCGATCCAGCCCCGGCGAAGACACTTCCAGCGTGTAGTTGCCGCTGATCGGATCTTCGACATCCAATTGCGCCGACACCTCACGGCTGACCGCCTCGCACTCGTCGATCCCGACCGAACGCGACGCCCCCTCGGCTTCAGGCACGTCGATGTACAGGCGCAGCACCGCCCCGCCCGGCGCGGTCAAGTACTCCGCACCCAGCAGGTCCAGCCCGAGGGCCGCCACCGTGGGCGCAAGCAGCGCGGAGATTTCATTGGCCTTGTCGGTCACGACGCAATCCGTCCGGTCTGGGTCAATACAGCCTTGGTACGCTTGCAGAAGCGGCTGCGGCACCGCTCCGGAAAACAAAAAAGGACCCGATGGGCCCTTTTCCGATGACGCTGGATGCGAAGGTCTGGATGAGGCCTTCGCGAGCCCGAGTCCGATGTTGAACATCCAACATTGAAACTTGGTAGCGGGGGCAGGATTTGAACCTGCGACCTTCGGGTTATGAGCCCGACGAGCTGCCAGACTGCTCCACCCCGCACCGGAGCCGGGCATTGTATGGAAGAAGCCGACTCATTGCAACAATGCAACCATATGTCATTGAATTCCGGAATTTATTCCGATCCACAGCAAGCACGCGAAGCACATATCAACGTGTCCATGTCCGATGCGGACTGCCGAAAAATCTGCTTATGGCCCACCTGTGGCCCAGCTGTGGCCCACTCGTAGACGGAATGGACGACGTTGGCGGACGCCTTCTGGGGCTTGGCGCCGAAGATCGCGGAATTCACGTAGGGCCAACAGGCCAAGCCGGCGACAAAATCCCAGGCACCCGACTTTTGGTGCCGGCCACCCGCAACCAACGACGAGTAGAGCGGGAAATTGGCGAAATCGCCGTGCAGGGGGTTGAGGCTGCGCGGCGCAATGGGGGAGCTATACGCGTCGCGGGCGGCCAGC
>NZ_JAMQHN010000048.1 GCF_025993755.1 Thermomonas sp. | reverse complement strand
GTGGCCTCGTTGACGCGACGTGCGATTTCGTCGGCACTGGGGGCGTCGCCCTTGTGCGGCGTTTTTTGCGCCAATACCGGCAGCACCGGCAGCAGGGACAGACACAGCAGAACCAATGCGAGCAAACGCTTCATTGCCCGAACTCCAGTTTCGGGGAGGCCCGGCTGCCGTCTTCGGCCTGGAAGAATTCGGCGGAACGAAATCCGAACGGGCCGGCGATCAACAGCGTTGGAAAGCGCTGGATGGCGTCGTTGTAATCGCGCACCGCGCCGTTGTAAAAGCGGCGCGCGTACTGCAGATGGTCTTCGACCTCGACCAGCCCCGCGGACAGCTGTCGGAAATTGTCGCTGGCCTTGAGCTCCGGATAAGCCTCCTGGAGGGCGATCAGCCGCGAGAGCGAGTGTTCGAGCATGGACTCGGCCTGGCCCTGCTGGGCCGCGCCGTGCGCCGCGCGGGCCTGGTTGCGCAGCTCGGTGACGGCTTCCAGCGTGGCGCGCTCGTGCGCGGCGTAGCCTTTCACCGCTTCCACCAGCTGCGGCACGAGGTCGTGGCGACGTTGCAACTGCACGTCAACGTCGGCCCAGGCGGTGCGGAACTGGTTGCGCAGGCGAATCAGTCCGTTGAAGGCGAACACGGCCCAAAGCAGGGCTGCGAGGCAGATGGCGCCGACGAGAATGCCCATTCCGGTTTCCGTGGATCCTTTCCAGCTGAAAAAGGATTCTGCGGGAATACGGGCAGGAGCGCATCAGCCCTAGCGCACTTGAACCTCGTTCTCACCCAGCGTCACCCGCTGCCCGGCGCGGATCTTGGCGGTCTTGCGCAGTTCAACGACGCCGTCCACGCGCACCGCGCCGCTGGCGACGAGTTGCTTGCCGGCGCCGCCCGAATCACACAACCCGACCAGCTTCAGCAGCTGGTTGAGCTCGACGAAGTCGCGTTCGAGGAGGAAATCCAGCGTGGTCATGGCTGCGGCGCTTTGTTCAGGGCAGGGGTACCCGGGCGCGAATGCCGTTGCGTTCGACGATGACGCCGTCGCGACGAATGGCGATGACCTGCAGGCCGCCGCTGCGGTCACCTTCGCCCATGCGCTGGCCGTCGAGGATGACGAAGCGCTTGCCGGGATCGGAATCCCACATGTGCATGCTCAGCTTCACCGCGGGCAGGCCGGTCGCCGAAATCGGCGGAGCGTCTTCGGTGTCTTCCGCGCTTGCAGCGACTGCTGGCGCTGCAGGAGCCGGGGCAGCGGGGAGCGGGGCGACGGGAGGCGGCGTCTGTGCGACGGAATGGGGCGCCGGAGCTGGCGCTGGCGTTGGCGCAGGTGACGGAGCCGGAGCCGGAGCCGGAGCGGTGGCGGCGATGGGGGCCGCGGGCGGAGCCGGTGGCTGGGCCGTCTGTGGCTCGGGCGCGGGCGGCATGGCGGGAGTGGATGGTGCGGGCGCTGCATGCGGCGCAGGGTGTTCCGCTGCCGAAGCTGCGATGGGCGCTGCGTCGGCCACGGCATCGGGTGCCGGATCGCCCTTGCCGGCGTGCATCCCCCACCAGCCTGCCAGGATCGCGCCGGCGACCACGATGGCCAGCGTCGGCCAGACCCAGCCCGGCGTTGCCCCGGTGCCGCGCGCGGGCACCGGCGGCAGTTCCATCGCCACGCTGGGCGTGCCCTCACGCTGGCGTTCGGCTTCGGATTTGCGCAGGGCTTCAAGAATCAGCGACATCGAGTTTCACTCCAGCACCCGCAGCAGGCGCGGGCCGGGCAGATCATTGGCCAGGGCCATCAGGGTCAGGGAACCGGCGATGCCGTCGGTCGGCAGTCCGCGCGCGCTCTGCAGCTCGCGTACGGCAGCGCGCAGCGTGGCGTTGTAGGGCATGCCGGCGGCGGGAGGCGGCGCTGAAAGCTGCTGCCACAGCCAGTCCACGGCCGGGCTGGAAGTGCCCGGCTGCGGCGCTTGCATGAGGACATCCGGCCCGCGCCACAGGCCGGCGTAGCGGCCGTCCCAGCGCGATTGCAACAGGGTGCGCCCGACATCGATCGTGCGCGTGCCGATCCGCAGGCGGACCGTGCGCGTGTCCGCGCCAAGCAACAGGGCCCAGGTATCGGAGGTGCCCGCGCGAAGGCGCAACAGCAGCGGCCGGTCCAGGGCCAGCAGCGTAACCAGACGCGTGCTGCCATTTACGCAGTGCAGGTCGATCCGCGCCGGGGCCGGATTGCAGCTCCCGTCCGAAGCCACGGTGACGGCATCGCCGGGTAGCGACCACTGTTGCAGCAGCTCGCGCCAGGTGTCCGTCGGCGAGGCATTTGCAGTTTCGATCAGGTGCGCGAACGCGGCGGGATCGACGTTCTCGATCACAGGTTTGGGCGGCGGTCTGGCTGCGTCGGGCGTTGTCGCCGAGACCGCGGGCCGGGGCATGGGCGTTGTCGCGACGGGGCCCTTCGCCCACGGCTGGAACCACCAGGCGGCAACGATCAGCGCGGCGATCACCACGCCGCCGGCCACGGCCAGCAGCGGTTGCAAGCGCGCTGGTCGGGCGGACGGCAGGACTTCGCGTGCCGCCGCGTTCACCAGCTTGGCGTCGATGCCGACCGCATCGCGGGCGTAGCCGGCCAGCAGTGCGCGTTCGGCGATCACGTTGATCAGTCGCGGCACGCCGCCGGAAAGCGCGTGCAGACGGCGCACCGCCTTGGCGTTGAACGGGAAGCGCGAGCCGCCGGCCACCCGCCAGCGGTGGCGCAGATAGGCGGCGGTCTCGCGTTCGTCCAGCGGGCTCAGGTGGAAGCGCGCGGTGATGCGCTGGGCGAGCTGGCGCAGCTCCGGGCGTGCCAGCAGGTCGCGCAGTTCGGGCTGGCCCAGCAGCAGGATCTGCAGCAGTTTCTGGGTGTGGGTTTCCAGATTGGTCAGCAGACGCACCTGTTCCAGCGCGTCGGGCGGCAGGTTCTGCGCCTCGTCGATCAGCAGCACCACCCGCAGGCCCTGCGCGTAGGCGTCGAGCAGGTAGGCGTTGAGTGCGTCGATCAGGGCCTTGGCGCTGCCGCGTTTGCCTTCGATGTCGATCCGCAACTCTTCGCAGACGGTTTCCAGCAGTTCGATCGCGTTCTGGCGCGGGTTGAGCACCAGCGCGATGCGGGCGTTGTCCGGTAGTTGTTCCAGCAGCAGGCGGCTGAGGGTGGTCTTGCCGGTGCCGACTTCGCCGGTCAGCTGGACGAAGCCGCCGCCGCCGCCCTTGTCGATCCCGAACAGCAGGTGCGCCAGCGCGTCCCGGTGGCGCTCGCTCAGGAAGACGAAGCGCGGATCCGGGGTGATCGAGAACGGCGGTTCGCGCAGGCCGTAGTAGGCAAGGTACATCCGCCTAGCGTGCCACGAGATGCCTGCCTGCGCGAGCATCAGCTGCATCATCGGATCCCGCCGATGCGGCACAATGCGCGCATGGGCAAATCGTCGCAATGGGTGGTCGGATTGAATCCGGTGGCTTCGGCGCTGGAACACGACGCCGAGCACGTGCTGGAAGTGCTGCTGGAAGCGGGCGGCAGGAATCCGCGCATCGTCGAGATCGAGCAGCAGGCGCGGCGGCGTGACATCGAGGTCCGGCGGGTGCCGGCGCAGGCGCTGGACGGGGTGGCCGGCGGGCTGCGCCATCAGGGCGCGGCGGCGCGCTATGCGGCGGCAAGGACCTGGGACGAGCACGAGTTGCCGGCGCTGATCGAGGCCGCCGGAGGCCGTGCGCTGGTGCTGGTGCTGGACGGCGTGCAGGACCCGCACAATCTCGGCGCCTGCCTGCGCAGCGCGGCCGCGGCCGGTGCGACCGCGGTGGTGATTCCCAAGGACAAGGCGGTGCAGCTCAACGCCACCGTGCGCAAGACCTCGGCGGGAGCTGCGGACACGCTGCCGGTGTTCAGCGTCACCAATCTGTCGCGCACGCTGCGCGACCTGCAAAAGGCGGGCGTGTGGATCCACGGGCTGGCCGGCGAGGCGGAGGCGTCGCTGTACGCGCTCGATCTCAAGGGCAACGTCGCGTTGGTCATGGGCAGCGAGGGTGAGGGGTTGCGCCGGTTGACCCGGGAGAACTGCGATTCGCTGGTGAAGATTCCGATGCCGGGCGGCTTCGAAAGCCTCAACGTGTCCGTCGCCACCGGCATCGTCCTGTTCGAGGCCGTGCGGCAAAGGAGCCGGTGATGGCGATCCATCTGGAGTGGTACGACTGGGTGGGCATCTGCGGCACGCTGTGCGTGCTGCTGGCGTTCTTCCTGCTGCAGGCCGGACAGCTGGCGGGCACCGGCATCGTTTACCAGTTGCTCAATCTGTTCGGTTCCGGCGGCGTGCTGGTGTCGCTGATGGGCAAGTTCAATGTGTCGGTGTTCGTGCTGGAAGCGGCCTGGATGGCGATCAGCGCCTACGGGATCGTGCGCATGCTGAAGCTGCGGTCGAAAGCGACGAAGACTTGACTCGATTGCGTATGAGCTTGATTGCCGTGTCCGGATCGCCGTGCCCGAGGCAAATGCGGGGACACGCCGCAAGTACGTCCATGTAGGCTAATTGACGCCGTCCATGGCGTCGATTGTCCCCGCATTCGCCCCGGACACGGCGATGCGGCTTACATATAACCCTGCGCGTCGCGGGGATCGCTTGCATCCGGATCGGTGATGGTTTCGGGCAGGGGTGCGGAGACGCTTCCCAATTGCGGCCAGGCGTTGGCGATCTTGCAGAAGAGTCTTGCGGTCTGCTCGGTGTCGTAGATCGCCGAATGCGCTTCCCTGGGATCCCAGCCGATGCCGGCGGCAAACGCGGCGCGCGCCAGTACGGTCTGGCCGTAGGCCAGCGCGGCCATCGTCACGGTGTCGAGGACGCTGAACGGGTGGAAGGGGTTGCGCTTGTGGCCGCTTCGCTTCACCGCGGCGTTGAGGAAGTTGAGGTCGAAATGGGCGTTGTGGCCGACCAGGATCGCGCGCTGGCAGCCGTGCCGCTTGATCGCCGCGCGCACCGGGGCGAACACATGATCGAGCCCCTCGCGTTCGCCCAGCTCGCCGCGCAGCGGGTGGCCGATCCGGATGCCCGTCACTTCCAGCGACTTGGGGTCGATCAGCGTGCCGGGGGCGGGGGCGATGTTGGCGTGGGCGATCGCGCCGGGGACGAGGCGGCCTTCGGCGTCGAATTCCAGCGGGATCGCGGCGATCTCGAGCAGGGCGTGCTTGTCCCAGTCGAATCCGCCGGTCTCGACATCCACCACGACCGGCAGATAGCCGCGAAAACGCGCAGCCATCGGCGAGACGACGGGGGGCTGCGGGGACGCGCTCATGGTTTCAGACTAGCAGATGCCCGACGGGGCCCCGCGCCGCGAACGGCGAAAACCCGGCTCAATGGTGGCCGGCGTGCTCGTCGCTGGAGGCGGGCGCGTGGTCTTCCGCTGCCGGCTTCATCGCGGCGTGGTGGGCGTCGAATTCCTGCCGGCTGATGAAGCCGTCGCCATTGCCGTCGATCGATGCGAAGCGGTCGGATTTGCCGCCGTGCGCCGCCGCGAATTCGGTGCGCGAGATCCGGCCGTCGTGGTCGCTGTCGATCTGGTCGAAACCATGTTCATGGCCGCCTGCGCCGTCGTGCATGGCATGGCTTGCCGGCGCGGCCTGGGCCTGGCCGGATGCCAGCGCGGCTGTTGGCGACAGCACCACCGCGAATGCGGCAGCGGCGAGCATCGGGAAGAAGCTGGAATGGGGCTTGGCGGCGGATTGGCGCATGGCGTTGCCTTGGGGAATGGGACCGTCGGAAGTATGGATGTTAACTCGGGACGTGATGCACGGCGATGCCGCTGCGGCTGAGGCTGCGTTCAGCTTTCATGAGCTTTGCGGCGATGCGATAGAGTGCGCGCTGGATTGTTTCCGGCTTCGCCATGGACGAACTGGTCGCTCTGGGAATCCTCGCGCTGCTGGCGCTTTTGGTCATGCCGGTGCTGCTGGTGGTGGCGCTGGTCAAATTGGGCGGTTTGCGGCGGCGGGTCGAGGCGCTGGAATCGGCGCTTTCCGCGCTTGCGGTCAGCGCGTCCGCGTCCGCGGCCGGAAACACGCCCGGGGCGGGTGTCGGTGTGCTCCGCGAAACGGTCGTTCCAGAGGAAGAACCCGAGCCCGAGGCTCCAGCGTACGTGGTGCCGCCGCTTCCGGACGTGGAGCCCGAGGAGGTTGCGGCGTCCGCTGTCGAATCTCAACCGCAGCCGTCCCGGCGATTCGACGACACTGCGGAAAAGTCGTGGGGCCGTCCGGCGTCGCCGCCGCCGCAGCCGCCACAGCCGCCACAGCCGCCGCAGCCGCCGCAGCCGGACTGGTTCGAACGCAACGTCGAACGGGTCAAGCGCTGGTTCACGACCGGGAACGTGCCGGTCAAGGTGGGCATGCTGGTCCTGCTTGCGGGCGTTGCGGCGCTGCTGCGCTATGCCAGCGACCAGGGCTGGCTGCGGATGCCGATCGAATTCCGCCTTGCCGGCGTTGCCGCCGCGGCGCTGGCGGGCCTGGTGTTCGGCTGGCGCAAGCGGGAAAGCCATCGCAGCTTCGCGCTGGCCGTGCAGGGTGGCGCGATCGGCGTCCTGCTGCTGGTGACGTTCGCCGCCAGCAAGCGCTACGACCTGCTGGGCGCCGGACCGGCGTTTGCCATCAGCGTGCTGCTGATCGCCGGGATGTCGGTGATGGCGGTTGTGCAGGAGTCGCGCACGCTGGCCATCCTAGGCGTGCTGGCGGGCTTTTTGGCGCCGCTGTGGCTGTCCACGGGCGGCGGCAGCCACGTGGCTTTGTTCAGCTACTACGCGGCGCTCAACGCCGGCATCTTCGCGATCGCCTGGGTGCGGCCGTGGCGGATCCTGAATCTGCTGGGTTTCGTTTTCACCTTCGGGATCGGCACGCTCTGGGGGGTGCTGGAGTACCGGCCGGAACACTTCGCCAGCACCGAGCCGTTCCTGCTGCTGTTCTTCGGCTTCTACCTGCTCCTGCCCCTGCTGTATGCGCGCAAGGTGCCGACGCCCGGAAGCGCGCGGATCGACGGCAGCCTGCTGTTCGGGACGCCGCTGGTCGTCTTTGCGCTGCAGGCGGGCATGTTGCCCGGGCAAGGCATGACGCTGGCGTTTTTCGCGCTGGGACTGGCGGCGCTGTATGCCGTGCTGGCCCGCTGGCTGTTGCCGCAGTCGCGAATGGGGCTGCTGGCGCGCGGCTATGCCGTGCTGGCCGTGGGATTTGCCACGCTCGCGGTGCCGCTGGCGCTGTCGGCGAGGGCGACTGCCTCGGTGTTCGCACTCGAAGGCGCGGGGCTGGTCTGGCTGGGTTTCATGCAGTCGCGGCGGCTGCCGCGCTGGGCCGGTCTGGTCCTGCAACTGGCGGCGGCGGTGGCGCTGGCCTCGACGGGGTCCGGCGTGCTCAGCCACGACCTTGGCGCACTGCCGTTTGCCAATGCCGCGTTCATGAGCGGACTGCTGGTGGCCAGCGGCGGTTTCGCGGTGGCTTGGCTGTATCGTCGCCATGCGGGCAACGTGATGGCCGTGCTGGCGTATCTGTGGGGAATGTTCTGGTGGCTGCTGGCATTCCTTCGCGAAATCGAAGCATTCGCAAAACCCGGAGACGATCTGCATTGGAGTCTGCTGTTGGCCGGCGCCACCGGCTGGCTGGCGGCGGAATGGCATCGGCGATTCCCGGCGCGGGCGCTGGCCGTCACCACGATGGTGATGCTGGTGCTGGCGTTCCCGCTGGCGATGGCGCAGTGGAGCGCGGACGGTCAACCGTTCGCGGGACAGGGGGTGTGGATCTGGCCGCTGTTCGCCGCGCTCGGGGCGCGGTCCTTGGTTGGCCTGCGCAATGCCAGCGGCAACGTGGCGGGACTGGCGCAGCTGGCGTGGTGGCTGCTGTGGCCGACCGTGCTGTCGCTTCTTGCCGGCTTCCTCGGCGATCGCTTCGACCTGGCCGACGGCTGGGTGGGCATGCTGCTCGCGCTGCCGTGGTTGTTGCTGGCGGGGGTGTCCCTGCGCTGCGCTGCGTGGCTGGCGCAGCCGCTGGGTGCCGGTTTTGCGCCGTTCCAGACGGCGCTGCGCCTGCTGGTGTTCCTCGCGCTCGGGTTGTGGTGGCTGTGCCTGCTGTTTTACCCGGGGCACAGCGCGCCGCTGCCGTGGATCGTCGTCATCAATCCGCTGGATCTGGCGCAGCTGGCCGTGCTGTTGCTGCTTGCGCTCTGGCTGCGCGGCAGCCGCTCCGCTGCGGGGACATCGCTTCCGATCGTCCTGTTGGCGCTGGCCGGGTTGGTGCTGGTGAGCACGATGACCCTGCGCGCGGTCTGCCATTGGGGTGGGATTGCGTGGAACGACGAACTGCTTGGCGCGGGTCTGTCCCAGACCGGCCTGACCGTGGTGTGGAGCCTGCTGGGCGTGGCCGGCTGGATTTACGGATCGCGGCGTGGCCACTGGGGATTGTGGCTGGCGGGGGCCTTGCTCATGGGCGTGGTCCTGCTCAAGCTGCTGCTGGTGGACCGCGGCAATCTGGGCGACCTGCTCGGGATCGGCGCGTTCATCGTCTACGGCCTGCTCTGCACCCTCGTCGGCTGGCTGGCGCCGGTGCCGCCGCGGCGGGTTACGGGGAACAACGGGGCGACCGCCAACGAGGTGAAGGAATGAGGCGTTTGTTCGCATTGCTGCTGACCCTGCTGCCGCTGGCCGCGCAGGCTGGGGAACCGTACGCGCGGCAATGGCCGTTGGAGTTGGCGCGAGCCGATGCCGGCGCGTACCGGGTGACGCTGGATGCTTCCGTCTATCGCGCCGCGTACTGGCCCGACCTGCGCGATGTTCGCGTGCTGGATGCACAGGGACGTGAGGTAGCCAGTTTTGTTGTTCCGGCGCAGCCGCCATCGACCCGCGTGCAAACGACGATATTGCGCTGGTTCCCCCTGCCGACGGGCGCAACGACGACCGGAGCCGACCTGAGCGTCCTGGTGCGTCGCGATAGTGGCGGGGCGGTGGTTTCCGTGCGCGGCGGGACCGCGCCGCGTGCGGGTGCGGTGGTCGGCACGGGATGGCTGGTGGATCTCGGTGCCGACAGCGCCCGGATGCGGTCGTTGGCGCTGGACTGGAACAACGATGCCGAATCGGTGGACCTGGGGTATCGGCTGGAAGGCAGCGACGACCTGCGCGATTGGCGGATCCTCGACCCCCAGGTGCGGCTGGTGCGGTTGCGCAACCAAGGGCAGGAACTGCGCAGCAACCGCATTGCCCTGGATTCTCCTCCGCGCTATCTGCGCCTGTTGCCGCTGCAGGAGGGCGGGGCCCTGACCGTGAGCGAGATCCGCGGGGAATGGCGCGAGGCGGCGGAACCCGTGGGCTGGCAGTGGTTGGAACTTTCGGCCACGCCGGCTCCCGCCACCGCCGGGACCGGATTCCACTATCGCCTCGAAGGCCGCTATCCGGTGCAGCGCGTCGATGTCGCCATGCCCGCCAACAGCAGCGTGCGCTGGAGCGTGTTCAGCCGCGATGGGGATGCGCGCAAGGGGGACGCCAGTCCGCCGGCGTGGAAGCTGCGCGCCGCCGGCTGGAATGCGTGGCGTCTCGATGACGCCGGCAGGACGCAGACGTCGCCGCCGCTGGACCTGCATTATCTGATCACCGATCACGACTGGCGCCTGCAGCCCGACGCCGGGACGACGCCGACGATGGCCCCGACGCTGCGATTGGGTTATGTCCCCGGCAGCCTGGTGTTCCTCGACCAGGGCAAGCCGCCCTATGTGCTGGTGGCGGGAAGCGCGTCCGAAGACATCGCGCAGGATGCCGTGGAATCGATGCTGGAGGCGCTGCGCGTGCGACGAGGTGCGCAGTGGGTGCCGGCGGCGGCCACCCTGGGAGCGGCCAGCGAACGCGCGGGAGCCGCCGCCTATTTGCCAGCGTCCGCGCCGCGCGACTGGAAAACCCTGACCCTCTGGAGCCTGCTGGTGCTTGGAGCGCTGGTGGTGGTCGGTTTTGCGTTCACCCTGCTGCGGCAACGCGACGGTTCACCGCGCGACTGACCGCCAGGCGCCGTCGTTCCCTGCGAGCGGCGTTTTTTCCGGCCATTTGCACAGATCGTGCAGCAGGCAGTGCGCGCAATTCGGCTTGCGCGCCTTGCAGACGTAGCGCCCGTGCAGGATCAGCCAGTGGTGGGCGTGTTGCCGGAATGCGTCGGGCACCAGCCGCAGCAGTTTGTCTTCCACCGTGCGCACGTCCTTGCCGGGTGCCAGTCCGGTGCGATTGGCGACGCGGAAGATGTGCGTGTCCACCGCGATGGTGGGTTGCCCGAAGGCGACGTTGAGGATCACGTTGGCGGTCTTGCGGCCCACGCCGGGCAGGGCTTCCAGCGCCTCGCGGGTGTCCGGAACCTCTCCGTCGTGGCGTTCCAGCAGCAATCGGCACGTCGCAATCACGTTCGCCGCCTTGGCGTTGAACAGGCCGATGGTGTTGATGTACGCCTTCAATCCGTCCTCGCCCAGCGCGAGGATGGCTTGCGGCGTGTTGGCGACCCGAAACAGTTTGCGGGTGGCCTTGTTGACGCCTACGTCGGTGGCCTGGGCCGACAGCACGACGGCGACGAGCAGTTCGAACGGGCTGGAGAACTCCAGTTCGGTACGCGGCTCGGGGTCGAGTGCGTGCAGGCGGGTGAACAATTCGGCGATTTCGGACGCGGTGAGCCTGCTGCCGCGGGCGGGTCGCTGTTTTTGACGGGATTTCACGAATGCCGCTCGCGCGCCCGGGCCAGCGCCCTGGCCAGCGCGTCGGAGGCGGCCTTGGGCAGGTCGGTGACGGCGAGGTCGGACCGGTCGTTTCCGGAAGCGGCTGGCGGTGACTGTGCCGCACGCCGCGCGGTTTCGCGCTCGGCCTTGATCCGCGCCAGCCGCCGGGCACGGGCGCGGTGACGATCGCGTGCGGCAAGAGAGAAGCGGCGGTTGTCCCGGGCCGCGGCCAGCGTGTCGTTGCAGGCCGCACCGCAACCCGCGCAGGGCGCCATGTCGAGCAGGCCGAGCGCCAGCGCGGCGTCGAGATCGCCGTCGCGCAGCTTCGCGACGACCGCGTGCGCAGGATGCGCCTGCGCGCAGCCGCAGGCGGGGCAGGGCGATGCGGATTCGATCATTTCCCCGTGAACGCGGGTTTGCGCTTTTCCAGGAACGCGCCGGTGCCTTCGCGCATGTCCTCGGTGGCGAACATCAGGCCGAATTGGGCCGCCTCGTACTCCAGTCCTTCCTCGATGCCGCATTCGCCGCCGATGCTCACGCAGTCCAGCATTCCGCGCAGCGCCAGCGGGGCGGCGCCAGCGAGTTGCGCCGCAAGTTTCCGGGTTTCCGCTTCCAATTCGGCGGCGGGCACGATCCGGTTGACGATGCCCAGCTGCAGGGCGCGTTCGGCGGTGACCGGCGCGCCGGTCAGGCACAGTTCCAGGGTGGCCGCGCGGCCGCACAGCCGCAGCAGCCGCTGGCTGCCGCCGAAGCCGGGAATCAGGCCGAGGTTGATCTCGGGTTGGCCGATCTTCGCGGTGTCCGCCGCGATCCGCAGGTGGCAGCTCATCGCCAGTTCGAGTCCGCCGCCCAGCGCGAACCCGTTGACCATGGCGATCACCGGCTTGGGCAGGCGTTCGATCCGGCGCATCATCCGGGTGCCGCGCAGCGAGAAGTCCCGGCCCTGCACGGGCGTCAGGGTGCGCATTTCGGCGATGTCGGCGCCGGCCACGAAGGCCTTGGGACCGGCGCCGGTCAGGATCACCACGCGCACCTCGGGGTCGCCGGCAGCGGCGGCAAAGGCGGCATCCAGCGCGTCCAGGGTGGCGGCATTGAGGGCGTTGAGCTTGTCCGGGCGGTTGACTTGCAGGGTGCGGATGCCGTCGGCGGTTTCGGTCAGAAGCAGGGAATCGGTCATGGGGACGTCCGAAATCGAAAAATATTGGGGAATCGCGGAACTTCCCCCGCCGTCGCCGGTCGCAGGGAAGCCTCAGTAGCCGTTCAGGGCCGCGAACTGTATCCTAGCGTGTCCCGCAGGCGGCTTGCCGTCCGGTGCAGGCAAAACTCCTCCGGCCCCGGCCGGTTTTTTCCATCCCGGCCGCGTCCGCGGTCTCGATCAACGAATGAGGTTCTGGATGAAGTTTCATGCACTCGCTGCCAGCCTGGCGGCCTTGACCCTGAGCGCCGGCGTGGCCTCCGCGCAGGCCCAGACCGCTCCGGCGGCGGCACCCCGTCCGGCGACCGCGCCAGCGGCGGCCAACCTGCCGGTGGTGGACAAGACCCACGCCAGCTACGTGATGGGCTGGAACCTGGGTCAGGAGCTGCGGCTCGGCGGTGAGCCGATCGACATCGCCACCGTCGTGCGCGGCCTGCAGGATGCCTTCGGAGACAAGCAGCCGGCCTACACCGAAGATCAACTGCGCACCGCCTTCACCGGTTTCCAGGCGCGCATGGAAGCCAAGGCGCAGGAAGCCTTCCGCAAGGCGTTGGAGGACAACAAGGCGCAGTCCCCCGCGTTCCTGACCCAGTACAAGGCCCAGCAGGGCGTGCTGACCCTGCCCAGCGGCGTCATGTACCGCGTCGTCAAGCCCGGCACTGGCGCCAAGCCGACCGCCAACAGCGAAGTGACGATCGCTTTCCGCAGCTTCCTCGCCGCGGTCGGTACCCCGCTGAGCGGCGTCCAGTCCCCGCCGCCGTTCAAGGTGTCGCAGGCGCCGATCCCGGCGATCAAGGACACCCTGCCGCTGATGCAGCAGGGCGCCGTCTGGGAAGTCGTGATTCCGCCGGGCGCCGCGCTGGGCCCGGGCCAGAACGCGCAGTTCGCGCAGCAGGCCATCGCCCTCCAGATCGAACTGGGTGCGGTGAAGTGACATAGAAGGCGGGTTCGCTTGTGGATCCGCCGTTTCGGGAAGCCGCCCACGGTCGTGGGCGGCACCTCGGGGTTCTGCCAAGGCAGTCTAGTCGATGCGCCGGCTCGTGCCGGCGCATCGTGTTTTGGGGCGATGATTCCAGGACATGAGCGAATACGCTGCCATCCTGAGTCCCTGCACGGGCGTCTGCACGCTCGGCGTGGACGGGCTGTGCCTGGGCTGCCTGCGAACCGGCGATGAAATCGCGGCGTGGCTGGCCCTGGATGCTGCGGAACGCGAGCACATCGTGGCAGTGGTTCTGCCTGCCCGTGCGGCGCAGCGGGAGCCGTCGTGATTGACGTCGAAACTCTTGTTGATCGCCTGCGCTGCGCGACCCATCCGTTGGATGTACCACCGGCGACGCCGCCGTGGAACCTGACGGAACTGGACGGGCTCCCTCTGGCAGCGCATCCGCGTCCTGCGGCGGTGCTGATCGGTGTCGTCCCGCGCCCGTCGGGCGCGGCCGTCCTGCTGACGCGGCGCACCGAGCAACTGCGGCACCACGCCGGCCAGGTCAGCTTCCCGGGGGGCGGCATCGATGCCCAGGACGCCAGTCCGGCCGAGGCCGCGCTGCGCGAGGCGAACGAGGAAATCGGCCTGGCCGGCGCGCAGGCGCGGCCGCTGGGCTACCTCGACCCGTACCTGACCGTCACCGGCTACCGCGTGCTGCCGGTGCTGGCGATGGTCGAATCCGGGTTTTCGCCGCGGGCCAATCCGGCGGAAGTCGCGGATGTGTTCGAGGTGCCGCTGGATCTGCTGCTGGATCCCGACCGTCTGGAGCAGGTCGAGATCCGCTTTGCCGGCCGCGCGCGCCATGTGTTGCAATACCGCTATGCTGCGCACCGCATCTGGGGCGCGACGGCCTCGATCCTGTACAACCTCAGGGAACGACTCGCAGCCGTGAATCAGGGAGAAGCGTGATGGCCGGATGGACGACATTGGTGCAGGCGGATGTCCTGTCGATGGCGCTGGGGCGTCCGGATCTGGTTGTCGTCGACTGCCGGTTTTCGCTGCTCGATCCCAGCCAGGGCGAGCAGTCGTGGCTGCGTGGCCGGATCCCCGGCGCGGTGTACGCACACCTGGAACGCGACCTGTCGGAAATGGATCGATTCGGGCAGGGGCGCCACCCGTGGCCGAGCGAAAAGCTTTTCCTTGAGCGCCTGCGCCGCTGGGGCGTGACGCAGACCTCGCAGGTAATCGTTTATGACGACAACGACGGCGCGGTCGCTGCGCGCCTGTGGTTCATGTTGCGCACCTTCGGCCAAGAGAAGGTGGCGGTTCTGGACGGCGGCTGGAAAGCCTGGACTTCGCTCGGCTTGCCGGTGACCACCGCGCCTCCGATGCCGGGCGCGTCCTTCATCGGCGGCCGCTTCGACGCCGATCGCCTGCTTGATGCCGACGCCGTCGATGCGCATCTGGCCGCAGGCGGGATGTTGGTCGATGCCCGCGCAGCGGCGCGTTTCCGCGGCGACGAGGAGCCTCTGGATCGGGTGGCAGGTCACGTGCCTGGAGCGATCAACCGACCCTATGCACAGAATCTGGAAAACGGGCGCTTCAAGTCGCCGATGCAACTGGCCGCGGAATACCGCGAACTGCTGCAGGGCCGCGATCCGGCCGAAGTGGTGATGATGTGCGGTTCCGGCGTGACGGCCTGTCACAACCTGCTGGCGATGGAGCGGGCGGGATTGAAGGGTGCGAAACTGTTCACCGGGTCGTGGAGCGGCTGGCTTGCCGATCCCTCGCGGCCGGTGGCGACGGGAGATTGACGATGGTGGACAAGGCGCAGCGGGTCGAGATCTGGCACCGGCCCACCTGCAGCAATTCGCGCGGTGCGCTGGAAATTCTTCGCGAATCCGGCATCGAACCGGTGATCGTCGATTACGTCAACGATCCGCCGGGCAAGGAGCGCCTGAGGCGTGCGATCAAGGATGCAGGTCTGGGCGTGCGCGAGGCGATCCGCAGCAAGGAACCCGAGTTCAAGGCGCAGGGGCTGGACGATCCGTCGCTGTCCGACGATGCCATGCTCGAGGCGATGGTGCGGACGCCAAAATTGATCAACCGGCCGTTCGTGTTCACCGCCAAGGGCACGCGGTTGTGCCGCCCGCCTGAAAAGGTGCTGGAGATCCTGTAGCCGGCGGGCGGAAAGCCTCGCGGCGGGCGAGGGAAGCCGCGACCTGGCCTCGCCTATTTCCCGATCCGCGCCAGCATCGCGCGCAGGCCGGCTTGGGTATCGGGCCGGGTCCAGGCGGCGACGAAGCGATCGAGGTCGATTCGCTCCGGAGCCAGCGCGGCGATCACGTCGCGGCGGGCGATGCCGCGGGTTTCCAGCATCGGTTCCTGCGGGAGCTGCAGCAGCGCGTCGAGCCAGATGCGGGCGCGGTTCTCCACTTCCTCGGCGGCCGCCAGTTCGTCCACCAGCCCGATCGACAGCGCCTGAGCCGCTTCCGGCATGTGTCCCGCCACCAGCAGGCGTTCGGCGCGATGCGGGCCGACTACCCGCGCCAGCAGGGCCTGGATGCCCTCCGGCGCCACCAGCCCGACCTGGGTTTCGTTGAGGCCGATCCGGAACGGCCCTTCGGCCAGGATCCGGAAATCGCAGCACAGCGCCAGCACGCAGCCGCCGGCTGGCGCGTGCCCTGCCATCGCCGCGGCCACCGGAACCGGGCTTGTGGCCAGCGTCCGTGCGGTCTGGAAGAAGGCTTCCCAGGCCTGCATCAATGCGGTTCGATCCTCGCCCAGCGAAAGCAGGTAGGGC
Organism: Thermomonas sp.; assembly: GCF_025993755.1. Classification (GTDB taxonomy): domain Bacteria; phylum Pseudomonadota; class Gammaproteobacteria; order Xanthomonadales; family Xanthomonadaceae; genus Thermomonas. The sequence continues at coordinate 2,909 of NZ_JAMQHN010000048.1, read as the reverse complement.
ACGTCCAGTCCCGCCGAAAACACCTTGGCGCCGCCGGCCAGCACGATCCCGCGCGCGCCCTGCGCGAAGGCGTCCTGCAGCACGGCAGTGAGTGCGGTGCATAGCGCCGGATCGAGCGCGTTGACCGGCGGGCGGTTCATCCGGAGTTGGTGGATGCCGCCGTGGACGGTGGTTTCGATCAGGGCGTTGGAAGTCATGCGCAGTTCCCGTGGGTCAGGATCCCAATGATACGGGTGCGTATGGTTGTGTGGTGGGAAATGGCTGAAGAGTTTTTGACGCGGATGAACGCGGAAAGAGCGGATCAAGCTTTTGGGATGGGGCGTTCATTAGTGGCCGGTGGCGTACCGGTATGGAACTTGCAACGTCGTGTGCAGGCCGGACACGGCGTCGGGGCCAATAGCGAATCCCGTTCCATGCATCCGGATCAGGCGGGCGCCAACAGCTTTCCCGCCGCCCTGCGCACGCAGTCGGGCAAATCGGTCGAACGGCCGGAGTGGCGGTCGATCCAGACCGCAACCACGTTCCCGTCGCAATACAGGCTGCCGTCCTCGGCGAGGATGCGGTGGCCGATCACCACGCTGCGGGCGCCCAGACGCTCGGTGAACAATTCGACGAAAGCCTTGGCCGGATACTCGATCGGGCGCTTGAAGTTCAGCGTGGCCGAAGCGACCACCGGCGCGGAATCCTCGGTCACCCACGGCTCGCCGATGCTTTCGAACCATTCGATTCGCGCTTGTTCCAGAAAAGTCAGGTAGCGCGCGTTGTTGACGTGGTTGAAAGCGTCCAGGTCGCTCCAGCGCAGCGCCAGGGGCATCCGGAAAACGTGGGAAGCGTCGTTCATGCGTGTGCTCCGGCTTCGCTGGATTGCGTGGCTTTCTGCCTGCGGGGCGGCCCGACGCGTTGTTGCAGCAGCGGCGCGAGGAAACGCCCAGTGTGCGAGTCGGGAGTGGCCGCGATCGTTTCCGGCGTTCCGGTGGCGATGATCCGCCCGCCGCCGTTGCCGCCCTCGGGGCCGAGATCGACCACCCAGTCCGCGGTCTTGATCACGTCGAGGTTGTGCTCGATGACGATCACGGTGTTGCCCTCGTCGCGCAGGCGATGCAGCACGGCCAGCAATGCCTCGATGTCGTGGAAATGCAGGCCGGTGGTCGGCTCGTCGAGGATGTAGAGCGTGCGGCCGGTGTCGCGGCGCGACAATTCCTTCGACAGCTTCACCCGCTGCGCCTCGCCGCCGGACAGCGTGGTCGCGCTCTGGCCGAGCTTGACGTAGGACAAGCCCACGTCCATCAGCGTTTCGAGCTTGCGCGCGATCGACGGAATCGGCTCGAACAATTCCAGCGCCGCCTCCACCGTCATTTCCAGCACGTCGTGGATGCTGTGTCCCTTGTAGCGGATTTCCAGCGTTTCGCGGTTGTAGCGCTTGCCCTGGCAGACGTCGCAGGGAACGTACACGTCGGGCAGGAAGTGCATCTCCACCTTGATGAGGCCGTCGCCCTGGCAGGCTTCGCAGCGGCCCCCGCGCACGTTGAACGAGAACCGCCCTGGCGAGTAGCCGCGCGCGCGTGCTTCGGGCGCCTGCGCGAACAGTTCGCGCAGCGGCGTGAACAGCCCGGTGTAGGTCGCAGGATTGCTGCGCGGCGTGCGGCCGATGGGCGACTGGTCGATCGCCACCACCTTGTCGAACAGGTCCAGCCCGACGATGTCGTCGTACGGTGCCGGCGTGTGCGAAGCGCCGTTGATCTCGTTGGCCGCCAGCGCGTGCAGGGTGTCGTTGATCAGGGTCGATTTGCCCGAACCGGAGACGCCGGTGATGCAGGTGAACAGCCCGGCGGGAATGTCGAGATTCACGTGCTTGAGGTTGTTGCCGCTGGCGCCCTTGAGCTTGAGCATCCGCTTGCGGTTGGGCGGATTGCGGTGGGCCGGCACGTCGATCCGCAGCTTGCCCGACAGGTATTGGCCGGTCAGCGAACGCGGCGCTTCCAGCACGTCGGCCAGTGCACCCCGGGCGACCACTTCGCCGCCGTGCACGCCGGCGCCGGGGCCGATGTCGACGATGTAGTCGGCCAGCCGGATTGCCTCTTCATCGTGTTCGACCACCAGCACCGTGTTGCCCAGATCGCGCAGGCGGGTGAGGGTGGCGAGCAGACGCGCGTTGTCGCGCTGGTGCAGCCCGATGCTGGGCTCGTCGAGAACATAGGTGACGCCGACCAGTCCGGCGCCGATCTGACTGGCGAGGCGGATGCGCTGGGCCTCGCCGCCGGACAGAGAATCGGCCTTGCGTTCCAACGTCAGGTAGTCGAGCCCGACGTCGACCAGGAACCCCAGCCGCTCGCGGATTTCCTTGACGATCCGGGCCGCGATCTCGCCGCGCCAGCCGGGCAGGCGGAGGGTGCTGAAGAATTCCAGCGTCTGGCCGATCGGCAGCACCGCGATTTCTGGCAGCGGGTGTCCGGCCACGAACACGCTGCGCGCCTGCCGGTTGAGCCGCGCGCCGCCGCAGTCGGGGCAGGGCTGCTCGCTGATGTATTTCGACAGTTCCTCGCGCACCGCCGCGCTTTCGGTTTCGCGATAGCGGCGTTCGAGGTTGGGCAGGATGCCTTCGAAGGCGTGCCGGCGCTGGACCTTGCGGCCGCTTTCGCTGACGTAGGTGAGGTTGACGGTTTCCTCGCCGCTGCCGTTGAGCAGGATGTCGCGGATCCGTTCGGGCAACTCCTGCCAGGGCGCGTCGACGTCGAAGCGATAGTGCCGCGCCAGCGACGTGATCATCGAGAAGTAGTAGGCGTTGCGCCGGTCCCAGCCGCGCATCGCCCCGGCCGCCAGCGACAGTTCGGGATGCGAAACCACCTTGTCGGGATCGAAAAACTCGGCGACGCCGAGGCCGTCGCAGGTGGGGCAGGCGCCGATCGGCG
>NZ_JAMQHN010000047.1 GCF_025993755.1 Thermomonas sp. | reverse complement strand
TCGCGTGGCGGGCCCGACCGGAGCATGGTCGAGCGCGCCTGGGTGGGCGCGCGCCGGCGCGTCGAAGCCGGACGCGGAGCCCAAGCGGCGACGTTGCTCCGGTCGGCCGCGCCGCGCGAGCCTGCGGAACATCAAGCCGCGAGGATCTTGTTCCACTCCGCCACGCGGTCGGCCTTCGCCGCCAGCACGGCGGCCGCATCGCCTTCGATCTTCACCGACTGGATCTTGTCGCCCTGCTTGACCGTATCGACCGCGTCCAGCCCGGCGATCACCTTGCCGAACACGGTGTGCTTGCCGTCCAGCCAGCCACAGGGCACGTGGGTGATGAAGAACTGGCTGCCGTTGGTGTTCGGGCCGGCGTTGGCCATCGACAGCACCCCGCGCTCGTGGCGCAGCCCGTTGCCGGTCTCGTCCTCGAACCGATAACCGGGACCGCCGCGACCGCTGCCTTCCGGGCAGCCGCCCTGGATCATGAAATCCGGGATGACGCGATGGAAGTTCAGCCCGTCGTAGAACCCGTGCTGGGCGAGGTTCACGAAATTGGCCACGGTCAGCGGCGCCTTGTCGGCGGCCAGTTCGACGCGGATGTTGCCGCGGTCGGTCTCGAAATTGGCAATCAGGCTCATCAGATCTCTCCGGACACCGGGACGGTGCGTCGACCGGATATAATAGCGGGCTTTCCCCTTTTCAACGCTGCGCGCCCGCCTCTGCGAGCCGTGCAGCTTCATCGGTTCCCGAACAATGTCCGCCCAACGCCTGCGCAACATCGCCATCGTCGCCCACGTCGACCACGGCAAGACCACCCTCGTCGACCAGATGCTCAAGCAGTCCGGGACCCTCGATGAACGCGCCGTCACCCCGGAGCGGGTGATGGACAGCGGCGACATCGAAAAGGAACGCGGCATCACCATCCTGTCCAAGAACACCGCGATCCGCTGGACCCACCCGAAGACCGGCGAAGAGTGGCGGATCAACATCGTCGATACCCCCGGCCACGCCGACTTCGGCGGCGAGGTCGAGCGCGTGCTGTCGATGGTCGATTCGGTGCTGATCCTGGTCGACGCGATGGACGGGCCGATGCCGCAGACCCGCTTCGTGACGCAGAAGGCATTTGCGATGGGCTTCAAGCCGATCGTGGTCATCAACAAGGTCGATCGCCCCGGCGCGCGCCCGGACTGGGTGCTGGACCAGACCTTCGACCTGTTCGACCGCCTCGGCGCCACCAACGAGCAGCTCGACTTCACCACCCTCTACGCCAGCGGCCTGCAGGGCTATGCCGGCCTCGACGACAGCGTGCGCAGCGGCGACATGACCCCGCTGTTCGAGGCGATCTGCGAACACGTCTCGCCGCCGGCGGTGGATCCGGACGGCCCGTTCCAGATGCGGGTGTCCTCGCTCGACTACAACAACTACGTCGGCGTCATCGGCGTCGGCCGCATCCAGCGCGGCAAGGTCAGGACCAACCAGCAAGTGACCGTGGTCGCGGCCGACGGCAAAACCCGCAGCGCCAAGGTCCTGCAGGTCCTCGGCTTCATGGGACTGGAGCGCATCGAGGTGGAGCAGGCGCAGGCCGGCGACATCATTGCTTTCTCCGGCATCGAGGGCATCGGCATCTCCGACACCCTGTGTGACCCGGCCGCGGTCGAGCAACTGCCGGTGCTGGCGGTGGACGAACCCACCATCAGCATGACGTTCCAGGTCAACGACTCGCCGTTCGCCGGCGTCAAGGAACGCAGCGGCGGCAAGTTCCTGACCAGCCGCCAGTTGCGCGACCGGCTGACCCGCGAAACCCAGCACAACGTCGCCCTGCGCGTCGAGGACACCGCCGACGCCGACAAGTTCAAGGTCAGCGGGCGCGGCGAGCTGCACCTGTCGATCCTGATAGAAACCATGCGCCGCGAAGGCTACGAGCTGGCCGTTTCGCGCCCCGAGGTCATCCTCAAGGACATCGACGGCGTGCCGTCGGAACCGTACGAATCGCTGGTCGTCGATCTCGACGAGCAGTACCAGGGCGGCGTGATGGGCCGTCTGGGCGAACGCCGCGCGCAGTTGCAGAACATGGCGCCGGACGGCAAGGGCCGCGTGCGGCTCGACTACATCATTCCGGCGCGCGGCCTGATCGGCTTCCAGACCGAGTTCCGGACCCTGACCGCCGGCACCGGCCTGATGTTCCACCTGTTCGACCACTACGGCCCGCGCGGCGACGGCAGCATCGGCCAGCGCCAGAACGGCGTGCTGATCTCCAACGGCACCGGCAGCTCGCCCGCTTACGCCCAAGGCGCGATGCAGGAGCGCGGCCGCCTGTTCATCGAGCCGGGCGAGGAAATCTATGAAGGCCAGATCGTCGGCATCCACGCCAAGGACAACGATCTCACCGTCAACGCCCTGCGCGGCAAGCAGCTCACCAACTTCCGCGCCGCCGGCAAGGACGATGACGAGGGCCTGATCCCGCCGATCAAGTTCTCCCTGGAGCAGGCGCTGGAGTTCATCGACGACGATGAGCTGGTCGAAGTGACGCCCAGACAGATCCGGCTGCGCAAGAAACTGCGCACCGAGATCGACCGCAAACGGGCCACCCGTGCGGCCTGACCTGTCCGAGGCGACGGAGCCCGGCGGCGGCGAAACGGACGCCACGCGCCCGCCGTCCCGCTACAACCCGAGCCCGCGCGCGCACCCCGGGCTGCATGCGATCGCGCTGGTGGAGATCGGCAAGGGCCTGCTGGCTCTGCTGGCGGCCAGTGGGCTGGAAATCCTCGGGCCGGAACCGCTGCGGCGATGGATCCACGAACTGATCATGCGCTTCCAGCTCGACCCCGCGCACGGCGCGGCGGCCTGGCTGGTCAACGCGATCAATCCCGGCGGCGTGCACTTGGCCGCCGCCGTCGCCGCGTTCTACGGCATCATGCACGTCCTCGAAGGTTGGGGCCTGTGGCGCGCCAAGGCCTGGGCCTCCTGGCTGGGCTGTGTGACGGTCGCGCTGTACCTGCCCTTCGACCTGTTTGCGCTGGCCCGCCATCCCGGCTGGCTCTCGGTGGTGGTGGTCGCCGTCAATCTCCTGGTCCTGTGGGTGCTGGCGCGCGACCTGATGATGCGCCGGCGCTGACCCCACACAGCACTTGCGGCACACCCCGCTTCGAGCGATTCTCGCGCTTTCCATCGGAATCGGACCCTCCAATGCGCCCGCTGCCGATCGCCCTCCTCTTCTCGTTCGCCCTCCTGGCCGCCTGCCAGCCGCAGCCGACGTCCTCCGCGGCAACCGATGCGGCTGTTCCGGCACCTGCGCAGGCCTCCGCGCACGGCCTGCCCGCGTTCGCTTTCGAGGAGGCAACGATCGCGCAGCTGCAGCAGCAGATGCAAAACGGCTCACTGACCAGCCACGCCCTCGTGCAGGCTTACCTCGACCGGATCGCGGCCGTCGACCGCGCCGGGCCGGCCCTGAATTCGGTGATCGAAACCAATCCTGACGCTCTCAAGGACGCCGATGCGCTCGACGCCGAGCGCAAGGCCGGCAAGCTGCGCGGGCCGCTGCACGGCATTCCGGTCCTGCTCAAGGACAACATCGACGCCACCCCGATGGTCAACTCCGCCGGCTCGCTGGCGCTGGCCGACAACCGACCGGCCGCGGACGCTTTCCTCGTCGCCCGACTGCGCGCCGCCGGCGCAGTGATCCTCGGCAAGACCAACCTGTCGGAATGGGCCAACTTCAGGTCCTCGCGCGCAACCTCGGGCTGGAGCGGTCGCGGCGGCCAGACCCGCAACCCCTACGCGCTCGATCGCAGCCCCTGCGGTTCCAGTTCCGGAACCGGAACGGCGATTGCCGCCAACCTCGCCAGCGTCGGCATCGGCACCGAAACCGACGGCAGCATCCTCTGCCCGTCGGCCGTCGCCGGACTGGTCGGGATCAAGCCGACGGTGGGACTGGTCAGCCGCAGCGGCATCATCCCGATCTCGATTTCGCAGGACAGCGCCGGACCGATGGCGCGCAGCGTCGCCGACGCCGCCGCCGTCCTGACCGCCATCGCCGCACCGGACGCCAGCGATCCGGCCGCCGCCGAGCGCAGCGATCCCGCGCCGATCGACTACACCGCGCATCTCAAGCCCGACGCGCTCCGGGGCGCGCGGATCGGAGTCGTGCGCAGGCTGATGGGCTACCACCCAGACACCGATGCGGTGATGGAGCGCGCGATCGAGGCGCTGAAAGCGTCAGGCGCGACCGTGGTGGACGCCGACATCGCGACCCTGGGACAGTGGGACGATGCCGAATACCAGGTGCTGCTGTACGAATTCAAGGACGGCCTGAATCGCTATCTTTCCGGCGCGTCTTCGGCACGCAGGTCGCTGGCCGACATCATCGCGTTCAACCTGGCCCATGCGGATCGGGAGATGCCTTTGTTCGGCCAGGAGACCTTCGAACAGGCCAACGCCAAGGGCCCGCTGACTGAGCCGGCCTATATCGCCGCGCGCGACCGGGTGCGCCGATTGGCCGGACCGCAGGGGATCGATGCAGCGCTGCAGGCGCAGCGGCTCGACGCGCTGGTGGCTCCATCGATGTCACCGCCGTGGACGACCGACCCGGTCCTCGGCGACCACTTCATCGGAGCCGGCTATGGCACGGCCGCGGCGGCGCGCTATCCGAGCCTGACCGTACCGATGGGCGAAGTGCGCGGATTGCCCGTCGGGATCGCGTTTCTCGGAACGGCCTGGAGCGAACCACGCCTGATCGAACTCGGCTACGCCTTCGAACAGGCGACCAAGGCGCGCAAACCTCCGCGGTTCCTGCCGACCATCGCGCAGTGACGCTCGCCTTCGACGCGGCAACGCCGACCTGAACCGGCGTCGCCTCTAGGAATCCCCCTGCGGATCGCTCATCCCCCCGCGCTTGCGCACGATCAGCATCGCGATTTCCAGCGACTGTTCATAGTTCAGGCGCGGATCGACCGTGCTGCGGTAATCGCGCTGCAGGTCGGCTTCGGTGAGCTGGCGGGCGCCGCCGAGGCATTCGGTCACGTTCTCCCCGGTCAACTCCAGATGCACCCCGCCCAGCCGCGTGCCGGCCGCCGCGTGCAGGTCGAAGGCCTGCTCGATTTCTTCGCGGATGTTCTTGAAGCGTCGGGTCTTGTAGCCATTGCTGGTGGATTCCGTATTGCCGTGCATCGGATCGCAGACCCACAGCACGCGCCGCCCTTCGCGCCGCACCGCATCGAGCAGCGGCGGCAGGTTGTCGGCGATCCGGCCCACGCCCATGCGGTGGATCAGCCCCAGCCGCCCGGGTTCGTCGTCGGGATTGAGCGCGTCGATCAACCGCAGCAACGCATCGGGGGTGACGCCCGGCCCCACCTTGACCGCGATCGGATTGGCGATCCCGCGGAAATACTCCACGTGTGCGCCGTCCAGGTCCGCGGTGCGCATGCCGATCCACGGGAAATGCGTGCTCAGGTTGAACCAGCCGTCGGCGCGCGGCACCTGCCGGGTCTGCGACTCCTCGTACGTCAGCAGCAGCGCCTCGTGCGAGGTGTAGAACGCCACCCGCGACAGGCTTTGCATTCGCCGCCCGATCAGGATCTCGGTAAAACGCACGGCATCGCCGATCGCCGTCACCATCTTCTGGTATTCGGCGGCGTTCGGGGATTGCTCGACCCATCCCAGCTCCCAGAACTCGGGGTGGTGCAGGTCGGCAAAGCCGCCGTCGATCAGCGAGCGCACGAAATTCATCGTCATCGCGCTGCGCGCATGCGCCTTGATCATCCGGCGCGGATCCGGAATCCGCGCGACTTCGGTGAATTCCGGGCTGTTGACGATGTCGCCGCGGTAGCTCGGCAGGCTGATGCCGTCGCGGGTTTCGGCATCGGCCGAACGCGGTTTGGCGTACTGTCCGGCAAAGCGGCCCACGCGCACCACCGGCAGCTTCAGACCGTGCACCAGCACCAGGCTCATCTGCAGCAGAACCTTGAGCCGGTTGGTGATCGTGTCGGAACTGCACTGGGAAAACGTCTCGGCGCAGTCGCCGCCCTGCAGCAGAAATGCACGCCCTTCCTGCGCGTCGGCCAACTGCTGCTTGAGACCCAGGATTTCGCGCGAAGTGACGAGTGGCGGCAGCGCCTTCAACTCGTCAAGGCAGCTTGCCAGTTCCCCTTTGTCCGGATAGGTCGGCATCTGCACGGCAGGACGCGTGCGCCAGCTGTCCGGCGCCCAGGGGGCAACGATGGGGCGAATCGGTTCGACGCGGGCGCTGGACATGGCGGGAAGACTTCCGGATGCTGCATTGCATCATCGCGGGATGCCCGACGTGAATCAAGCCTCAGCCATGGAACCAGCGGGCATGTCGAGCTTTGAATCCGGCATACAGCGCGCCCAGACCGAGTCCGACGAACCAGATCAGCGCCCACATGGGCATCGACAGACCGAGAAATTGCCAGTCGATGTTGCTGCAATCGCCGGTCGCCTGCAGCATCTTGCGCGCCGCACCCAGCCATGAGTACTGCTCAACGATGTAGTTCAATCCCGGCCCGCAGGTCGGCAGTTCCGGCGGATTCAGCTGCACCCACGTGTGCCGCCCTGCATACGCCATTCCGGCCACGGCCGGGATGAACGCCAGTACGCTCCAGAATCGGCGCCCGGCCGCGCCCTTGGGCGCCAGCAAGCCGCCGGCCAGGAACACCAGCCCCAGCGCGGCAAAGCAGATCCGCTGGAAGATGCAGAAGGCGCACGGCTCGATTCCGAGCTGGAATTGCACGAACAGCGCATAGCCCAGCAGACCGGCACAGCAGGCAAAGCCGAACAGGAACTGCGCACGGAACGACCAGCGGAACGGATTCATGCCTTCTTCTTCCAAAAGCTGCCGAGATTATCGGTCATTTCCACGGAAACGAAAAACCCCGGCCGGGCCGGGGTCGTTCGAATCGAGCTGGAAGGTCTGCAGAAAGACTGAACTACTCGGCCGCAGCCTGCGGGCGGTCGACCAGTTCGACATAGGCCATCGGCGCATTGTCGCCGGCGCGGAAACCGCACTTGAGGATGCGCAGGTAACCGCCCGGGCGCTGCGCGTAGCGCGGGCCGAGAACGGTGAACAGAGTGCCCACCGCTTCCTTGTCGCGCAGGCGCGAGAAGGCCAGGCGGCGATTGGCCACGCCATCGGTCTTGCCGAGGGTGATCAGCGGCTCGGCGACGCGGCGCAGTTCCTTGGCCTTGGGCAGCGTGGTGCGGATGATTTCGTGCTTGAACAGCGAGGCCGCCATGTTGGACAGCATGGTCTGGCGGTGGGCGCTGGTGCGATTGAACTTGCGTCCGGATTTCTGGTGGCGCATTGGAGTGACTCCGATTGAATGTTGGAACGACTGGACTTCGCTGTCGCCGTCCTGGCGTGTGCTCGCGGTTTGCGAGCGGGTGGACTGCGGGTGGCCCTGACCGGCTCATTCCCTGAACCGGAATGCCGCGGAGTTCACTCCATCGGCGGAATTGTTGTTACGACAAAAGCAAAACTGCAGGATGCGGCTTGCGCCGCGGTTGTTCTTCAGCCCTCGCGCACAGCGCTCGGGCGTTCACCCGGCCCGGCGCAGCGCGCCGGGCGTTCCCCGGCCCTCGCGCACAGCGCTCGGGCGTTCCCCCGGCCCTCGCGCACAGCGCTCGGGCGTTCGACGCCGCGCGAACTGCCGTTAAGGCAGTTCGCAAGCGCGGCGTCTCACCCCAGCATGCCGTGGGCGGCAACGCCGGCCGGCGGCCAGTTCTCGAGCTTCATGCCCAGCGACAGGCCACGCTGGGCCAGCACTTCCTTGATCTCGGTGAGCGACTTCTTGCCGAGGTTCGGGGTCTTGAGCAGCTCGACTTCGGTCTTCTGGATCAGATCGCCGATGAAGTAGATGCTCTCGGCCTTGAGGCAGTTGGCCGAACGCACGGTCAGCTCGAGGTCGTCGATCGGACGCAGCAACACCGGATCCACGCTGGCGTGGGCCGGCTTTGCGGCGCCGCGCTCGCGGCTGGTGAAATCACCGAACACTGACAGCTGGTCGCTGAGGATGTCGGCGGCGGTGCGCACGGCTTCCTCGGCGTCGATGGTGCCGTTGGTCTCGATGTCCAGCACCAGCTTGTCGAGGTCGGTGCGCTGCTCGACGCGCGCGGCTTCCACCGCGTAGGCCACGCGGCGCACCGGCGAGAACGAGGCGTCCAGCATCAGCCGGCCGATCGTGCGGGACTCTTCGTCCGGACGGCGACGCGCCACGGCCGGCTGGTAGCCGAAACCACGGTTGATGGTCAGGCGCATGTTCAGCGCCACGTCCTTGGTCAGGTTGGCGATCACGTGGCCGGGGTTGAGCACCTCGACGTTGTGGCTGGTCTTGATGTCGCCGGCGGTGACGATGCCCGGGCCCTGCTTGCGCAGTTCCAGCACGTCGCTGTCGCCGTTGTGCATGCGCAGCGCGACGTCCTTGAGGTTGAGCAGCACCTCGAGCACGTCTTCCTGCAGGCCTTCGACCGTGGTGTACTCGTGCAGCACGCCGTCGATCTCGACCTCGGTGATGGCAAAACCCGGGATCGAGGACAGCAGGACGCGGCGCAGGGCATTGCCCAGGGTGTGGCCATAGCCGCGTTCCAGCGGCTCGATCACGACCTTGGCGCGGGTGTCGGTGATACGCTCGATCTGCGGCCCGCGCGGGCGCAGGACTTGGGTGGCGGTAGCCGTCATTCGTGGACTCTCCTGCTGGCCCGCGCAAACGCGGGCCGATGACAATGGCTTACTTCGAGTAGAGCTCGACGATCAGCGCTTCGTTGATGTCGCTGGGCAGATCGGCGCGATCCGGCACGGCCTTGAACACGCCGCTGAACTTGCCGCCATCGACCTCGACCCAGGACGGCGCCAGGTTCATCTGCTCGGAGACCGACAGCGACTCCTTGACGCGCAGCTGCTGCTGGGCCTTTTCCGACAGGGCGATGGAATCGCCGGCGCGGATGGCGAAGGACGGCAGGTTGACCGGCTTGCCGTTGACCAGCACGCCCCTGTGGCTGACCAGTTGGCGCGCGGCCGGACGGGTGACGGCGAAACCCATGCGATAGACGACGTTGTCCAGGCGGGTCTCCAGCAGGCGCAGGAGGTTTTCGCCGGTATTGCCCTTGCGGGTCGCCGCCTTCTTGTAATAGTTGCGGAACTGACGCTCCAGCAGGCCGTAGATGCGCTTGACCTTCTGCTTCTCGCGCAGCTGGGTGGCGTAGTCGGACAGCTTGCCGCGACGCGCGGCGGCGCCGTGCTGGCCGGGCTTCTGCTCCAGCTTGCACTTGGAATCGAGCGCGCGCGACGGTGACTTCAGCGACAGGTCGACGCCTTCGCGACGCGCGAGCTTGCAGGTGGGACCGAGATAACGAGCCATGTTCGATTGCTCCTGCGCGTCAGACGCGACGCTTCTTCGGCGGACGGCACCCGTTGTGCGGGATCGGCGTCACGTCGATGATGTTGGTGATCTTGTAGCCCACGTTGTTCAGCGAGCGCACGGCGGATTCGCGGCCCGGGCCGGGGCCCTTGATCCGCACTTCCAGCGACTTCACGCCATAATCCAGCGCCGCCTTGCCCGCCTTCTCGGCGGCCACCTGCGCGGCGAACGGCGTGGACTTGCGCGAACCGCGGAAGCCCGCGCCACCCGAGGTCGCCCAGGAGAGCGCATTGCCCTGCCGGTCGGTGATGGTGACGATGGTGTTGTTGAACGACGCATGCACATGTGCGATGCCGTCGGTGACGACGCGACGCACTTTCTTCTTGGTACGGGCTGCAGCCGGCTTGGCCATGGTCTGTGCTCCTTACTTCTTGATGGCCTTGCGCGGGCCCTTGCGGGTACGCGCATTGGTGCGGGTCCGCTGACCGCGCACCGGCAAGCCGCGGCGGTGCCGCAGGCCACGGTAGCTGCCGAGGTCCATCAGGCGCTTGATCGCCATGCCGACCTCGCGGCGCAGGTCGCCTTCGACGACGAACTTGCCGACTTCGGCGCGCAGCCGCTCGACTTCGGGTTCGGACAGGTCGCGAATCCTGATCGAGGCGTTGACGCCAGCGGCCTCGCAAACCTTCCGGGAACGGGTACGGCCAATGCCGTAAATGCTTTGCAGCCCCACCCAAACGTGCTTCTGGGCAGGCAGGTTGACGCCAGCGATACGCGCCATGAGGCGATCTCCGATGAACGATTGTGCGGCAGGAAAGACCCGACGCAATGAACTCGCGATTATATACGGATCCCGGGTTGTCAGGAAGTCGCGGCACCAAAGCCCCCCGGCCCCGCCAGGGGAGAGTGCCCCAGCACCCGCGAAAACAACGGACACCCGGGGGGTGTTTGCCCGGCGAACCCCGTCATTCAACCAGCCCCCCCCCCCCGGCCG
>NZ_JAMQHN010000046.1 GCF_025993755.1 Thermomonas sp. | reverse complement strand
GGCAAAACGCGGCTCGCCGCTGGTCGAGGCGAAGACCAGTCCGGATTCCCCGGCTTCGACGTCCACGCCATCGGGCAGCACGTGCACGGCACCGCGCTGCAGTGCATCGCCGGGTTGCGCCAGCACGACCTGCATCGACGTCGCCCGCTGCATCTGGCGGGCCAGACGATCGTACTGGGCGCCCTCGATCCGCTGCCGCAGCAACACCGCGCGCGGGAACCCGGCAGGCAACTCGCCCAGCAGTTGACGCACCGCATCGGGGCCGCCGACGCCGGCGACGATCACGACCCCGCCATCGGCAAGTTTGGGCGCGTGCCTCGGCGGCATCGGTTCGCTGGGCAAGCCTGCAACGGCCAGCGACAGCGCGCGCATCTCCGCGTCGAAGCCGATGCCTTCGGCTTTCTCCACCAGATCCGGCAACACGTTTCCGCTGCCGGACAGCTTGGCCTTGAGATGGCGCGCCCAGCGGGCTTCCTCCCAGCCGGTGCGCTTGGCGGCGACATCGGCATCGTCGAACAGCACTTCCAGCGCCGGATCAGCGAACAGGTCGTCGAACTTGCCCAGCGCCGCCTCGGTCGAGGCGTCCAGCACGACCAGCAGCGCCTCGGGCGCGCTGGAGCGCACCTCGGCTTCGGTCGCTGTCGCCGGATCCAGGGTGGCCACCAGTTCGGCCCCCGACTGCCGCACCGCCGCAACGGTGCGGTCGCAGGCGGCGCCGGCTTTCGCCAGCACGACCACCTTCCGGCCTGTCATTGCAGGCTACCGTCGCCCACGCGCTCCAGCTTGAGCAGCTCGAACACGTTGCGCATCAGCTCGGCCTCCTGGTAGGGCTTGCCGAGGTAGCGTTCGACGCCGATGTCGATCGCGCGCTGGCGGTGCTTGTCGCCGGTCCGCGAGGTGATCATGATGATCGGCACGTTGCGCAGGCGCGGATCGCCCTTCATCGCCGTCGCCAGCTCGTAACCGTCCATGCGCGGCATTTCGATGTCGAGCAGCATCAGATCCGGCACCAGATCGACCAGGTGCTCGAGCGCGTCGAGGCCGTCCTTCGCGGTCGCGACTTCGAAGCCATGCCGTTCCAGCACGCGCCCGCTGACCTTGCGCATCGTCACCGAGTCGTCCACCACCATCACCAGCGGCACCCGACGCTGTTCCTCGGCCGGAACCGCTTCGACCGGAACCTCGGCGTGCGCCATCGTCGCGTAGCGGCGCACCATCGGGGCGATGTCGAGGATGACGACCACGCGGCCGTCGCCCATGATGGTCGCGCCGAACACGCCGGGCAGCGAAGCCAGCTGCGGGCCGCCGTCCTTGACCACGATTTCGCGGCTGCCCACCACCTGGTCGATGGCCACCGCGGCGCGCAGGTCGCCGGAGCCGATCAGCAGCAGCGGCATCTGGATCTGGCCTTCGGCCTTCGCCGTCGGCGCACCGACCAGAGCGCCGAGATCGTGCAGGGCATAGTCCTCGCCGCCATAGCGGTACACCGCATCCGGCTTGGCCAGATCCTCGCGCGGGATGCGGCCGACGCCGCGCACCGATGCGATCGGCACCGCGTATTCGGTGTCGCCGATCTTGACGAACACCGCCTGGGTGACGGCCAGGGTCTGCGGCAGGCGCAGGACGAAGTTGGTGCCCTCGCCCCGCTTGGAGTGGATTTCGATCGAGCCGCCGAGCTGGCGCACTTCGCTCGCCACCACGTCCATGCCGACGCCGCGGCCGGCGAGTCGGCTGACCGATTCGGCGGTCGAGAAGCCCGGCTCGAAGATCATCCGATCGAGTTCGGCGTCGGTCAGAACCGCGTCGGGCTGGATCAGGCCACGTTCGGTTGCGCGGCGGCGGATGGCGTCGCGGTCGAGGCCGGCGCCGTCGTCGCCGACCTCCAGCACCACTTCCGACCCTTCGTTGCGCACCGCGATCCGGATCGCACCTTCCAGCGACTTGCCGGCCTGCGCGCGCCGGTCGGGCGCCTCCAGCCCGTGGGCCACGGAGTTGCGCAGCATGTGCTCCAGCGGCGCGGTCATGCGCTCCAGCACGCTGCGGTCGAGTTCGCCCTGCGCCCCGTCGACCTTGAGCACGGCCTGCTTGCCGGTTTCGCCCGCCGCCTGGCGCACGACCCGGCGCAGGCGAGGCAGCAGCGAATCCAGCGGCAGCATGCGCGTGCGCATGAGGCCTTCCTGCAGATCCGAGCTCACCCTGGACTGCTGCGTCAGCAAGGTCTCGTACTGACGGGTGAGGTCGTCCATCGAATCGTGCAGGCTCTGCAAGTCGGCGGCCGATTCGGCCAGACCGCGGGACAGCTGCTGCAGCGTGCTGAAACGGTCCAGTTCCAGCGGATCGAAGGATTCGTCGCCGGCGTCGTTCTGGCGCTGGTAGCGCGCCATGATCTGCGCTTCGGTCTCGGAATCGAGGCGGCGCAGCTGGTCGCGCAGACGGATGTTGGTGCGCTCCATTTCCTGCGCCGTCGCGCGGAACGCCGCGAGCTGCTGCTCAAGGCGCGCACGATAGATCGCGACTTCGCCGGCGTAGTTCACCAACCGGTCGAGCAGGTCGGCGCGGATGCGGACCTGCTCCTGCGGCGCACGCACCGAGGCGTCGTCGTCGCCGGCGAACGCATGCTCGTTGATCGGCGCCGACAGCGGCTTGAGCGCAGCCACCTTTGCCGGCACCTGGACGTCTTTCGACGGCGGCAGCCCTTCCGACGCCTGTTCGGCGGCTTCGGTGGCCGTCTCTGTCTGATCGCCCGTTGTCGAAGCCGCTTCCCCGGCGGGCTCCGCGGTCTCTGCGGCTTCCGCAGCGGGCTCGACCGCCTCGGGCTTCTGCGCGGACTCGGCGGCGGCCGGCGCTTCGTAAGCCCGATTTTCCGAACGGGCGACGATTTCCTCGATCAGCATCGCCGGCATGCCGACCGCACGCCGCGCCGCGACGCGGGTCACCATGTCGCGCAAGCGGTCGAAGCCGCGTTCCAGCAGCCGCACGCCGTCGCCCCCAAGTTCGGCGCGCTGAACCGCGACGGCCTCCAGCAGGGATTCCATTGCGTGGCCAAGTTCGCCGACCGGCATCATGCCGGCCATGCGCGCGCCACCCTTGAACGTGTGCAGATCGCGCTGCAGTCCCACGATCAGTTCGTTGTCGTCCGGGGCGTCCCGCAACTGCGCCAGCAGCCCGTCGGAGTGATCGAGCAGGTCGTTGCCTTCCTCGACGAAGATGTCGATCAACTCGACATCCAGATCGCTGGTATCGAGCGGCGCATCCGGATCTTCCGCTGCGGTCGCGGTCGCCAGCAGCGATGCCAGCGCGGCATCTTCGCGGGCCTTGGCGACGGCGGCGGCTTCGGCCGCACGGCGTTCGGCTTCGCGGCGCTGCGCTTCCCGACGTTCGCTGGCAAGACGTTCGGCTTCGGCGCGTTCGGCTTCGGCACGCGCTGCGGCAATCCGTTCGACTTCCTGCCGCTCGGCTTCCAGACGCGCGGCTTCCTCCGCCGCTGCGCGCTCGGCTTCCGCCTGTTCGGCCGCAAGGCGCTCCGCCTCGGCCTGTTCCGCTGCCACGCGCTCGGCTTCCAGACGCTCGGCTTCCTCCGCCGCTGCGCGCTCGGCTTCCGCCTGCTCGGCCGCGAGGCGCTCCGCCTCGGCCTGTTCCGCAGCCACGCGCTCGGCTTCCAGACGCTCGGCTTCCTCCGCCGCTGCGCGTTCGGCTTCCGCCTGCTCGGCCGCAAGGCGTTCCGCTTCGGCCTGTTCGGTCGCCGCGCGTTCGGCCTCGGCCTGTTCCGCTGCCGTCCGTTCTGCTTCCTGACGCGCCGCTTCTTCCGCAGCCGCTTCTTCCGCAGCCGCCTGCTCCGCCGCTGCGCGTTCGGCTTCGGCCTGTTCGGCCGCCGCGCGTTCCGCTTCCTGACGCGCCGCTTCTTCCGCAGCCGCCTGTTCCGCCGCAATGCGTTCGGCTTCGGCCTGCTCGGCAGCGGCGCGTTCGACTTCCTGACGCGCGGCTTCTTCCGCAGCCGCCTGTTCTTCGGCTTCGCGCTGCGCTTCGGCCGCGGCCTGGTCGATGAACGGGACGCTCGGTTCCGGCAGCGCGTCGCGCAGCGCCGACATCCGCTCGCCCAGGGTGGCGAACAGCGGAACCCGATCAGGCGTTTCCTGCAGCGCCGCCGTGGAGGCACGCACCGCATCGGCCATCTCGCCGATGGCGGCGATGCCGTCCGCATCCGGTGCCGCCTGCGCAGCGATGAGCCGGCGCACGTAGCCCTCCGCCGGGGCCGTGAACTCGGTGACGGACGGGACTTCGGTCATCGCGAAGGCGCCGTTGAGCGTGTGGATGGCGCGCACCAGCGCATCGGTCGGCCGCGCATCGCCCGCACGGGCTTCGGCCAGCCACGCATCGATCGTTTCGAGGTGACCACCGACTTCCGATCCAAGGATTTCGAGCAGGACCGGATCGACGGCCACCGCGACGGTTTCGGCAGGCGCTGCCGCCGTGTCCGCTTCCGCGGAAACCGGCTCTTCCACAACCGGTTCGGTCGCAGCTTCCGGCGCGGTCTCGGCCGCCGCCGCAGCCGCCTGCAACATCACGTCCTCGCCTGCGGCCAGACGATCGGCAACGGCCTCGAAGGTCGGGATATCCACGTCGAAACCCGGCTCGCCGCGCAGCGCCGCATGCAGCTTGGGCAGCACGCCGTTGACTTCGCCGATGTAGGCCACGACCGCATAGCTGGCCGGCCGGGTGCCGTCGAGCACGCGATTGAGCATGTTCTCGACGTGCCAGCTGAACTCGCCCAGCACCTTCGCGCCGACCAGCCGTCCGCTGCCCTTGAGTGTATGGAACACGCGCCGGATCGGACGCAGCAGTTCGATGTCGTCCGGCTGCAGCCGCCACGGCGGCAACAACTGCTCGAGATTGCCCAGTTCTTCCTGGAACTCCTCGATGAAGATTTCGCGGATCTCGTCGTCGATTTCCTCGCCCGCGGTGATGAAGCCGGCATCGATGCCGGAGCCCCCTTGCGCAAGCGCAACCGTGGCTACGTCCGCAGCTTCCGGCGCCGCCGCTTCGGTTTCGGCTTCCACGGGCGCATCCGTCGAGGGCACCGCAGGCGTCTCGGACACGGGTTCTTCGGTTTGCTCCGCGGTTTCCGCCGCCGTTCCCGCCTCGGGCAGATCTTCCGCTTCCGGAATCGGCCAGTAGCTCAGGGCTTCGAGGCTGGTGCGCACTTTCCCGAGCAGGTCGGTGCGGGTATCGCGCGGGTCGCGCAGCGACTCCAGGAAATACTCCATGCCCGACAGCGCGTCGGCCAGGGTATCGAGCTGGACGCCATTGGGCACCCGCTTGCGGGCGATCAGTTCGCGCTCCGCGTAGGCCCGCAGCGCATCCAGATAGCCTGCAGGTTCCGGCAGTTCCAGGATGCGCATCGCGCCGCTGACCTCGGTCAGCATGTCCGGGACTTTCTTCAGCGCGGAATGGTCCCAGTTGGTTTCGATGAAGGCGACGAAGGCGCCGCGCACATCGGAGAAATTGGCCGCAGCCGCACGCGACAGCACGCCCATGACCTTGCGCGATTCCTGCGCCAGCTGGTCTTCGTCGGCATTGCCCGCCCCGGCGCCACCCAGATCAGCCACCTGGTCGTCGAGGGAATGTTCGATGGTGATCAGCGCGCCGGCAACCTCGATCAGATCGCTTTCGCTCGAAGGCCGTGCGCCGGAGGCGATGTCCTGGACGATCTGGCGCTGTTCATGCACCGTCGCGCGCGCGGCATCGAGCCCGATCATGCCCAGAGTATCGCCGATGCGATCCAGCGCCTCGGCCTGGGGCGTCAGGTCGCCCACGTTCTCGCGGGTGCCGCGCAGGAACAGATCCAGCGCGTCCTTCACCCGCAGCAGATCTTCCTTGATTGCCGCCGACACCGTGTCGAGCAGGGCGCGATTGCGGCCTGCAAGGCTGCCGCGGGCGTGCTCGAGTTCGGCTTCGGTCGGCGCGACCACCAGCGCGGGCAGGTCTTCCTGCGCCATCGCCTCGGCGCCGCGCGCCGCACGCAGTTCGTTGATCAGCGGCAGCAGCACGATCGGAATGTCGCGATGACCGCCCTGCAGACGTTCGAGGTAATCCGGCAGTTGCACCATGCCGCGCATCAGCACCGCCAGCGCTTCGTCGCGCTGCTGCACCGCCCCGCCGAGCAGGGCCACGGCGACTTGCTCCATTTCCCCGGCGACCAGCGCCGGCGCCTGCAATTCCAGCATCTGCAGGGTGCCCGACACCTGATGCAACCCGGTGATGCAGGAATTCATCGGCGAGGCGTCATCCGGCGCGTCGGCGAAGGTTTCCAGATCGATCCGCGTCTGCCGCAGGGTCTCGTCGATTTCCGGCTTCACCCAGCCGAGCGCGGTTTGGTCGATGGCGTCCCGCAGTGCCGTCGTCATGTCGAGGCTCCGTTAGGGTCCCGCTCCGCGGGGCTGGCCTGGAGGATGCTGTTCATACCGTGATCCCTGCGCACTCCGGGATCAGGCAGGCAGCTTGAAGTCGGCGACCGAACGGCGCAGGTCGGACGCGAGCTGGGCCAGGTTTCCGATCGACTCTGCGGTCTGGCTGGCACCTTGCGAGGTCTGCGCGGTAATAGCCTGAATCGTGTTCATCGCCTGGGTGATGTTGGTGGCCGCCGAAGACTGCTCCTGCGCCGCCACCGAGATGCCTTCAATCAGCCCGGAGAGGTCGGACGACACCTTTTCGATCTCGCCCAGCGCGGTACCCGCGTCCTCGGCCAGGCGCGCACCGGCGACCACTTCCGAGGTCGTCTGTTCCATCGAACTCACCGCTTCGTTGGTATCGGCCTGAATGGTCTGCACCAGCGATTCGATGCGCTTGGTCGCGTTCGAGGAACGTTCCGCGAGGCGCTGCACTTCGTCCGCCACCACCGCGAACCCGCGGCCCGCCTCGCCGGCTGAGGCCGCCTGGATGGCCGCGTTCAGCGCGAGAATGTTGGTCTGTTCGGAAATGTCGTTGATCAGTTCCACGATCGAGCCGATTTCCTGCGAGGATTCGCCGAGGCGCTTGATGCGCTTCGAGGTTTCCTGGATCTGGTCGCGGATGCTGTCCATGCCCGCGATCGTCTGGCGCACCACGCCGGCACCGTTGGTCGCGATCTGCACCGAGCGCCGCGCCACCTCGGCGGAGTCGGCGGAGTTGCGCGACACCTGATTAATGCTGGTGGCGATTTCGTTGATGCGGTCGGTGGCGGAGTTGATTTCCTGTGCCTGGTGCTCGGCAGCGTCGGCCAGATGCATGGCGGTGGCCTGGGTTTCCTGTGCGCTGGCCGCCACCTGCACCGAGGTGTCGTTGATAGTGGCCACCAGGGTACGCAGCTGCTCGACCGCGAAGTTGATCGAATCGGCAATTGCGCCGGTCATGTCCTCGGTCACGGTCGCCTTCACGGTCAGATCGCCTTCCGCGAGCGATCCCATTTCGTCCAGCAGGCGCATGATCGCCTCCTGGTTGCGGTCGTTCAGTTCCTTGGTGGTCTGGTAGCGGACGCGCTGCGCGCGGCCCAGGGCCCAGAGCAGGCCGACGATCGAGAACAGCGCCACGACACCCGACAGGATGCTGACCCAGACGCCGCCGATGATGCTGGTGTCCTTCAGCGAGCCGAACGAGGTGAAGGCCGCGAACAGGCTCTCGCTGTCCTTCAGCAGCTTGTCGGAGCCGGACGCCAGCGCGGCGACCGAGGTCTGGGCGCCGATCAGCTTGCCGGAATCGCCGACGATGGCGTCCAGATCCTTCTTCATGCCCAGCCACAGCGCAGCGGCCTGGTTGAGCGGCGCCAGCGCGCCGGCGGCCGTCACCTTCGCGATGTCGCCGCCGCCTTCGCGCAGCGCGCTGAGCTGGCGTTCGAACACCGCTGCGTCGCGGCCGAGCGCATCGGCGGCGACCTGTGCACCCTCGCCACCTGCGCGCAACTCGGCGATGCGGCGAGCCATCGATGCCGAGGTCACCACCTCGTTCAGCGCCGTGAACAGCTGCGCCGACGTCGCGCCGCCGGACGCCAACCCGCGCACCGCCTCGCTCAGCTGCGCCTGCAGCTGCGGCACCTTCGCCGTGAAGCTGTCGGCGTGGCCCGCCAGCGCCAGCACCGCCGACTGCGAAGCCTGCACTTCGTCGGCGCGCTTGGCCAGCGGCGACCAGGTCGCCGTCACCGTGCGGATCTGGCCGGCGACGCCGGTGGTGTCGCCGAAGCGGTCGTTCAGGGTCTTGATGTCCTCGTCGATTTCCTGACGGGTGGCCTTAAACGATTCGAACGCCTGCGCGTTGCCGTCGATCGCCTCGCGGCTCTGGTTGGCCATGCGCTGCGAATTCAGCTGCAGCCGGGATGCCGAGGTACTGGCGCCACCGAGGCGTGCGGCCTTGGTCGTGGCGTACAGGGTATTGCCGGCGAATACGACCAACGAACCGATCAGCATCCAGATCCAGAAGTTGGTGCTGAGATTGCGGCCCTTGCCGGCGGCGGTATCCATCATCGTGCTCATGTTGAGACCTCGGCTTGCAGGTAAGTCCGCGGATTACGCGGCGGCTTGGCGGAATTCAGGGGTACGGGCGAGGCGGCTGAGGCTGAAGACGCCCCAGTCGTGATCGCCGTAGCGGTAAGCGTGTTCGACGAAGTAAGCATAGCGGCCATCGGCAATCGCCGCCGCATCGACGCTCTGGGCGTCGACGAAGCTGCGCTGCCCGTACAACTCGTCGATAGTGACGGCAACGTCGCCACCGGGCTGGTGAACCACCAGCACCCGCTGTTTTTCCTGCAGCACGGTGCGCTCGCCCTCGAGAAACTGCTTGAGGTCGATCACCGGCAACAGGGTGCCGCGGATGTTGGCCACGCCCAGCATCCAGGGCGTGGAGCCTGGAATATGGGTGACGGCCGGCATCGGCAGGATTTCAAGCACTTCATCGAAACCCGAGGCCAGCCGGCGCGTACCGATGCGGTAGGCCACGCCGCGCCACAGGCCCGGGGCGTCCAGCTGTTCCGGCAGGCCGGCGACGTGCGCCAGACTGCGCTGTTCGTAGTCGGCCAGCACCAGAAACGGGGAGCGCGCGTCGCGCGCGCGGATGCGGCGGGGGCGCTTCGGCTTCGGCGCCGACTCCGAGGCATGCGACTCCGGCGCCTGCGTGTCGATGTCCGGCGAGCCGGCTTCGATCTCGGCCACCGTTTCCGCCTCGTCGGCAGCCGTCTCGGGCTGCGCGTCGTCCGCGGAAGCCGCCCTATCGGAAGCGGCTGCGGCTTCGACCGGTGCGGGATTCTCATCGTCAACGGCATTGCCTGTTTCGGTACTGGCGGCAGCGGCTTCGGCGGCCGTGGATGCGTCTGCAGCGGAAGCGGCGCTCTGGACGGTCTCGTCGACAGGACTCGCCGTTGCTGGTTTGCCCTTCTGCTTCTGCTTCTGTTTGCCGCGCTTGGCCATGCGTCAGTGTCCGATCAATGCATTGATGCGCGCGATCAGGTCGCTCTCGCGCGGCGGTTTGACGATGTAATCCTTCGCCCCCTGGCGCATGCCCCAGACCCGGTCCGTGTCCAGACCCTTGGTGCTCACGATCAGCACCGGGATGTTCTTGGTCTCGGCATCGCGCGATAACAGCCGGGTGGCCTGGAAGCCGTTCATGCCCGGGAGGATCACGTCCATCAGCACAAGGTCGGGCTTGCCGCGACGGCAGGCTTCGATCCCGTCTTCGGCGCTGCCCGAGGTCGTCACCTGATGGCCGTTGCGTTCGAGCAACTGGACCATCACGGCGGTCTCGGTCGGAGAATCTTCGATCAACAGGATGCGTGCCACGTTTGCCTTCCCCTGGTCAGGCGTTCACGTAAGTTCGGATCGCTCCGAGCAGCTCCTCCCGCGTGAACGGCTTGGTGAGGTACTGCTCCGACCCGACAATACGGCCTCGCGCCTTGTCGAACAAACCATCTTTCGACGAAAGCATGATGACCGGCACGTTTTTGAAGGTCTGGTTGTTCTTGATCAAGGCACAGGTCTGATAACCGTCGAGCCTGGGCATCATGATGTCCACGAAAATGATCTGCGGCGTGTGATCGGCGATCTTGGACAGGGCCTCGAAGCCGTCGGTCGCGGTGACGACGTCGCAGCCTTCGCGCGACAGCAGCGTCTCCGCCGTGCGACGGATCGTCCGCGAGTCGTCGATGATCATCACCCTCAAGCCCTTGAGGCTGGAGTCGGAGTCGCCTTGCTGCGCCATGTAGTCCCCTTCGGCGATTGCCTGCCGCCAACGCTCCGTTGCGTCGCGGAATACCTATATTCCAGCACCCGCCCTGACTGTCAAGCGCCGCATGGCCAAAACCGGCAGCCGTTCGCAGCCTGATACCATCGCCTTCCCCGCCCCGGAAGCCTGTATGCCGCAGTCCAGCACGCTCGACGTCGTGGTGGTGATGGATCCGATCGAGTCCATCAAGACCGCCAAGGATTCCACCTTCGCCATGCTTCTGGAAGCGCAGCTGCGCGGCCACCGCCTGCATTACGTCCGCCCCGGCGGGCTGTCCGTGCGGGCCGCGCGCGCGGTCGCCATCGTCGCTCCGCTGGCCGTGCGCGACGTCCACGGCGACCACTTCACGCTGGGCGATTGGACCCCTCTGGAATTCGGTCCGGGCCATGTGGTGCTGATGCGCACCGACCCTCCGGTCGATGCCGCCTATCTGCACGACACCCAGATCCTCGGCCTTGCCCAGCGCCAGGGCGCGCGCGTGGTGAACGATCCGCAGGGCCTGCGCGACTTCAACGAGAAGCTGGCGGCACTGCTGTTCCCGCAATGCATCCCGCCCACCCTGGTCAGCCGCGACGCCAAGGCGCTCAAGGGCTTCGTGCAGGAGCTGGGCGAGGCGATCCTCAAGCCGCTGGATGGCATGGGCGGGCGCTCGATCTTCCGCACCCATGCCGGCGATCCCAATCTCAACGTGATCCTGGAAACCCTGACCGAAGGCGGGCGGCATCTGGCGATCGCGCAACGCTACCTCCCGGAGATCGCCGCCGGCGACAAGCGCATCCTGCTGGTCGACGGCGAACCGGTGGACTACTGCCTGGCGCGGATTCCGCAGGGCGACGAGTTCCGCGGCAACCTCGCCGCCGGCGGCCGCGGCGAAGGCCGACCGCTGTCCGAACGCGACCGCTGGATCGCCGCACAGGTCGGCCCGCTGATGCGCGAGCGCGGGATGCTGTTCGTCGGCCTGGACGTGATCGGCGACCACCTCACCGAAGTCAACGTCACCAGCCCGACCTGCATCCGCGAACTGGACAGACAGTTCGGCCTGAACATCGCCGGCGCCCTGTTCGACCGCATCGAAGCGCTGGCCAGCCATTGATGTCCAGCACGCCCGCCCCGGCCGTCCCGCCGCCGCCGCGCATCGGCGAAGCCGAGCGGATGCGCGCAACCATGGTGCTGTCCGTGCTGGTGCACGCCATGGTGATCTTCGGGATCGGCTTCACCCTCGAGGACGCGGCGCCGCTGGTGCCCACCCTCGACGTGATCCAGACCCGCGTCCAGACCCCGCTGACGCCGGCACAGGCGGATTTCCTCGCCCAGGCCAACAACCAGGGCGGCGGCGAACACGACAAGTCCAGCCGCCCGAGCGCGCCGCAGGCCGGCCCTCTGCCGCAGCCGGAAGACGGGCTGGCTCCGCGTCCGCTGCACGTGCAGTCGCCCGCACCCAGCCCGCCGCCGCGCGACAGCGTCGTCACCTCCGCACGCGGCGAGACCGCGCTGCCCGAGCCGCTGACCCGCCCCGACGCCGACGCCACCAACGCCCCGCGCGGGCGCGAGAAGATCGACCACGACATCGAGATGGCGCGGCTGGCCGCCGAAATCGAACTGCGCTCCGAGCAATACGCCCGCCGCCCCAAGCGCAAGTTCGTGTCCGCCAGCACCAAGGAATATGCGTGGGCGCAGTACCTGCGCGGCTGGGTGGACCGGGTGGAACGCGTGGGCAACCTGAACTATCCGGACGAGGCGCGCCGCCGCCATATCGGCGGGTTGGTGGTGATCAGCGTCGGCGTGCGCCGCGACGGCAGCGTCGAGAGCATCAAGATCATCCGTTCCAGCCACATCCCCATGCTGGACGAAGCGGCCCAGCGCATCGTGCGGCTGTCCGAACCGTTCGCGCCGCTGCCGAAAACCCGCGAGGATCCCGACATCCTGCACATCACCCGCACCTGGCAGTTCCTTCCGGGCGGCGAGTTGGTCGATCGTTAGGGCGGCTGCCCGCTACCGATACAGGCAATCGACCAGTTTGTTTTCCTGACCGAGCAGGGCATCCAGCGCCTTTTCCCAGCCGGCTGCGCCCTTGGCCAGCGGCACGAAGGCCGCATCGTCGCCGCTGCCCTGGCGGACGGCGATTTCCGAGGCGGTAATGCGGAACGCGGCATCGGCCGCGCCAAAATCCAGACGGCCGCGGACGGTCCAGCCGGAAAACCCCGAGCGGTAGTCGGCGGTCGCGCGCAGCGCCAGCGCCCCGCCATCGGGATCGGACGATTCCACGGTCAGGCCCTGCACGCCACCCGCGCAGGTCTGCGCCCGGTTGACGATGTCGGCGCCGGTTCCGGGGATGGTGTACTGGGCGCTGAGCATGCGCTGGATCGGGGCCGGGCCGTCATCCAGACCATCGGCGATTTCCAGCGTGTGCCCGCTGTAGAGCACGTCGGCGGCAAATGCCGGACTCAGGGCCAGTGCTGCAAGAAAGATCAGATAGCGCGGCGTCACGGGGTTCGCTTGTCTCGGGAATAGTCGACCTTGGAGAATAACGCAAACCGGACGGTCAGGGCGCACGCAACCGCTGCTGCTCCGCCAGCGTGAGCGCCACGTCGTCGCGTAGATAGGCGGGTTCGACCCGTTCCGGCGCTACCGCCTCGCCGCGTGCGAATGCGGCGGCTGCCAGTCGCGCCAGTACGCCGGCGCGCGGCAGGGCCTGCGCGTCCACGCGCGCCAGCGCATCGCCCAAACGGGCTTGAAGGGCGTCTTCGGCGGCGGCGAAGCCGGTTCCCAGCCCCAGCCAATCGTTGCCGTCCGGGATCTCCGCCGCTTCCGGGCGCACCACTCGCTCCGGCCCGAGCGCGGCGACGTCGCAGGAACGCAGCGCGAAACGACCCAGATAAACCTCACCCATGCGGGCATCGACAGCGGCAAGGACGCGGAACCCGGACGAACCAGCCTCGCCGGAAGGGAGCGACGCATCTTCCATCAGGCAGCCAGCCGCCAGCACCGCCAGGGTCGAGACCGCGATCACCGGCCGATCCAGCGCCAACGCGATTCCCTGGGCAACCCCGATGCCCAGCCGAACGCCCGTGAATGCGCCCGGGCCGCGGCTGACCGCAATCGCGTCCAACTGTGAACGCGCCAGCCCGGCTTCGGCAAGCAAGGCCTCGGCCCAAGGCAGGGCCAGTTCCGCGTGACGACGCGGGGCGATCTCGAAGCGTTCCAGCACCCGGCCATCGGACCAGACGGCCACCGAACAGGCCTCGGTCGCGGTTTCGAAAGCGAGCAGTCTCATGGCGACATTATGGGCCAGCGAAAAAACCGTCCACGTCCTTGATCTCGCAGGTCGCCGGCAGCGGCGGCAGGGAATCGAGGAAGGTGCGTCCGTAGGATTTGCTGCGCAGCCGCGGATCGCACAGCACCAGCACGCCGCGGTCGGTCTCGGTGCGGATCAGCCGCCCCGCGCCCTGCTTGAGCGCGATCACCGCCTGCGGCAGTTGCTCGTCGCGGAACGGATTGCCGCCGGCACGGCGTATGGCGTCGAGCCGCGCTTCGAACACCGGATCGTCGGGGGCGGCAAACGGCAGTTTGTCGATCACCACCACGCTGAGCGCATCGCCGGCCACATCCACGCCCTCGCGAAAACTGGCGGTGCCCAGCAGCACGCCGTTGCCGGACGCCCGGAACCGCTGCAGCAGCGCATGACGCGGCTCGCTGCCCTGCACGAACAGCGGCCAGGGGACTCCGCGCAGGCAGTTTTCGGCCTCCCGCAGGGCGCGGTGCGAAGCGAACAGCAGGAAGGCGCGCCCGCCGGAGGCTTCGAGCACCGGCAACACCGCGTCGATCACGCGGCGCGTGTAGTCGCGCGAAGCCGGCTCCGGCAAACCGGGCGGCAGGTAGCACAGCGCCTGCCGCGGCCAGTCGAAGGGACTGGGTTCGATCGTTTCGCGCGCCTGCGTGATACCGAGGCGCCGCGCCGCGTGGCGGAAACCGCCGGCCACCGCGAGCGTCGCCGAAGTGAACACCCAGGCGGCACCCGAGCGCTCGCGATGCGCCCGTAGCGGTTCGGACACGTCCAGCGGCGTGCGCTGGAGACGAAAGCCGCGCGGAGTGAGTTCATACCAGTGAACCGAAACGGGATCGGACCCGCTTTCCGACCACGATTCTCCCTTGTCCTCGAAACCCGCATCGGGCAGCGACCCCGACCCGGTTTCGTCCAGCCAGCGCTGGAGACGCGCCAGCGACAGGGTGGCGCGCAAATGGCAGGTGTCGAACCCGGCGGCGGCCTCACGCAGCGGTTCCAGCGCGCGGACCAGGTCCTGCAGGGCAGCAACCAGGGTCGCAAACGCCGGTTCGACGTCTACCGCCGCCAGCGCCCGCGACGCGGTGCCGCGCGACGGCAGGGCATCCATCGCCGCGCGCGCCGCCCGGGCCGCCATCTCCAGCGCGCGCGACGGCCCCTGCACGGCGGCCAGCGCGCCGGGCAGATTGCGGCACTCAGCGATGGCATCGGCGCCCAGCTCGGTCAGCGCGCGCAGGCTGAGGGACTCGCCGAAGAACTGCGCGGCCAGTTCGGGAAGCTGGTGGGCTTCATCGACCACATAGGCTTCCGCGCCGGGCAGGATTTCGCCAAACCCTTCCTCCTTCAGCGCGAGGTCGGCCAACAGCAGGTGGTGGTTGACCACCACCAGGTCCGCCGCCTGCGCCCGCTGGCGGGCGCGCACGACGAAGCACTCGCTCCAGAACGGGCAGGCGGTGCCAAGGCAGTTTTCCGCGGTCGATGTCACCTGCGGCAACAGCGGCGAATCTTCCGGCAGGCCGTCGAGTTCGGCCAGGTCGCCGCTGCGGGTCTGCCGACTCCAGTCCACGATCTGCTGCAGCTGCACCGCCAGCGGGCCCTGCTGGAAACGCGGCTCCTGTCGGGCCAGCTCCATCCGGTAGTGGCACAGGTAATTGGCGCGGCCCTTGAGCAAGGCCACCTTGCGTTCGACGCCCAGTGCCCCGAGCAACCGCGGCAGGTCGCGCAGGAACAGCTGGTCCTGCAGCGCACGGGTGCCGGTGGAAACGATCGTGCGCGCGCCCGACAGCAGAATGGGAACGAGGTAGGCGAAGGTCTTGCCGGTGCCGGTGCCGGCCTCGGCAAGCAGGACGTCGAGAGCTTCCACGGTGTCCGCAATTTCCGCAGCAAGCCGCTGCTGGGCCGGACGCTGTGCAAAACCCGGGAACGCACCGGCCAACGCGGAACCGGCACCGAGCGCGGCGCTGGCTTCCCGCGCAAGCCGACCGTGGGAGGGCGACAGTGAACTCACTGAACCGGTTGCGGTGCAGGCGACGGAGGCGCAGGTGCGGGCGCCGGACGCGGCGGCTGTGCCTGCTGCTGCGGCGGCTGCGACGGCTCCCGCTTGGCCGGATCGTCGCCGCCGAAAAGATTGCGGAAGAACTGGCCCGCTCGATCCAGCGGATCGCCACCGGCAGCATCCGGATCGGGCGCCGGCAGCGGGTTGCCGAACTCGTCGAATTCCGGCGGCGGCGCATATTGGCACGGCTGGTAGGCAGGCGCGTGGCCGGCCACGAACGGGTAATGGCGGGCGCCCGGACAATCCGGATCGGTGCTCTGCCCGTCCAGCACCCAGCGCCAGTCGATGCCCTCGTTCGACAGCCGCAGCGGCGCGCTCGGCATGCGCCGGAAAATGTCGGACCAGACCCGCATGCCGCCGGACGCGCCGTACAGCCCGGTCGGCTGGTTCTGGTCGTTGCCCACCCAGACCACGGCGAGGTGGTCGCCGGTGTAGCCGGCAAACCAGCTGTCGCGGCCGTCGTTGCTGGTCCCGGTCTTGCCGGCCGGCGCCAGCCGCCCGAGGCCGTCGCGAAGCAGCCCGGTGCCGGTTCCCGAGGTGACAACGAACTGCAATGCGTTGCCGACCAGCCGCGCCGCCAGCGAATCGCCCGGCTGCGCCGGCGGCGCCGAGCTGTCATAGCGCTTGATCGCGTGCCCCTGGGGATCGAGCACGCCGCGCACCGCATGCAGCGGATGGATCTCGCCCTCGGAAGCGAGGAATTCGTACAGCTGCGCCATCGCGAACGGGCTCTGGTCGGTCGCCCCGAGGATCAGCGAAGGTTGCGGTTCGGTCGTGATCCCCGCCAGGACATGGATCAGGTCGGAAATCCGCTGCGTTCCCACCTCCATCCCGAGCCGCACCGTGGCCTGGTTGTAGCTGTGCGCCAGCGCGTCGACCAGCGGGACGTCACCGTGGCTGCGCCCGTCGGAATTGCCCGGCTTCCACACCCGCCCGCGGCCGAGACCGATCTCGACCGGCGCATCGCTGATCGTGGTGGCAAGCGACCACCTGTCCGGTTGCGAAAACGCCAGCAGGTACACGAACGGCTTGAGCAACGAACCGACCGGACGGCGCGCATCCACCGCGCGATTGAAGCCGGGTTCGGTGAAATTGCGCGAACCGACCACCGCCAGCACATCGCCGTTGTGGACGTCGGTCATCACCAGCCCGGCCTCCAGCGGCGGCCTCCCCCGGCGGTCCAGCGCAGCGAGCGTGCGCTTCACCGCGCCTTCGGCGTAGCCCTGGGCCGACGGCGACATGCCCGTCATCACGATCAGGCCCGCGCCGGAAAGCTGGTCGGCGGGATAGTCGCGCGCCAGCTGCTTGCGCACGAGATCGACATAGCCCGGGAAGCGATTGGCGTTGGGCGTCCCGGGCGTGGCGGCAACGCCGAGCGGGGCCGCGACCGCGCGGTGGTAGGTCGCCTCGTCGATCAACCGCGTGTCCAGCATCTGCTTGAGCACGAAATTGCGGCGCTCCAGCGCGCGCTCCGGGTTGCGCCGCGGGTTGTACCAGGACGGTCCCTTGACCATGCCGATCAGCAACGCGATCTGCTCGGGCGCAAGGTTCTTCAGGTCCTTGCCGAACCAGAATTCGGAAGCCGCGGCCACGCCGCGAATGGACTGCGCGCCGTTCTGGCCGAGATCGACCTGATTGAGGTAGGCCTCCATGATCGTGCGCTTGTCGTAGCGGGCTTCCAGCAGCAGCGCGAACAGGATTTCCTTGAACTTGCGGCGGTAGGTCTGTTCCTTGCCGATCCCGAGCAGGCCGCTGCGCGCCAGTTGCTGGGTCAGGGTGCTGGCGCCCTGCCGGGTCTCGCCGCCCGATTTCAGGTTGACGAAGACCGCGCGCAGCATCCCGCTGAAATCGATCCCGATATGGTGGTTGAAATCGCGATCCTCGACCGCCTGCAGTCCGGTGACGAGCAATTCGGGAACCTCGTCGATCCGCACCAGCCGACGTTCTTCCTGCAGCTGGCCGTACAGGGTCGCGATCCGCGCCGGATCCATGCGCGCGCTGCGCAGCATGCGCTTGCCGGAAACATCGCGAATCGTCGCCACCGTGCCGCCGAGCAACGTGACGTCGACGACCGCCGGCGCCACCCGCCCGTCGATGTCGTCATACCCGCGGCTGGAAATCCGCCAGCGCGCACCATTGCGGGCGTAGCTGCCCGCCGCCTTGCCATCGCCGGGGCGATAGGCGGCGGCTTCCAGCTCGATTTGCAGGGTCTGGGCATCCATCGCCAGCCCGTCGCGCAGCACCAGCGGGCGCGCATACACCCGGGTCGGCACCTGCCACCGTAGCTTGCCGAAGCGTTCGCCCACCTCGTGGTTGAGATAGAGCAGGTAGGGAATCAGGAAACCCAGCAGCAGGGCCAGGCCGAACAGAACCAGCCGCAGCAAGCCGCCGCGTCCGCCGCCGCCTGAATCGCCCGCGTCGACGTCCTCGTCGTCCCCGTCGCGCAGGTCATCGTCTTCGATCCGGGGCATGGGCGAACGGGAAACTCCAGCGCGTCACGGGTACAGCCGCGTGCAGTCTAGCGCAGTCGGATGACGCTTCCTTGAATCCGGGTCTGCGAAGCCGCCGCGTAGGCGCCGGCTTGATCGGGCTAGATCGGCATTGCCTCAATCCCGTCGCGCCGAACGCACGCCGGGCAACGACTCCAGCCGCGCCAGCAGCAGCGCCAGCTGGCCGAAATCCGCCACCCGCACGTGCAGCGCCACCCGCACGCGGCCGTAACCGCCGCGCTGCTGCTCCGAATGCAGGCTCAGCACGTGCACGCCGAGCTGGGCGACCAGGGTGGTGATGTCCTTGAGCAGGGCCTTGCGGTCGATGGCGTCGATCCGCAGCGCGACCGCCTGCCCGCCCTGTCGTGCGCCCCAATCCACCGGCAGCGCACGCGCCGGCTCCTTCGCCACCAGTCGATTGAAGGCCGCGCAGTCGGGACGATGGACGCTGACCCCGCGCGAACGGGTGAGGTAGCCGACGATCGGCTCGCCCGGCAGCGGCTGGCAGCAGCGCGCCACCTGCGCCAGCAGGTTGTCGACGCCCTGCACGGTGACGGTGCCGCCGCTGCTGCGGCTGG
The DNA here is from genome assembly GCF_025993755.1 of Thermomonas sp. Lineage (GTDB taxonomy): Bacteria > Pseudomonadota > Gammaproteobacteria > Xanthomonadales > Xanthomonadaceae > Thermomonas. The sequence continues at coordinate 13,176 of NZ_JAMQHN010000046.1, read as the reverse complement.
CGGCGTCCAGCCCTGCAGGCGCTGCCGGCGCGGGGGACGGCTCCGGCGTTTGCGCCGCGCGTTCCAGTTCCAGCAGGGCGCGACCGACCGCCCCCGGCCCGACGTCGCCCAGCGCGATCGCCACCAGCAGGTCATCGACGCTCGGAGCATTGAAGCGCGCCAGCACCGGCGTCAGGTCGGCGTGCAGCAGGCCCATCCGGCGCAGGTCGTGGTCGAGCAGCTCGCGCCCGGCTTGCAGGTTGCGCGCGCGGTCGAGCTTGTTGAACCACGAGCGCACCTTCTCGCGCGAGCGGCTGCTGGCGAGGAAGCCATTGCTGGCCACCAGCCAGTCGCGGCTGGGATCTGGCGCCTTGCCGGTGAGGATCTCGACCCGCTCGCCGGTGTGCAGCGCGTAGGTCAAGGGCACGATCCGGCCATCGACCTTGGCTCCGCGGCAGCGGTGCCCGACCATGGTGTGGACCTGGTAGGCGAAATCCAGCACGGTGCCGCCCTGCGGCAGATCGATCACCTCGCCCTTGGGCGTCAGCGCGTACACCCGGTCCTCGACCAGATCGCTGTCCACCCCCTGCAGCGGCGCCGCCTCGCCCTCGCGCGCGGCCTCGGCGGCCTGTTCCAGCAGCCCGCGCATCCAGGCGATGCGCTTGTCCATCGCCGCGCTCGCCGCGCTGCCGCCCTCCTTGTAGCGCCAGTGCGCGGCCACGCCCAGCTCCGACTGCGCGTGCATCTCGCGGGTGCGGATCTGGACTTCGACGGTCTTGCCTTCCGGCCCGATCACCGCGGTATGCAGCGAACGGTAGCCGTTGGGCTTGGGCCTTGCGATGTAGTCGTCGAACTCGCTGGGGATCGGCACCCACAGCGCGTGCACCAGACCGAGCACGGCGTAGCAGGCGGCCACGTCGTCGACCAGCACGCGCAGGGCGCGCAGATCGTAGAGTTCCTCGATCGGCAGCGCCTTGCGCCGCATCTTCTTCCAGATGCTGTAGATGTGCTTGGGGCGACCGGCGATATCGGCATCGATCCCCTGCGCGGCCAGCGCGTCGCGCAGGCGCGCCTTGACCCGCTCGATGTAGCGCTCGCGGCCCGTGCGGTTATCGTCCAGCGAACGCGCGATGTGCAGGTAATCGGCGGGCTGCAGGATGCGGAAGGCGAGATCCTCCAGCTCCCACTTCAGCTGGCCGATGCCCAGCCGATTGGCCAGCGGTGCGTGGATGTCGCGGGTCAGTCGCGCCAGCGCCTGCTGCTCGCCAACCGGCAGCCGCCACGCCGCGCGCAGCCGCGAGAGCTGGCGTGCCAGCACGATGGGGACCACCCGCAGGTCGCGCACCAGCGCCAGCAGCAAGCGGCGCATGCCTTCGGGGTTGCGCCCGCTGCCGTGGCTGCGGTGCAGCGCCCACACCCGGCTGGCCGCGCGCTGGCCCTCCAGCAGCGCCTGCAGCCGTTCCGGCACCGCGACGCCGGCCTCCTGCGCGTGCCTGCCAACATCCATCAGCGCATCCAGCAGCGTCGCGGCCAGCACCTCGGCATCGGCGTTGAGCGTGGACAGGATGGCGAGGGTATCGACCAGCACCTCGGGACGGTCGCGCATCGCCGCACCGGACTGCGCCTGGCCCAGCCACAGCTGCGCCAGCGCGACCGGCAGCGCGCCTTCCGGCAGGCGCGCCAAGGCGTCGTCATAGCGGATGGCTGTGGGGATCGCGGCCGCGTGCATGCGCTCTACAGTAGCCGGGCCGCGCGTGGCGGGCCAGTGATCGTGGCGACGGGAAGTGCGGCGTCAGGCGGGATGCAGGCGCTGGAGGCGGTCGCCGAGGCGTTTGAGGGAAACGCGACCCTTGACGGCAAGTTCCTGCGCGAACAGCTGCACCCGCAGCTCCTCCAATTCCCAGCGCAGCGCCCGGGCATCCGGGTCGCGCGGATCGGCGGCCGCCAGCGCATCGACGAAGGGTTTGAGTTCCAGCATCCGCGCCTGGTCCCTGACCGGATCGCGCTGGGCGCGTTCGGCGCGCAGGCCGAGTGCCTTCAACCAGCGCGGGTAGTCGGCCAGCGCGTCGGCCGGCGTGCTGCGCAGGAAGCCGGGCGCGACCAGCGCGTCGAGCTGGGCGCGCATGTCGTCGAGATTGGCGCGCGCCCAGCCGATCAATGTCGACTCCAGCCTGGCCCGCACCTCGGCCACCTGCGTGAGGATGGCCTCTGCCTGCGCGAGGCGGGCCATCGCCTCGCCGAACAGGGCCCGGCCGATGGCGTCGCGGCGCGCCGTGAAGGCGTCGGCGGCGCGCACCTGCAGCAGGTCGTCGGCGGTCAGCGTCGCGAACGCGCCGTCGACCAGATCGGCGCGCAGGCGGTCGGCGTCCTTCAGGCCATCCTTGCGCGGCGCATTCGATTCGATCGCCGCGTACAGCAGCGACAGCTTGGGCTGGATCGGCAGCTGCTTGCGCGCCTGCCGGCACTTGTCCGCGAGCGCAATCGCCAGCAGTCGGCGCACGCCCTGCGGGTGCAGGCGCTCGGCGAGTTCGCGATCGGCGTGCAGCGCCAGGGAGGCACTGTCGCCGTCGTCCTGCAAGGCGGGATAGGCGGGCACGCCGCCGGCACCGGGCACGCTGACGGGAACGGGGTGCGACGGAAAGTCGGTCAGGCCCGCCTGCGCCATGCCCTGCGCGGCGTGGCGGGCGAACGCATCGGCGGCGCGTCGGCCGAAGCGGGCGCGCAAGTCGGCGAGATCGCGTGATTCAGCCAGCACCGCCTTGCCGTCGAGCAGGCGCAGATTGGCGCACAGATGCGGCTCCAGCGCCGCCGCGTCGAAATCGGTCGCCGCCACCGCCACGCCAGAGAGTTTTTGCAGGAAACGCGCCAGCGCGCCCTCGATGCTGTCTGCCTCCGGCTGCGGATAGGCCTCGGCAAAGGCGCGGGCAAAGTCCGGAGCCGGAACGAAGTTGCGCCGCAGCGCCTTCGGCAGGGCCTTGATCAGCGCCGCCGCCTTGTCCTCGACGAAGCCCGGCGCCAGCCACGACAGCCGCGCCGGATCCAGCGCGCCAAGTAGGTGCAGCGGCACCGCCACGGTCATGCCGTCGTCCACCGCGCCCGGCTCGAAGCGGTAGAGCACGGCCAGCCGCGCCTCGCCCAAGGGCAAGTAGGCCGGGAAGCGCGCGGCATCGCTCTGGTCGGCCACCAGCAGCTCGTCGCGGCTCCACTCCAGCGCGGTCTTTCTGTCCTTCGACAGTTTCCCGTACCAAGCATCCAGCGCCTGCGCGTTGTGAACGTGCGGAGGAAGCCGGTCCAGATACCAGCGCGCCTGCCAGTCCTCGTCCACCACCAGACCGACGCGGCGCTGCTTGGCCTCTTCCTGTTTCGCCAGTTCCAGCGTGCGCAGGTTGCGCGCGACGAACGCGCTGCGGGTGTTGATCTCGCCGGTCAGCAGCGCCTCGCGCACGAAGATCGCACGGCTCTCCTCCGGAAACAGCGCGCCGTAGTGCACCGGCTTCTTCGGCGCCAGCACCAGCCCGAACAGACTGATCTGCTCGCTGCCCAGCACCCGCCCCTGCGCCCGCGACCAGTGCGGGTCGTGTTGGCGGCGCGAGAGCAGATGTGGCAGCTCGGCGATCACCCAGTCCGGCTCGATCGCGGCATTGGTCAGCGCCCAGACTTTTTCGGTGTCCAGCAGATTGGCCGACAGCAGCCACGGCGGCGGCTTGCTGGCCAGCTTCGAGCCGGGGAACAGCGCGAACTTGCGCCCGCGCGGGCCGTCGTACAGCCCCTTGTCACCGCGGTGGCCGATCTGGGTGGGCAGGCCGGCGAGCAGGGCGCGGTGGAAGGAAACGGGGTCAGGTTCAGTTTTCGCAGGAAGTGAACCTGACCCCGTTTCCTCGCACTGCAGCTTCAACTGACGGTGCAGCTCCCACCATTCGCGCAGGCGCAGGAAGCCGAGGAAGTGCTTGTCAGCCCACTTGCGCAGCTGCGACTGGGTCATCGCTTCGTGGGCTTCGCGATAGGCCCGCCACAGCTTGAGGATGCCGATGAATTCCGACTTGGGATCGGCAAACTGCGCGTGCGCCGCATCGGCAGCGGCGCGGGCGTCGGCCGGACGTTCGCGCGGATCCTGCACGCCGAGGAAGCTGGCGATCACCAGCACGTCGTCCAGCACGCCGTGGCCGCGCGCGGCCACCAGCATGCGCGCCAGCTTGACGTCGATCGGCAGCCTGGCCATCGCGCGGCCAACCGCGGTGAGTTTGCGCCGCGCATCGATCGCGCCCAGCTCGGCCAGCTGCTGCCATCCATCGGCAATCGCTCTGGAGTCGGGCGCCTCGAGGAACGGGAATTTCTCGATCTCTCCCAGCCCCAGCGCCAGCATGCGCAGGATCACGCCCGCCAACGCCGCGCGGCGGATTTCCGGATCGGTGAACTCGGCGCGCGCGGCAAAATCGGCTTCCGAATACAGCCGATAGCACACCCCCGGCGCGATGCGACCGCAGCGGCCGGCGCGCTGGTTGGCGCTGGCCTGCGAAATGTCCTCGACATGCAGGCGGTCGAGCTTCTGGCGCGGGCTGTAGCGCTTGACCCGGGCCTGCCCGGGGTCGATCACGTAGTGGATGCGCGGCACCGTCAACGAGGTTTCGGCGACATTGGTGGCCAGCACGATCCGCCGCTGCGAACCCGGATGGAACACCCGATCCTGGTCCTTGGCCGACAGTCGCGCATACAGCGGCAGTACCTCGGTGTGGCGGTATTTGCGCGATTCCAGCGCCCGATGCACGTCGCGGATCTCGCGCTCGCCGGGGAGGAAGATCAGGACATCGCCCAGGCCCTTCTCGCGTTGGATCTCGTCACAGACGGCGACGATGGCATCGCTGACGCTGCGCTCGCCCGCTCCTTCCAACGATTCCGCTGCCATCCTTGGCGAAACCTCGACGCCTTCGGGTCGCCCTGCCCGGCCATCCGTGGCCGGGCGTTCGCCGGCGCGGCGGACAAGTTGTCCGCCGGCACGCGCCGGCTCACCCAGCGGCCGATAACGCACTTCCACCGGATAGCCGCGCCCTTCCACGCCGACCACCGGCGCGCCGCCGAAGTGCTCGGCGAAGCGCGCCGTATCGATCGTGGCCGAGGTGACGATCAGCTTGAGGTCGGGTCGGCGCGGCAGCAGCTGCTTCAGATAGCCCAGCAGGAAATCGATGTTGAGGCTGCGCTCGTGGGCCTCGTCGATGATCAGGGTGTCGTACCTGGACAGCCGGCGGTCGGTCTGGATTTCCGCCAGCAGGATGCCGTCGGTCATGAACTTGACCGCGGTGGCCTCGCTGACCGCATCGTTGAAGCGCACCTGATAGCCGACCGCGCCGCCCAGCGGCACCTGCAGCTCTTCGGCCACCCGCTTGGCCACCGCGCGCGCGGCCAGCCGCCGCGGCTGGGTGCAGCCGATCATCCCCGCCGCGCCGCGCCCGGCCGCCAGGCACATCTTCGGCAGCTGGGTGGTCTTGCCGCTGCCGGTTTCGCCGGCGATCACCACGACCTGATGCCTTCGGATCAATTCGACGATGGCCTCGGCCTTGGCCGCGATCGGCAATTCCCCGACGACCTCCGCCTTGGGCAGCTGCGCGGCGCGGCGTTCGCGCTCTGCCACCGACGCCTGCAGGCGGGACTGGAACGCCTCGCGCAGGGCGGCATCCTCCGGATGCGCCTGCCACTTGCGCAGCAGCCCCAGCAGGCGGCCACGATCCTGGCACAGCGCCGCATCCACGGCGCGGCGCGCGGTGCGCGGCGTGGCCCGCTCGGCAGGCTTGCGATTGGCGTCGATCGGCCCCATGAATGGCTGGCAGCGGTTCTTTCGATTTCAGGTCGATGCGGAATCCGCGTATTGTCGCCGCTGCCCCCCTCCAATGTGGACAGGAGTTCGACATGGCCAACAGCAAACCCGCCAAATCCACGAAAAAGGCCAAGACGCCGCCTGCCGCCAGCGCGCCTGCGGTCGACATCGGCATCAGCGAGCGCGACCGCGGCACCATTGCCGGCGCGCTGTCGCACTTCCTTGCCGACAGCTACACGCTGTACCTGAAGACCCACAACTTCCACTGGAACGTGACGGGGCCGATGTTCAACACCCTGCACACCATGTTCGAGGCCCAGTACACCGAACAGTGGACCGCGCTGGACGAGATCGCCGAGCGCATCCGCGCACTGGGCTTCCACGCCCCCGGCAGCTACGCCGAATTCGCCCGTCTGGCCTCGATCAGGGAAGAACCCGGCATGACCGCGCCGCCGGCCTGGCACGAGATGGTGCAGCAACTGGTGGACGGCAACGAGGCAGTGTGCCGCACCGCGCGCGCCGCGCTGGAGGTCGCCGTCGACGCCGACGACGCACCGACCGAAGACCTGCTGACCCAGCGCCTGCAGACCCACGAGAAGTACGCGTGGATGCTGCGCTCGCTACTGCAGTAATCCCCGACTGACCCCCCGCGAACGGCCGCGCTGCGGCCGTTTCGCGTTGCGTAGAATGCGCGCATGCAGATCGGCCCCTACCGTATCGACCCCGAAGTGATCCTGGCGCCGATGGCGGGGGTAACCGACAAGCCGTTCCGGCTGCTGGTCAAACGACTGGGTGCCGGGCTGGCGGTGTCGGAAATGACCACCTCCGACCCGCGCTTCTGGCACACCGCCAAGTCGCGCACCCGCATGGACCACGCCGGCGAACCGGAGCCGGTCAGCGTTCAGATCGCCGGCACCGAACCGTCCGTCATGGCCGATGCAGCGCGCTTCAACGTCGACCACGGCGCGCAGATCATCGACATCAACCTTGGCTGCCCGGCGAAGAAGGTCTGCAACGTTCTGGCCGGCAGCGCGCTGATGCGCGACCCGCCGCGGGTCGCCCGCATCGTCGCCACCGTGGTCGCCGCGGTGGACGTGCCGGTGACGCTGAAGATCCGCACCGGCTGGGACGCCGCGCACAGGAATGCGCTGGAGATCGCGCGCATCGCCGAGGGTGCGGGGATCCGGGCGCTGGCGATCCACGGCCGCACCCGCGACCAGCACTACGCCGGCCACGCCGAATACGACACCATCGCCGAAGTGAAATCGCGCCTGCGCATCCCGGTGATCGCCAACGGCGACATCGACTCGCCGCAGAAGGCCGCCTTCGTGCTTCGCCACACCCAGGCCGACGCGGTGATGATCGGCCGCGCCGCGCAGGGCCGGCCGTGGCTGCCGGGCGCCATCGCCCACTATCTGGCCACCGGCGCCCTGCGCCCGGAACCGACGCCCGCCGAAGTCGGGCGCATCCTGCTGGAGCACCTGCGCGCCCTGCACGCTTTCTACGGAGAGGAAGCGGGCGTGCGCATCGCCCGCAAGCACCTCGGCTGGTACGCCAAGGATCGCCCCGAGAACGCCGCTTTCCGCGCCGTGGTCAACCTCGCGCAAAGTAGCGACGCGCAGCTGCGCCTGACCGCCGATTATTTCGACGCGCTGGCCGCGGGCGTCACGCCGGAGCTGCCCGTCGCCGCCTGAGCCGGCCGCCAGATGCGCACCCAGATCGCATCCCAGAGCACGCCGGGATCGGCAGGCTCGCCACGCAGCTGCTGCGGGGGCATCGACACCCAACCGACGCCGGAGCGACGCGCCACCGCGAAACGGAAAAAGTAGTCGCCCTCGCTGCCCATCCGCAGATCGTCCAGCACCAGCACGTCATCCTGCGCCTGCGCGCAGACGAAGCCGCGGGTGAACCATTCCAGTCTCTGCACCGCGGGCAGCGCGCGCGTTTGCGCCAGCGCGGCCTGATCGCAGCGGTGCGGCACGAAGACCATCGGCCCGCGATCGGCCACCAAGGAGCGGAAGCCCTCGACGTAGCCGTCCGGCGTCATCGCCACCTCGCGCCACAGCAGGGTCGTCAGCGGCATCGGCACCGAGAAACGCGGCGCATCGGCCAACCCCATCTGCGCAAGGCTGGCGCCCGCCTGCCGTTCGATGAGCGTCTTGGCCGCCAGCGACCAGCCCAGATAGCCCACGCCCAGCGCGATCCCGCAGGCCAGCACCGGCGTACCCCAACGCCGCGCGCCGGCGACCAACGCCAGCGCGAACGCCAGCAGCCACGGCAGGGTAAACAGCGGATCGACGATGAACAGGCTGCTCCACATCAGCGGTCGCAGCGGCAGCGGCCACAGCAGTTGGGTGCCGTAGACGGTGAAGGAATCCAGCAGCGGATGCGCCATCATGCAAACGAAGATCGCCCACCACCAGCGCCGCGGCGCCTGCGCCACCCGCCCGCCACGGCGGCGGAAGAACGCCCACAGCGCCCAGGCCACGAACGGCAGCACCAGCCACGAATGAGTCGCGGCGCGGTGCCAGGTCATCCTCTGGACCGGATCATCGGAAAGCAGCAACAGCGGAATCACGTCGAGATCGGGCAGCGTGTTGATCGCCGCGCCCGCCAGCAGGGCCGCGCGCCGGTGCGCACGCGGGGCGATGGCGGCGGCAATCACGCCGCCATAAAACAGATGGGTGATGGAATCCATGCCGCGATGCTAACCGCAGCCCCGCCTCGGGCAATCGTGGGTGAATGGGCGCATGATGCACGCCGGCGCGGATGACGGTATCATGCGCGCCCATCTTTCCATCCGAATACAAGGATATAAAGCGATGTCGAGCTACCTGTTCACCTCCGAATCGGTGTCCGAAGGCCATCCGGACAAGGTCGCAGACCAGATCTCCGATGCGGTGCTGGACGCGATCATTGCCCAGGACAAGCACGCCCGCGTGGCCTGCGAAACGCTGGTGAAGACCGGCGCGGCGATCGTGGCCGGCGAAGTCACCACCTCGGCGTGGGTGGACATCGAGGCGCTGGCGCGCAAGGTGATCAACGACATCGGCTACGACAATTCCAACGTCGGCTTCGACGGCCACACCTGCGCCATCATCAACATGCTCGGCAAGCAGTCGCCCGACATCAACCAGGGCGTGGACCGCAAGAAGCCCGAGGATCAGGGCGCCGGCGACCAGGGCCTGATGTTCGGCTACGCCTGCAACGAGGCGCCGGAATACATGCCTGCGCCGCTGTACTACAGCCACCGGCTGGTGGAACAGCAGGCCAAGGTGCGCAAGAGTGGCAAGCTGAAGTGGTTGCGCCCGGACGCCAAGTCGCAGGTGACGCTGCGCTACGACGGCCACAAGGTGCTCGGCCTCGACGCCGTGGTGCTGTCCACCCAGCACGATCCGGACATCAAGCACAAGGATCTGGTCGAGGCGGTGCGCACCCACATCCTCGCCCCGGTGCTGCCGGCCAAGTGGCTGGACGCGCTGCCCAAGAGCAAGATCCACATCAACCCGACCGGCAAGTTCGTGATCGGCGGCCCGGTGGGCGACTGCGGCCTGACCGGGCGCAAGATCATCGTCGACACCTACGGCGGCATGGCCCGCCACGGCGGCGGCGCGTTCTCCGGCAAGGACCCGTCCAAGGTCGACCGCTCGGCCGCCTACGCCGCGCGCTACGTGGCGAAGAACATCGTGGCCGCCGGCCTGGCCGACAAGTGCGAAGTGCAGGTCAGCTACGCCATCGGCGTGGCCCAGCCGACCTCGATCTCGGTGACCACCTTCGGCACCGGCAAGGTCGGCGACGACGTGATCGAGAAGCTGATCCGCGCCCACTTCGACCTGCGTCCGTACGCCATCTCGCGCATGCTCGACCTGCTGCACCCGATCTACCAGCCCACTGCCAGCTACGGCCACTTCGGTCGCAAGCCCAAGCAGGTCAGCTACACCGACGGCGCCGGCAAGAAGCAGACCGCCACCGCCTTCTCGTGGGAAAAGACCGACAAGGCCGAGGCGCTGAAGAAGGCGGCGAAGCTGAAGTAAGCCGCATCAGGGCGACAGCGCGACACCGACGGGCCGCAGCGATGCGGCCCGTTGTTTTTGGTCTCCGCCACCCTTGCCGGGATGGGGTTCGCAGCGAATGCCCTCCGCCATCGGCTTGTGCCGATGGCTCCTCCTTGATTTCGCTGCGAACCCCATCCCGTCAAGGGCTGCCACTGAGCATGCGGCAGGCAGCTAAGAACCCGCATCGGAAACGCAGTTTTCCTACGCCCATATTCCGCAATGCCCAACCATACCCGGCTCCCGTCAGACCCGCCCATTGCGCGAAATCAAGGAGGAGGCAGCAACCGAAGGTCGATGCCGGGAGACATTCGCGCAAAGGGCAGGCCCTCCGGAATGCCGCGAAAGTGCCGCAACCCGTAAAACTACCCCGCCTCCCCCAGCAGCACCGCAATCTCGGCGCCCAGCACCAGATCTTCCACCTGACCGAAGAACTGCCGGCGCAGCCGCCCTTGCTTGTCGATCAGCAGCAGCGTCGGTGTGCCGCGCATGCCATAAGCGGCCATCGTGCGCGGGATCGGCCCCGCGTCAGACGGCGCGTCCACACCCACCGGAAAATCAATCCGGTACTCGTGCAGGAAGGCCTCCAGCGCCACCTCGGTCATCGCCGCGTGGTGCTCAAACACCGTATGCAGGCCCAGCACCGCCACTTGTTCTTCGGCGAACAGCCGCCGCACCCGCTGCGCCTGCGGAAGTCCGTGCGAGACACAGCCGGGGCACAGCATCTGGAACGCCTCGATCACCACCACCTTGCCGCGCAGCGCGTCCAGCGTCGGCGGGGTGGGCGCGTTGAATCAGCGCAACGCCTGCAGTTCTGGTGCCATCGGGTCTGCGTTCATGGGCATCGAATCCGCTCCGGGAGGCCACAGTGTGCATGCCCGCCGTGACGGCGTCGCAAAGGCAGCGCCGTCACCCGATAAAATGCGCATATGCCCCTTCTCCAATTCCAGAACGCCGACTACAGCGTCGGCGGCCCGCTGCTGCTCGAACAGGTCAACCTGAGCATCGAACCGGGCGAACGCGTCTGCATCGTTGGCCGCAACGGTGCCGGCAAGTCCACCCTGATGCGGCTGATGGCCGGCGACATCAAGCCCGACGACGGCGAGCTGCGCGTGCAGAACGGCGTGGTGGTGGCGCGGATGGCGCAGGAAGTGCCGCAGGCCACTGAAGGCAGCGTGTTCGACGTGGTGGCTGAGGGACTGGGCGATCTTGGCGCGCTGTTGGTGCGCTTCCACCACGCCGTGCACGACGGCGACATGGCTGCGATGGCGGCGGCGCAGGCGCAGATCGAAGCGCAGCACGGCTGGGATCTGGACCGGCGTGTGACACAGGTATTGGAACGACTGGAGCTGCCCGCCGACAGCGAATTTTCCGCGCTCTCCGGCGGCATGAAGCGGCGCGTTCTGCTGGCGCAGGCACTGGTGCGCAACCCCGACATCCTGCTGCTGGACGAACCCACCAACCATCTGGACATTGAGGCGATCGACTGGCTGGAGGGCTTCCTCAAGTCGTTCTCCGGCAGCATCGTCTTCGTCACCCACGACCGCAGCTTCCTGCGCCAGCTTGCCACCCGCATCGTCGAAATCGACCGCGGCCAGCTCACCAGCTGGCCCGGCGACTACGACAACTACCTGCGCCGCCGCGAGGAGCGCCTGCACGCCGAAGCGCAGGAGAACGCGCGCTTCGACAAATTGCTGGCGCAGGAGGAAGTGTGGATCCGGCAGGGCATCAAGGCCCGCCGCACCCGCAACGAAGGCCGCGTCACCGCGCTCAAGGCGATGCGCCGCGAACGCGCCGAACGCCGCGAGCTGACCGGCAAGGTGAAGATGGAGGCCGCCGCCGCGCAGGCGTCGGGGAAGAAGGTCATCGAGATGGAGGGCGTGTCGCAGGCGTTCGGCGACAAGGTCATCCTGCGCGACGCCTCGGCCACGATCCTGCGCGGCGACCGCGTCGGCATCATCGGCCCGAACGGCGCCGGCAAATCCACGCTGCTGAAGCTCCTGCTGGGCGAACTGACGCCCGACGCCGGCAAGGTGGCGCTGGGCACGAACCTGCAGATCGCCTATTTCGACCAGCACCGCAGCCAGCTCGACGAATCGCGCAATGCGCTGGAGAACGTGGCCGGCGGGCGCGATTTCGTGGAGATCAACGGCAGCCGCAAGCACGCCATCGGCTACCTGCAGGAATTCCTGTTCTCGCCGGAGCGCGCGCGCGCGCCGATCACTCGCCTGTCCGGCGGCGAGCGCAACCGCCTGCTGCTGGCGCGGCTGTTCGCGCAGCCCTCCAACCTGCTGGTGATGGACGAACCGACCAACGATCTCGACGTGGAAACGCTGGAGCTGCTGGAGGAATTGCTGCTGGACTACAGCGGCACGCTGCTGCTGGTCAGCCACGACCGCGACTTCCTCGACAACGTCGTCACCGGCACGCTGGCGCTGGAAGGCGACGGCCGGCTGGGCGACTACGTCGGCGGCTACACCGACTGGCTGCGGCAGCGGCCGGCACCCGCCACCGCGACGACCCCGGCCGCGGCCCCGCCCGTCGCGGCCTCCGCTGCCTCGGTGCCGCCCGCCGCAGCGCCGGCTTCGGCGAAAAAGAAACTCAGCTACAAGGACCAGCGCGAACTGGAGCTGCTGCCCGCGAAGATCGAACAGCTGGAAACCGACATCGCCGCGCGCAGCGCCGCCATGCAGGACCCGGCGTTCTACCGGCAGGACGCCGCCGCCCAGCAGCGCGCGAATGCGGAACTGGCCGCGCAGCAGGCCGAACTGGACGCCGCCTACGCGCGCTGGGAAGCGCTGGACGGCTGAGCCGTCAGCCGCAGCTGCCGTCCACGCTGCAGGCCGCTCCGCTGGCGCTGGCCGGCGGTGCCTCGCCGATCAGCTGCGCGATCTGCGCGCCCAGCGCCAGGTCGTCCACCTGGCCGAAGTGATGCTGACGCAGGCGGCCGGCGCGGTCGACCAGCAGCAGCGTGGGGGTGCCGCGCATGCCGTAGGCGGCCATGGTGCGCGGGATCGGGCCGGTCTCGGACGGCGCATCCACGCCCACCGGGAAGCCGATCCGGTATTCGTGCAGGAACGCCTCCAGCGCTACCGGCGTCATCGCCGCATGGTGTTCGAACACGGCGTGCAGGCCGATCACCTCCACGTCTTCGCGCGCGAACAGCTGCCGCACCCGCTGCGCCTGCGGCAGCCCGTGCGAGACACAGCCGGGACAGAGCATCTGGAACGCCTCAACCAGCACTACCCGGCCGCGCAGCGCAGCCAGCGACAGCGGCGCGGGCGTGTTGAACCAGCGCAAAATCTGCAGCTCGGGGGCGGTTTGAGTCCTCATCGG
>NZ_JAMQHN010000045.1 GCF_025993755.1 Thermomonas sp. | reverse complement strand
GACCCAGGCCGGCGAGCGCAGCAGGATCGCAAAGAGCGAGTTCTTCGCCAGCTGAAGTTTCATCGGCTGAGCTCAGCCTGCCAGTTCGGCGCGCATCGCGTCGATCACGGCCTTGTAGTCCGCCTGGCCGAAGATCGCACTGCCGGCGACGAAGGTGTCGGCGCCCGCGTCGGCGACGCGGCGGATGTTGTCGACCTTGATGCCGCCGTCGACCTCGAGCCGGATGTCGCGGCCCGTCCGTTCGATCAGCCCGCGCGCCCGTTCGACCTTGCGCAGCGCCGAATCGATGAAGCTCTGGCCGCCGAAACCCGGGTTCACGCTCATGATCAGCACCAGGTCGACCTTGTCGATCACCCAGTCCAGCACGTCCAGCGGCGTCGCCGGGTTGAAGACCAGCCCGGCCTGCTTGCCCTTGCCCTTGATGAGCTGCAGCGTGCGGTCGACATGTGTGCTGGCGTCCGGATGGAAGCTGACGAGGTCGGCACCGGCCGCGCAGAAGGCCAGGGCCAGCGCATCCACCGGCTGCACCATCAGGTGCACGTCGATCGGTGCGGTGGTGTGCGGGCGCAGCGCCTGGCAGACCATCGGCCCGAAGCTGAGGTTGGGCACATAGTGGTTGTCCATCACGTCGAAATGGATCCAGTCGGCGCCCGCCTCCACCACCCGGCGTACCTCGTCGCCGAGCCGCGCAAAGTCGGCCGAGAGGATCGAAGGGGCGATGCGGTAGGTGCTCATGGCGCGGATTCTAGAATCCGCGCCATGAACCGCCTTCCGATCTTGCTTTGTTCGTGTGCCCGCGCCCGGCTGCCGCGCAGCCTGCGCCACGGACCGGCGGTGCTCCATTGAGCCGCCCCGAGTTCCGCTGCAAGGTGCGCGTGCAGTACCTGCCCGAACAGAGTAGCCTGCCCGACGGCCCCTTTGCCTTCGCGTACACGGTCACGGTCCTCAACACCGGGGACGTGCGGGCGCAACTCGTCGCGCGCCACTGGGTCGTCACCGACGCCGCCGGCCATCGCGAGGACGTGCGCGGCCTGGCCGTGGTCGGCCAGCAGCCGGTGCTGGCACCCGGCGAACATTTCGAATATTCCAGCTGGACCCGCATCGCGACCCCACGCGGCACGATGCGCGGCACCTTCTTCTGCATGACCGAGCAGGCGCATCCCTTCGAGGCGCCGGTGCCGGAGTTCGTGCTCGCGCGCAACCAGGCCTTGCACTGAAGGGCCGGCGATGGGAACCGAAGCCCTGATGATCGCCATCAGCGTCGCCGTGCTGGCGTCGTACTGGTTTTCCCACCTCGGGCGCGTGCTGCGCTTCCCGTCGGTGGTCTTCCTGCTGCTCGCGGGCCTGCTGCTGCGCGAGGTCACCGACGCGAGCGACGCCACCGTGCTGCTGCCGCCCGGGTTGCTGCCGGTGCTGGGCACGATCGGTCTGATCCTGATCGTGCTCGAGGGCGGCCTGGACCTGAACCTCAAGCCCGGGCGGCGCAAGTTCCTGCTCGCCACCTTTGCCGCCGCCACACTGGGCGTGTTCGTGACCACCGCGGCCCTGGCCGCCGCCCTGCACTACGGACTGCACCTGGACTGGCCGATCGCCACGCTGCTGGCCGTGCCCTT
>NZ_JAMQHN010000044.1 GCF_025993755.1 Thermomonas sp. | reverse complement strand
CTCGTGGCGGGCCTGATCGAACCCGGTTGCCGGCACCAGCGCGTCGCTGCGGTCGGACAGCGCCTGCCACTGTTCGAGGATGGCCTCCGCCGTCGCCCCTTCGCCCAGCGCGATGCCCTGCGTCATCGTCAGCTGCACCAGCTCGAAGCTGCCGGCGCCGGCGCTGAGGATGGCGCGGTTGGGCGCGGCGTCGCACACCAGCGCCAGCACCGCGGGGCTGACCAGCTCCGGCTTGAACTTCGACAGCTGCTCCGGCGGCAGGATGCCTTCCATCATCCGCGTCGCGCCGGTGGGCGCGAGGCAGTTGACGCGGATGTCGTGCTTTTCGCCTTCGATCCCCAGCGTATGCATCAGCCCGACCAGCCCCATCTTGGCGGCGGCGTAGTTGGCCTGCCCGAAGTTGCCGTACAACCCGCTGCAGGAGGTGGTCATGACGATGCGACCGTAGCCCTGCTCGCGCATCGCGTTCCACGCCGCCTTGGTGCAGTTGGCCGCGCCCATCAGGTGGACATCGATCACGAGGCGGAAGTCGTCCAGCGCCATCTTGCCGAAGCTCTTGTCGCGCAGGATGCCGGCGTTGTTGACGAGGATGTCCAGATGGCCGAACCCGGACAGGATGCCGTCGACCATCGCCTGCACCGCGCCGGCGTCGGCCACCGAGCACTTGGCCGCGCGCGCCTTGCCGCCGGCCGCGACGATCTCCGCGACCACCGCATCGGCGGCGTCGCTGAGATCGTTGACCACCACCGTCGCGCCGCGACCGGCCAGCAGCAGCGCATGCGCGCGCCCCAGCCCGCCGCCGGCGCCGGTGATGAGTGCAACCCGTCCGCTCAGATCGATCACGCGCGTCTCCTCGGTTGAAAGGGAATGAAGGGAATGGGGATTTCAGGATGCGACGTTCACGCCGCCGCCAGCGCGTCGAGTTCGCGCACTGCGGCGGCCAGCGCGCCGATGTCCGGCACCGTGCGCATGCGCTCGGCGCCGCCGTCGAGTGTGGCCGTCGCCTCGTGCTGCCAGGTGCGGTGGTAGGGCACGTGCACGCCCCAGCCGCCCAGCTCCAGCACCGGGACGATGTCCGAGCGCAGCGAATTGCCGACCATCAGGAAGCGCTGCGCCGGCACGCCGAATTCCTCCAGCAGCCGCGCATAGGTCGCCGGGTCCTTCTCGCTGACGATCTCGATGCGCCGAAACAGTCGGGCCAGGCCGGATTCGCGCACCTTGGCCTCTTGGTGGAACAGGTCGCCCTTGGTGATGAGCACCACCGGATACTCGTTCGCCACCGCTGCCACCGCCTCGCGCACGCCGTCGAGCAGTTCGACCGGATGCCGCAGCAGCGCCTTGGCGAGGCCGACGATGCGGCCGATGTCCTGGGCGCTGATGCTCGCGCCGGTGATGTCCACCGCCGCCTCGACCATCGACAGCGCCATGCCCTTGGCGCCGTAGCCAAAGAACGCGATGTTGCGCTCTTCATAGGCGTACAGGCGCTGGCCGACGTCGTCCAGATCCACGTAGCCGGCGAGGATGCGCTCGTACTGTGCCTGCGCGTCGTCGAAATAATCCTGGCTGCGCCACAGGGTGTCGTCGGCATCGAAGCCGACCAGGGCGATGCCGGTGCAAGCGCGTGGTGCATCCATCGTGGCCATTCTAAGGCATGCGACCTGCGCCATTCCCGCCATTTGAGGCAGAATCGGGCACAGCCCGCCACAGGAGGCAGCCGCCGGTGGAACGACTGCTCCCACTTTGCAAGCGCATCGCCGCGCTGCTGCTGCTGGCCAGCCTGTTCCTGCCGCTGGCGCGATGCTCCTACGACACCACCGAGCCCGCCCCCGGCACCGGGTCGGACATCACCGTGACGCACCACAGCGACCGGGTTCCCTGGCGGGAGGTCGACGGCAGCGGCGGCGGCCTGCTGATCCTGGCCGCCTTCACCTGGCCGCTGCTGGTACAGATCGGGGCGCTGCTCGCGCCCCCGCGCTTCCGCACCCGCCTCGTCCTGGTCGTCGAATTCCTGCTGTGCCCGCTGACCGCCGGCACCCTCTTCGGAATGATGATCTTCACCACCACGACCCGCTACGGATTCTGGATCGCCACCGGCGGGCTGTTGCTCTATTTTGGCTGCCTGTGCGGGCAATTCTGGCGTGCCACCTTCGGCGCGCCGGGACGCCGAAGGCGCCGGGGCGTGTCGCCAACCGGCGGCGGCCCTTGACCCCGCGGATCGCGGGTACCTGCCCGTTCCGCCCGTCGGCGCAGCCTGCGCCGTTCGTCGCCGGCGGTGCGACGGCAGCGGCCGCCTGCGGCATACTCCAAACCACCCCACGGCCACCACGGAGTCCGCCATGGCCAACCGTTTCTCGCGCAGCTGGGCCCTGTTCAAGGCCAGCGCCGGCGTGCTGTCGCAGGACAAGGAACTGCTGATGTTCCCGCTGCTGTCGGCGGTCTGCACGGTGATCGTTGCTGCCGCCTTCCTGCTGCCGATGTTCGGAATGGGCGCCCTGGACGGGCTGCACGACGGCAAGGGCATGCAGGCGGGAGTCTACGTGCTCGCGTTCCTGTTCTACCTCGCGCAGTATTTCGTCATCTTCTTCTTCAACTCTGCCCTGGTGGGCGCGGCGATGATCCGGCTCGACGGCGGCGACCCGACCCTGGGCGACGGCCTGCGCATCGCGGCCGGAAAGATCGTGCCGATCCTCGGCTACGCCGCCATCGCGGCGACCGTGGGCATGCTCTTGCGCGCGGCCCAGGAACGCGCCGGCTTCCTCGGCCGGGTGGTGACCGGTTTCCTGGGGCTGGCCTGGACCGTGGCCACCTTTCTGGTGGTGCCGGTGCTGGTGTCGAACAACATCGGCCCGCTGGACGCCGTGAAGGAAAGCGCCGAGCTTCTGAAGAAGACCTGGGGCGAGAACCTGATCGGCCAGGGCGGCGTGGGCATCGCCTTCGGCCTGATCTTCGGTGCGCTGATTTTCGTCGGCGTGCTGCTGATCATTGCCGCCGCCATGACCGGCAGCGCGATGTTCGCCGGGACCGTGGCGGCGCTGTTCGTCCTGGCCCTGGTACTGACCGGCCTGGCCCACTCGGCGCTGTCGGGCATCTACTCGGCGGCGCTGTACCGCTACGCGAGGGGCGAGGGCGACAGCGAATGGTTCGACAGGCAGGCGATGGAGCAGGCGTTCACGGCAAGGTGAGCACGCTGCGGCCAGTGTCCCGAGACGCCGCTTGAAACAGGCGTCTCGGGGGATGGTGCTTTGCAAATGCGTGCCTCACCGTGGCGAGCTGGCCTGCCAGCATTCTGGACACAGCGACCGACGAATCCGCGACGGAGCATGACATGCCAGACTGGAGCCAGAAGGTCCGCGACGTTCCCGATTTTCCCAAGCCCGGCATCGTGTTCAAGGACATCATGCCGGTGCTGGCGGATGCGGAGGCGTTCACCGATGCCATCGTGGCGATGGCCCGGCCCTGGCGCGATCTGCCCATCGATGCGATCGTGTGCATCGAGGCGCGCGGCTTCCTGCTCGGCGCTCCGCTGGCCCGCGAGTTGGGCTGCGGCCTCGTGCCGCTGCGCAAGCCCGGCAAGCTCCCGGGCGCCACGCTGGAACAGCGCTACGCGCTGGAATACGGCACCGATGCGCTGGAGGCGCAGGCCGGTGCGCTGGCGCCCGGGGCGCGGGTGCTGCTGGTGGATGATGTGCTGGCGACCGGCGGCACCCTGCTGGCCGCGCATGCGCTGGCGCAGCGGATGGAGGCGCACGTCGTTGGCGCCGGCGTGTTGCTGGAGCTGGCCTTTCTCGACGGCCGCGCCCGCTGGAACGGAATCGCGCCGCTGCATGCGGCGATGGTGGTGTAGGCGGTCGACGGGATGGCGCGATCCGGATTGCGTGCGCTCAGGCCTTCTTCACGAACTCCGACTTCAACCCCATCGGGCCGATGCCGTCGATCCTGCAATCGATGTCGTGATCGCCGTCCACCAGGCGGATGTTGCGTACCTTGGTGCCGACTTTCACCACCAGCGACGACCCCTTCACCTTCAGGTCCTTGATGACGGTGACGGTATCGCCGTCCTGCAGCACGTTGCCGACGGCGTCCTTGACGACCCGTGCGGTCTCGGCCTCCGCCGCGGCGTCGGCCTCCGGCGACCACTCGTGTGCGCATTCGGGGCAGACATGCAGGCCACCGTCTTCGTAGGCGAATTCGGAATGGCACTTTGGGCAGGGGGGCGGGGCGGTCATGGGCGTGGCTTTTGGGCGCGGGGCCGCCATTTTACCTGCTGCGCGCGTCGGCCCGCCTCGGCCTGCGGTGGCAATGCGCAGCGCATCAGCTGCGCGGTCCACAGATAACGAAGCGGCGCGGGTTCGCGCCGCTTCGTTCAACGACATTCGATCCGGATGTACAGGTCGATGCCGAAGCCACCGCCGACGCTGGTTTCACCGTGGGCGAAGCTGGCGCCCAGCGAGAACGAACCGCGGTCGCCGAGGCGCCGGCCGTAGCCGATCGACACCGCGCCTTGGCCGCCCTGCGCACCCACGCCGATCGCGATGCGGCCGCGCGGGCTGTTGCTCATCGCCGCGTTGACCGCCATCTGGGTCATCGCCGTGCCCATCGCGCCGATGCGGTCAATGCGCTGGTCGGTGTGGGCGAAGCGTGCGTCCACCTGCTGCTGGTACTGGCTGAAGGTGTCGTTCCAGGCGGTGAAGCGCTGGTCGGTGTAGGCGCGGGCGCTGGACAAGGTGGCGGCGTCGCCAGCATCGGCATGGGCGTTGGCGGAGGCCAGCGTGGCTGCATCGCCATTCTGGACCATCTGCGCCACCTGGGTCATGTCGGCGGCCGGCCCGGCCGGGCCCTGCGGACCCGTCGGGCCCTGCGGACCGGTCGGACCTTGCGGCCCTGTCGGCCCCTGCGGACCGGTCGGGCCCTGCGGTCCCGTCGGCCCCTGTGGCCCGGTCGGGCCTTGCGGACCTTGCGGCCCCGGCGTACCCACGCTTCCGGCCAGCGTTGTGAGCTGGCTGTCGACGGCGGCGAACGCCGAGGCCACGTCGGAATAGGCGACGCCCTGGATGGTGAAGGTCGGCGCGGTGAACACGCCGCCGATGATGGCAGCCCCACCGCCCATCCAACTCACCAGTGCACCCAGCTGGTTCATGTTCACCGCATCCCAGCCGTTGATGCCCTCGGCCACGTGGATCAGGCGGGTATTGAGGTCACTGCCATAGGCAATTCCGGTGATGTCCAGATCCGTCGCCGCATGGCCGAACGACACCACGCCGTCCTCGTCGGCAACCGCCTGATAGCCGATGGCGGTGCTGCCATTGCCACCCGCCTGGTTTTCACTGCCGATGGCGATGGCGTAGCTGCCGCTCGCCGTGTTGAGCTGTCCGATGGCGATGGACGCAAGGCCACTGCTCGCATTGTCCACGCCGACCGCCACCTCGTACTTGTCGCTGGCGGTGTTGCCGTTGCCGATCGCGGTGGAGTAGGGGCCGGAGGCCGTGTTGAGCGTGCCTACCGCCGTGGCACTGGTATTGCTTGCGAGATTGCCCACGCCGATGGCGCTGCTGAAGTCGGCCTCTGCCCGGTTGACCGCATCGGTCGCGGCATCGAACACGCCGTTGTAGTTGGCGTCGTACCAGGTTCCCACGGCCAGGCTGTTGATGCCGGTATATCCGGTTCCCGAGTACACGCCACCGGTAACGCTGCCCACGCCGATCGCCACGCTGGAAGCGCTGCGTGCGGTCACGCCTGCACCCACGGCCACGCTGCTGGCAGCGTAGGCGCTGCTGGACTCGAAGGGGCCAAAGTAGTGGCCATCGCCGTCGGAGTCCCACCAGCCCGACACCACCAGACTGCCCTTGCCACTGGCATTGCCGCTGAAACCGAAGACGCTGCTGCCCATTCCATAGGCGTTGCTGAAGTAGCCGAAGGCACTGCTGTAATCGCCACGCGCAAAGTTCCAGGTACCGAACGCGCTGCTGTAGGCACCGCTGGCATTGTTGTGCTCGCCAAAGGCGCTGGTTTCGGGATGGCAGGTGGTGTTGTCGGTGCCATTCTCGTTGCCCTGGTCGGTCGACGCCCCGGTGTATGCACCGCCGGGATCCTGGCAGGCCGGGTCCGCGGCGAATGCGGGCAATGACAACGCGGCCAGCAGGGCCAGGCTCAAGGCGGAAAGGGCCAGACGGCGCTGGCGGCGAGACTTCGGATACGGCATGGTGATTCCCTCGTTCATCGAAAGTTCCGGCGGACAGCCGGCGTGATCGATGTATGCGAAGGACCGGCCCCATACCGGACATGACGGAATCCCGGCGGAGGCCATGGATCGCGCAAAAGGAAGCGGCCACCGCCCGGACGTCCGGGGAAGATGGCCGCGTGGCGGCTGTGGGGCAGCGGGCTTACCCGCCGGGCGTCAGCCGCACTTGCTGTAGCCGCAGTTCAGGCAGGTGGCGCAGCCGTCCATCAACACCAGCGCCTTGGTGCTGCATTTGTGGCACATGCTGGCGGAGGGCGGGAAGCTGGTGCCGTCGCCGGTGACGGCGATGGTTTCGTTGTCCATCGCCGTTTCGGCTTCTTCCGCATCGACCATCGCGCCGCCCATTTCCCCGGCGGTGCTTATTTCAGCGTTTTTTTTTGAGCGGGCCTCGTAGGCGCGGCGCTTCTCGGCGATCAGGGCGCGCTGGGCATCGCTCATGTCGGGGTCGTGGAGCAGGCCGATCGACTTGAGGTGGTCCTCGATGATGCTGCCCAGTTCGGCGACCAGCGACGGCATGTACACGCCGCCGGCCTTGAAGTAGCCGCCGCGCGGGTCGAACACCGCCTTCATCTCGTCAACGATGAACGTGACGTCGCCGCCCTTGCGGAACACCGCGGACATGATCCGGGTGAGCGCGACGATCCACTGGAAGTGTTCCATCGACTTAGAGTTGATGAAGATCTCGAACGGCCGCCGCAGTTCGTGCTCGGTGCCGGCGTTGAGCACGATGTCGT
>NZ_JAMQHN010000043.1 GCF_025993755.1 Thermomonas sp. | reverse complement strand
GCAGACAAGGCGCCTGCCATGTCGTTCAGCTGCGACTGCGCGAAACCGGCCGCGTTGCCGGTGGATTTCAGAACGGCGGCAAGCTGCGCCTGAGATTCCTGCGCTTCGATGGTCTCGCGGATGAACGCATCAAGAATGCTGCCGCCGATCAATCCAACAAAGGCGCCCTTCAATACCGTGCCGAGCGATCCCCACTGCTTCTTGATCGCATCCGCCTGCGCGTTCAGTTCACGGGCTGTCTTTTTCGCGTGCCGCTCAGCCTGCGACAGCGGATCGGTGAAGCCTGAGATCTTGGCGATCAGGTCGAGCGTGAGCGTGCCGAGTGAACGAGTCGCCATCAGGCCCATTCCTCCATAGCCTGCTCAAGAGAAATGGGCGGCTCATCGAAATGCGGCATGAAATGGTGCGTCCGATAGCGCGCTACCTTGCTGTGCGTGTTGGCGTACATGGTCGAAAGCGTAGCGATGGCGTGCTCGGTCATCAGCCCGGCATTGAGACTGCCGCGCTTGGCGCGATATGCCGCCCATGACTGAAATTCACGCATAGTCATTCGCGCTTGCGCCTCCGCTATGGTTCGCCCGCCAATGCCGTTCAAGACAAGCTCATGCCATAGCTCGTCCTCCGTTAGCTCTGCCCTTTTCCCATGCCGTTCACCTCGCCGATGGCCTGCAACAGTGCGAGAACAAGGTTGCCGTTCAGCGGCCCACGATCAGGCGAGGCGGTGCCGACGATGTCAGCCGGCGTGAACACCGGCACGCCGCTCTCACTCACGATGCTGGCCGCAATCCGGCTCGCAATGGCATCGCCCTTGTCCACCGCCGTCTTGATGTCGGCGACCACGACGGCATAGCTCAGCGGGCGCACGTAGACCGTGGCGGACAGGTCATCGTCGCCCTGCCGCCAGGTGATCTCTTTGCGCACCGGCGCGCTGGTGAACGCGCCAGCCGCGCTCAGCGCATCAATGGTCAGGTCCATGGATTACGCCTTTCGCGTCCACACCGAGCCGCCGGAACGCTGAATCGTCGCCTGCGTGGTGACCACGGTATTCGCGGCGAAGTCGAACGGGAAGTCACTGACGTAGCCGCTGAACGTGTACCAGGTGCGAGTGGAAGGCAGCACGAAGTCGCCAGACGTGTCGAGCGTCGGCGCGGCGGTGCCATCAGACCAGCCCACGGCAAATTGCAGGATCGGTGACGGATCGGTTTCCGCCAGCTCGTGCAGCCTGACGTGCGAGGCATTGGTCGGGTCGGCATTGAGGCCGAGCGTTGCCTGTCCCGGCGTGCGCAGACCGGGGCGATAGCTGCGCGTCGTTTCCGACAGGCAGGTATCCTCGATCTGATCCGCCGGGTTACCGCCAGGCGAGAACGTGGTGGCGCATTCGATTTCGCGCACGCCGGCGCCTGCCGTCGAATAATTCGGGTCGATGAAGTAGATTTGAGTTCCTTGCGTCAGTACAGACATGATGATGTCTCCTTTTCCGGTCGTAAAACTCCAGGCAACAAATTGCCGCCGTCAATTCCTGCGAACGATCCAGTCCACGTCGAACACGATCCGATGCAGACGTGTTTCCTGGTCTCGCCCTTCCAGCCCCCAGCCGACAATATAGGCGACCGGCTCGATGGCATCGCGTAACGCTTCCGCCACATTGCGCGCAACAATCGGCGTTGGCGCGTACACATCGATTTGCAGAGTATAACTGTCCACATCAGGCAATTGCCCGAGGAACATTACTGGCAGTCCGCCGACACGCTGCCAGACTGCATACGGCGCCGGCGTGTTCTGCGGCGCCTCACCAAACTGATACAACCGCGTCGGCGATGTTCCCAGCAGCGCAGTAACGGCAGGTGAAGCCGCGCAGATCTGAAAGATTGGCGCCATCATTCTGCGGTTCCTTTCGCCACGGCTCGGTCAATCGCCTTGTTTAACTGCCGCACAAATTCATCCGTGGCGGCGCCAATATTGTCCGACAACGCCCGGCGCATGAACGAATAGCGACCGGCCGGGATTTTCGACGTGCCGAACTCCAGGAACCGCCAGTAAAACGTATCACCGCCCGGATTCCCGGCACCCTTTCCGGCGATCTCTCCGAGGTCCGCAAGAGATTGCGCGCCTGATTTGGCGCGTCTCCGCTGGTTCTTTGCGGTGTCAGGCTGTCGCGCACCGCCCAGCACGCCGACGCGAAACTGCATATCTCCCGTTCGTCTGGCAAATTTGCTGCCCCAGCGAATGGTAATGTTCTTGGCGATATCTTCACGGGTTGCCTTGTCGTCGATCCGCTGCGCGCCGGCCACGGCGGCCGCCTTGACCACATTGGCCGCCTTGCGCAGCGCGAACCTCGAGCCCTTGCTGCGCGTCGTCGTCGATACGGCGCGCAGCTTGGCCAGAACCTCGTCTGCACCGGTGATGTTGGCCATCAGCGCCATCAGAACCACACCGCCCGCTGATATTCTGCGCCGGTTTCCACTGGCACAAGACCTAGCTCGGCTACGGCCCTCGCCACACCGGGGCAATGCTTCCATTCGTAGTCGTCCAGCACGATGACACCGCCTGGCGACATGCGGGTCAGGAACCACACCAGCGCGGCCCGCGTGCTGGCGTAGTAATCCATGTCCAGATGCACGAACGCGAACCGTTCCGACGACATGGGCGCAGCCGATGCCGGGAAGACACCGGGCACAATGCGGACGTTAAGCAGATCAGAAACCGATGCGCGCACGGCCTCGAGCGTAGTGTCGGAAAAATCACCAATGGCGTGCGGCTCGCCGGGCTGGTGCATTTCCGCCGGCAACCCGCTGAACGTATCGAATCCGTAGACCGTTCGCGCCGGGAAATGCTCGCCGAGCAGCCGCAGGATTCCGCCTTGATATACACCGCATTCCGCCACGGCGCCCGGCACACTCTCGATATGCCCGATGACCTCGCGAATTGCCGTCAGCTTGGCTTGCCCCAGAATGCTCACAACGTCTCCATGAATGCATCAAGCCGCGCATATGCGGCCGGAATGTCAATGCGCTTGTCGCAACCGTGCGTGTGACTGCAACAATCGCATGGGTTGATCGGCTCGATGTTCAAGTGCTTTGCATACGCCTCGCCAGCAGAGAACGAGTAAGCCATTTCGTAGCCGCCGAATGTCGCAATGTACGGCGTGCCCACGGCCTGCGCCATGACAAGGCCCATGCCTGGCGACGTGAACACCAAATCCGCAGCCTTCCACAGCGCGGCCAATTGACGGATGCCAAGCTGACCGTTATGCAGCTTCAGGTCCGCATCCTGTTCCGGCCCGTCTATCACCTCATGCGGCGGCTGGATGTCAGCCACCGACACGACGTAAAACCTGCTGCGGATGCGCTGATAGATACTCGCGTAATGGTCTGCATCCGGGTTTCGTGTCACGCCGCCCCGCCATTCCCTACGCACGGTCAACGGCCGGTAGACCATGATCGGCCGATCTGCCGGCAGGTCCAGCCCATGCGACCAGCTATCCGGAACCGGCAGGCGCCAGTCGTCGAGCTCCACGCCACAGAATGCAGCCATCGCTCGCGGCACGCTTCTGTGCTGCCTGATGTATTGCGGCGGCGATGCAACGCTGATTTGATGATCGAATCGACGCATCGGACGCCCAAGCTGCACCTGCTCGCGTATCAGATTGCGGGCCTGCGTGCGCAGGCGCGTGCCGGTGGAAAAAAGCCGCACGTCGTGCATGTCGTGATACAGCGACGGCCACGGTGTATCAAGCCAGACCTGGTACCGTTTCGCCAGTGCGCGCACAACGCCACGCTGGTGCAGGTTGTCGCCAAGGCCATGCATGCCAGTAACGCACAATGCCGGCATCGCCATGACAGCACTCACAACAGCACCTCCGCCAACGTTTTGTGTGGATACGTGTCAAGCTTGCTACCAGGTGTGCAATTGATGATCTCGCGCCCGTTCGGCACGGCCCACCCATCGAATTGCCGCCGGAAACGGTCGAAATGCCGCGGCTCGGAATTCTTCAGCGGCTCAGGATGGCGACCAAAAAAATGCTCACCGTGCATATCGAACCCGAGCAAAAGCACCCGCTCGGCGCCGAGGTGCAACGCAACGCGAACGGCCAGCAGCCCGCTATTGCATCCGCTGGTGCCGGGCAACGATTCCACGCCAGGCACGATAACGGATGAAGCACAGAACTTGCGCCCTTCGAACGCATGCGCTTCCGAGTGAACATCCCACCATGCCTTGTCAGACGACACCAGCGCCACGGCATGCGGCGCTAGCGTCCATGCATCAGACACCGCCACCGTGGGCAGCGACCGCACGCTATTGACCACAGCCTGCGACATGCTGGGGCCGGTAGCGAGTACGGCGTAGGTGCTCATTTTCAATCGAACGCCTCGCCGCTGAAGGTTGCCGTCGAGACAGGCAACGTGATGTACTCGCGCCCGCTGTCGTTATCGAGCAGTACGCCTTCGATATTGTAGGTATCGTTGCCATGCACAATGCGCATGTCGGCGCGTACGTCATCGCGGTAACGTATCGTGATGCGCGCAACGACCTTTGACAGCGTGGCCTGCGCCGCGATGAATTCGCGGGCACTAAGCGGCTCGACGGAAGCCCAGACTTCGGCAACATCTTCCCAGGTGCTGCCAATGTTGCCGGCGCTGTCCTGCGCGATGACGCATCGCTGAATGGTTACGCGATGCCGCAGCTTTCCGGCCGAAATACTCACGCAATGCGACTCGCTCGAAGCGGCGTCAACAACGCCGTCGCGCCAATGCCGAGCGTGAACCCATGGCCCCAATGCGGCGGGACGGTCGCCGCCTCCGATCCGTCACGAAACCGGTACTGCTGTGCCAGCTCAACGAGCGTGGCCATGACAGCCACCGGGTGCGGAATCGGATCACCAGCAGTATCGGTTACAACGATCCAGTCTCCGGCGCTATCCTGCACTTGCATGGATGCGGCATCTTCGCTGCCCAACCATGCCACCACCGCAGCTGATATGCCGGGGATGGCAAAATCAAGCCACGCATCATCAGCCGTGCTGGACAGGTCAATGCGCAGGTGCTCGATGGCCTGCGTTTTGCTGATGATCGTCAACGACACTAGCGGCTCACCTTGATCGGTTGCGGCGGCGTTGCGGAATCGCCCTTGGCGCCTCGCTCACCGTCACGGCCACGGCGAGCGGCGATGATCCATGACTGGCTCGATGAGGCAGGGCGCTCCGTCGTGTCGCGCATGGCGATGTACAGCTGGCCTTCGCAGACCCACGCATCGGCGGCCTTCGCCGTGCAGCCCTCGCGCCAATAGCCTTTGGCACGGATACCGCCGGCCGGATACCGAAGCGTCGCCGCACGCTCGCCAGCCTTAGCGGCCATGATGACCTCGTGCGCCTCGGCGTCGTATTCCAGCGTGAGTGCGTCGAGGCCGCCAAAATCGCGGCCGTCCTTACCGTCGCGGCCCACGACCACGCCGAGCGACTTCATGCGCCCGTCGGTGAACGTGGCCACCAGCGCGCCGTCACGGTCGATCATCAGATCTGCAATCCCGGCGCCGTCTTTGCCATCAGCGCCATTGACACCTTGCGGTCCGGCGTCGCCCTTCTCGCCTGCCGGGCCTTGAGCGCCTGGCGCGCCGTCCTTGATGGCGGCCACTCGTTCGCGCAATCCTGCAATTTCACGCACCAGCGGGGCGCAACGCGATTCCACCATTTCGGCCATTGCCCTGCCGAATGCTTCCGGGTCAAATTGCGGCATTGGATGCCTCCATGTATCGCCTGGCCGCGTCGATGGCGCGAGCCGTGTCATCCTGTTCCGGTTCCTGTTCGTTTTCTGGCGCGGGCGCCGGCGGTTGCATCGACTGATCCCAGCTCATGCGATCTGCCAGCATGCCGAGCGGATAGTCCTGATTCTGCCCCCACAGCGTATCGCCGCCGCCGGTCGGCGCCAGATTGAATCGTGCGCGGCCTTCGTCCGGCGTCTTGATCTTGCCGGCAACCAGCTTGACCTCCACGTCTGCGCGCTTCGCCTCATCCATGCGCAACAGCGGCTCAAGGTCCAACTCCACGCTCAACGGCTCACGGATGCGCAGCCCGTCGTTCAGCAGCGCTTCCATATGCTCGATGTGCGTCTGGAGCGCATCAGCGTAGTACAGCTGATTGAGGCCGTCCACGCCGAGACCTGCGGGCGGCGCGCCGATCCCAACCTTGAACGGCGGGATGCCGAACGGCTGGCAAATCTGCTCGTCGCCATAGCGCAGGTGCTCGATCATCTGCGCGTCAATCGACTTCATGGCGAATGGCGTGAATTTCATATCCGCGCCGATGACGGCCACCTTGCCGGAATTTGTGCCGGTGAAATTCGCGGCCCAGTATTCTTTCACCTGGTCCGCATCGCGCTGGCTCATGCCAGCAGGTGCCGTTAACAATCCGCCCGGCTGCGCATTGTTGCCAAAGAAATCCGTGCTCGACTTGAGCACCTTCAAATTCTTGATTGCCGCCCAGTTCGCCGACGACACCGGCGGCACGCCGACCAGCGGGTGGAACATCGCCACGCAGCGATCATGGATGACCTCGGATGCCGGGATCGTTACATTGCCGGCCTGGCTCAGAGAATCCGTCCGCAGCCTGTAAAAGACCTCTCCAGAATCAGAAATCAGCGGCGTGACCTTCTCCGGATCGAGGATGTACAACGCCACAACGACACCGCGAGCATCGCGTTCTTTCAGAACGTATGCATTGCCGTTTATCAGCTTGCACAACATCCAGCGTTCGCGAAATTGTCCGGCCGTCTGATAATGGTTCGGCTTGGCCAGCACGGGCGAATATGCGGGATTGCTGACCGCCACAGAAATTCCGTTGCTGGTATCCACCAGCATGAACGGCAGCTTGCCAACATCGCTGGCTATGCGATAGACGCAAGCATACAGCGTCGGATACGTGCCAACGTCGGTCTGCGTCTCGGTTGTGTTCGTCTGCCATGCGCCGGAGAACGATTCGAACACCGTCCGCCATGCGCCAGATTGCGGGACGCTTTCCAGCGCCTTTGCGGCGCCTGACCTTGAAATGGTCAGACCGAAGATTTTCAAATGTCTCGATCCCGGATTGCTGCGCGAATCTTCGCCGGGCCAGCGCGGTGATGCACCTTCACGCCAAGGCGTCGCGCCATTTCGCGCAGCCCGCCCAGATCCATGCTGTCGATGTCGTCGAAATCATCCGCCTGAATCGCCCGTGATTCGACGGCGCGCATGTCACGCCGCCGGTATAGTCCGGTCGCGTCCATTCGCTCGATCAATTCTCGATCAGATTCCTTTGCCATGAATCGCTCCATGAAAACGCCGGGCGGTGGCCAAACGACCACCGCCCGGCGCAACACTTAGCAGCCGTTCCAGTCAACGTTCGACCAGACAACCGAACCGGCCTGACGACGCTGCCAGTTCACGAACCGCTCGACCAGGAAGGCCACGCTGTTCGTCTGGAACATCGAGACCATCTGCGCGGCCGTCGGCGAGGTGACGCTGTTCATGGACGGGGAATCGTCCATCACCAGCGAGGCCTGGTCGCTCATCGACACCTGAACGCCGCCCTCGTCGCCGAGGAAGATGTCATCACCGCGCGCCAGGATCACCGTCGCGCCGGCCGACTGCACCGGCAAATACTGCGAGGCGAAGGCCGGAAGGCCCGCCAGCGTGCCGCCGGTCGGCGTCATGCCAGGGAAGGCCGGGGCACCGAAGGCATTGATCGCCAGCGACAGGTCGATGGCGGTCGTCTCCGGCATCAGCCAGAACGCACCAGCAACCGTGTTGTTGGCCGAGACTATGGCCTTCATCATGTCGCCAATATCGCACTTGATGCCTTCCACCGAACCGTCGCCCGTGGTCGGCGTCTCGCTGATACCGTTGCGGATACCTGCCGGCGAAACGCCAGACGATGCCGCGTCCGTGCTGACGAACTTGGTATCGATGGCAGCGCCAACCGAGCGAACCAACTCGTCACGGATCAGGGCGTCGGCCGACACCGAAGCGCGCATCAACGTCTCCTTCGTTGCGGCCGCAATCGCGGCGACCTTCAGCGGCTCCAGCTTGGTCCGCGTATAGGTCCACTGAGTGAGTGGCTTTGCCGCGCCCTCGCCGACCCACTTCGCAGAACCCGCACTGCCCTGCACGAGCACCTGCGTGTCAAACGGCAGCGGGCGCAGCCTGTCGGCAATCTGGCCAAGTACCGTGCGCTTGCG
This sequence comes from Thermomonas sp., assembly GCF_025993755.1. GTDB lineage: Bacteria > Pseudomonadota > Gammaproteobacteria > Xanthomonadales > Xanthomonadaceae > Thermomonas. The sequence goes on along the minus strand of NZ_JAMQHN010000043.1, from coordinate 2,822 downwards.
CAGGTACTCGACGAAATCGGCGAAGTACGCGCCACCGTCGAGGATCAGATTGCCAGCCCAAGTGGCCGCACTCGTGCTGGCAGCCGGCACTGCCGCTTTGGCGAAATGCTCGTGCAGCACGCTGTCTTTCGGGTAGGCGTTCATGGCGATTTCGAGCGGCGACTGGCCACTCATCTTCGCAAGCGCCTTCACGCGGGCGATACGGGCGAAGCCAATGCCGGGCTCCAGCGTTTCGGTGGACTTGACGTTTACGCTACTGCCGCGCTGAGCCGGCTGCGATTCCTGCACGACCGGCTTCGCAGTGTTCTTGTCCTCATCAGACAGGCGCGACAGGCGAGCGATGTCATCGTCGAGACGCTTGATCTCGCTGACCAGCGTATCGAACTGCTCAGCCTCGGCCGTGTCCATGCTACGGCCTTCATCGACGGACTTCTGCGCGATCTTGCGCAGCTGCTCGTTTTTCGTTTCGCGAGTTGCCTTGAGGTCAGCGACCTGTTCCTGGAAGGTTTTCATATCGGTTTTCTCCATCAGTTTCCGGGGTATTCACCCGGCGACTGCGGATCAAACCGACAGCGGCACGGCGAGGGGTGCGGTCCAGGAGGACAGCGGTTGCGGAACGCGGCACGATGTCACGCGAACTGAGCAGGCGAATGCCGCCGGCTTTGTCCGCACGCTGATGCAGCGCCTTGATTGTCTGAATGGTGGCCGATGCGTTGGCCGGAATCGTTACGGCCGACAACTCGTAGATTTCATACTGCGTGAATCGCCAGCCGCCGGTGTCCAGAATCTCGTGGGCAATCGAGCGAAAGCCGATTGATACACCGCGCACGAGGCCGATTTTGATTGACTGCCACGCGAATTCGAGCAGGTCGCGCAGCGGGCCAGGCTCATCGCTCTTGGCGATCGTGGCGCGAAACGGAATGCCGGCCTTCGTAGCCTTGCCGAGTTGCGTCGTGCCGATAGGTTGATCGTGCCGATGCTGCCACAGCAGCGGGATTTCGCGCGCGAACGTGGCGCCCATCGGGTCAATGATATCGCCCATTCGATCTGTTTCCGGAGTGGACGCCATACCGCTGATCTCGCGCATATCATCGTTAACGGATTTCACCGTCAACAGGCTGTAAGCAACCCTATTCATCATGGCGCGCGCTCCATTCGCTCCAGGCGCTCGCGTGCTTGTTTGCACAGCCTGCTAGCGCCGTTTCGGCAGAGTAACTTTACCAGCCATCGTTGCCTGCGTATACAACCGGCGCACGCCATAAGTCAACCTGCCACCGCAAGAATGAGCGCGCCGCGCGCGGCCGCCGGGTTACGGCTCATCAATTCCGCCGCGCAAAAAAGAGCCATCAATGCATCAATCTTCGCGCTTTGACTAGCCTGCTTCGTGACCAAGATACTGTTCGCGCGCTGCTCGACCCGTGCATTACCAACAGTCCACCGCATGAGCGCCTGCGCAGACGGGATCAGGTCGCCAGATGCTAACCGACGTTCGGCGGTTTTGATCGCGCCGCCAAGCCGCCAGCCCTGCGATATGCCGACAATGCGATCCTTCGGCACACCGCGCGCTTCGATGGTGTCGAGGATCGTCCCAATGCCGGCTGGGTCGCAGCCGATGCGGTCGAGCAATCCGGACTCGTTGACCTTCTCAACGATATCGCCGAGCTCGTCAGAGTCCTCACCAATCTGGTTGACGATAGTCAAGTCGCCATCGCCTGCGAATGTGCGAATGGCCGGCGCAATGTCAAGCCTGCGCTCCAGCACCGACGGATGCGCCCAGGCATGACCCCATCCAAGCCATCTGCCGCTGTCGATCTCGCGGCCGATCACGTAGAGGCCGAGCAGGTCATCCAGTCCGCCGCCGTCTATGCCGATGGTGACCACCTCCGAGCGTTCCAGCAGTTCGTCGAGGTCGTGCGGCTGCTCGGCCGCCTCCCAAAACTGCGCGCCAGCCCAGGCGTTGTCGCGTAGCGCGACGCCGACCTCGATATTCAGATGCTGACTTGCCCAGCGGCGGAACTCCGCTTCTCCTGCTATTTTCGCCCGCTCGAATCCATCGCGCAGGCTGTCAAGTGACACAGAGCGGCCCAGATTCGGCGTGACCATCCACCAGTTATCGGGATCGCGCCAGTCCACATCGGGCGGGAATTCGTAGAGGATCGGCAGCACGCTAGCCTTCACCTTACCGTCGCGCACGTTGCGCGCCAGATCGAGCTCGGTCTTGAACACGCCTGCAGGCGGGCGCTCAGACTGCGTGGTAATCGTCAGCATGAACGCCTCGGGCTGGGAGATGAGGCCGCCGCGAAGCTGACCAATGACGCGATCCGCATCGTGCATTTCCGCCATGACGTGCAGCTCGTCGAGCATCACGCCGGCAGGCTTGGAGCCTGTCACGATGGACGGATCGAAAGTCTTGATCTTGAGAAAGGCGCCGGTGCGTCGATAGGTGATCTGTTTGATGTTATCCCGGACGTGGAAGGCCTGCGTCAGCACGTCGTCGGCTTCGATCATTCCGACCGCTTGGCGGAAGGCAAGATCGGCGATCTCTTTCGTAGGCGCGACGAACAGGAATTCGGCATTCGGCCGGCGCGATGTCATCGCGGCAACAAGCATGATTGCGGCTGCGCTCGTAGTTTTGGACGACTTCTTAGGCACCAGAACGAAGAATTCGCGGATCGACCTGATACCTGTCTGCGGATTGAATGAGCCAAATATCGCGCGCACGATGTCGCGCATCCAGTCGCCTGTCGCGTCACGGATCAGCGGCTTCCATGGCACGTCTGGCAAGCGCAGCATGTCGAACATGCGCACCGCGTTGTCGGCCT
>NZ_JAMQHN010000004.1 GCF_025993755.1 Thermomonas sp. | reverse complement strand
GCGCTGTTCGCCGAAATAATTGGGCACGCCGCGCGCGGCGATGGCCTGCAGGCGTGATTCGATGGCACTTCGACCCCCTTCGACGCCACGCAGCGCCAGCACGAAGCGGTTGCCGGCCAGCGCGCCACGCGGCAGCTTGCGGGAATGCCAAGCACGGTCGAGGACGCGCAAATCGTCACTGTGCAGAGCCGCAATATCGGGCGCGATTTTCTTCGGCAGCCAGACCGAGAAACGCTGGCGGGTGACGGCGTGGCGATCCTTCAGTCCGGCAAAACCAATCGCCGATTCGGGCACGCCCGCCCACTGCGCGATGACTTTGGCCGCATACGCGGTATTCATGCCGCGCTTTTCGACGGTCAGCAGCAGGTGCTCGCCCGCACCGCTGGGCTCGAAGCCCGGAAGCTCCTCGACCTGAAAATCCTCGGGCGTTTCCCGGATGCGTCCGGAAAGCACCGGCGCGCCGTGGGCACGCGGCAGCATCGTCACGCGCGCACCAGCAGGCACACCGCCTGCGCGGCGATGCCCTCGCCGCGCCCGGTGAAACCGAGCTTCTCGCTGGTGGTGGCTTTCACGCTGACCGCATCGACGGCGATGCCGAGGTCGGCGGCGATCGCTTCACGCATTTCGGCGACATGCGGACCGACCTTCGGCCGTTCGCAGATCACGGTGATGTCGCAATTGCCCGTGCGCCAGCCCAGGGCGCGGATCAGACCGTCGCAGTGGCGGACAAAGGCGCGGCTGTCGGCATCCTTCCAGCGCGGCTCGGAGGGCGGAAAATGCTGGCCGATATCGCCCAGCGCCAGCGCGCCGAGCAGCGCATCGCACAGGGCGTGCAGCGCCACGTCGCCATCGGAATGCGCCAGCACGCCGTGCGTATGCGGAACGCGAACGCCGCCCAGCATGACGTGGTCGCCGTCGCCGAAGGCGTGAACGTCGTAACCCTGGCCGATGCGGATGTCCATGCCGGTATCCCTGTAGGAGCGCCCCATGGGCGCGACCATTGTCCCAGATTGCGAATCAATTCCGGGCCGACAGCAGGAACTCGGCCAGCGCCAGATCGGCCGGCGTGGTCACCTTCAGGTTGTCCTCGCGTCCTTCGACCAGCGCGGGGTGCAGGCCGAGGGATTCCACGGCCATCGCCTCATCGGTGACGGCAAGGCTGCCGGCCACCGCCGCTTCCAGCGCCCGCTGCAGCAGGTCGCGTCGAAACGCCTGCGGCGTCAGCGCCCGCCACAGGCTCTCGCGCGGCTCGGTGGCGGCGATGCGCGCAGCGGCATCGGCGCGCTTGAGCGTGTCGCGCACCGGCGCGGCGAGAATGGCGCCATCGGCATGCGCGCCTGCGGCAGCAATCAGTCGATCAAGGTCTTCGCGCCGCAGGTTTGGGCGCGCGGCATCGTGGACCAGCAGCAGCGCATCGGTGGCCACCGTGTCTGGAAGCGCGCGCAGCGCGGCCAGCACCGAGTCGGCGCGCTCGGCGCCACCGACGCAAGTCAGCACCGGCTTGCCGCACAGGCGCGTCCAGCCCGGCCAGCGCGGATCGCCCTCGGCCAGCGCGACCACCGCACCTTCGACCTCGGGATGCGACAGCAGGGCCTCCAGCGCGTGCTGGATCAACGGCTTGTCCGCCGCATGCAGGTATTGCTTGGGAATTCCGCCGCCGAACCTGCGCCCGCTGCCTGCCGCCGGCACCAGCGCCCAGTTCATGGGTGGGTTCCGTCCGCAGCGGGCGCCGAGGCTTCGGGCGAGGGCGAAGCGGCAGCATTGCCGTCGATCACCCGATAGAACGTCTCGCCCGGCTTGACCAGGCCCAGTTCGCTGCGCGCGCGCTCCTCGACCGCCTCGCCGCCCGACTTCAGATCCGCGACTTCGGCCGCCAGCGCATCGTTGCGCGCCTGCAGCCGCGCGTTTTCGGCGCGCTGCAATTCAACCTGCGCCTTCAGCGCCACGACTTCCTCCTGGCCGCCGCTGCCGTACCAAAGCTTGTACTGCAGGGCCGCAAGCAGCCCCAGCAGGACGAGCAGCAGCGCGAGGAAAGTCTTCATCCCCGGCGCGTCGGTCAGCGGGCCAGCGACACGAAGGCGCCACGCCCCGCATAGCGCGCGGCGCTGCCCAGCTGCTGCTCGATCCGCAGCAGCTGGTTGTACTTGGCCACGCGATCGCTGCGGCACAGCGAGCCGGTCTTGATCTGGGTCGCGGTGGTGGCCACGGCGATGTCGGCGATGGTGGTGTCCTCGGTTTCGCCGGAACGGTGCGAAACGATCGCCGCGTACTTTGCCGCATCGGCCATCGCGATGGCTTCCAGAGTTTCGCTCAGGGTGCCGATCTGGTTGACCTTGATGAGGATGGCATTGGCCACGCCGCGCGCGATGCCGTCCTTGAAGATGCGCGGATTGGTGACGAACAGGTCGTCGCCGACCAATTGCACCTTGCCGCCGAGGCGATCGGTCAGCAGCTTCCAGCCGTCCCAGTCGTTTTCCGCCATGCCGTCTTCGACCGTGACGATCGGGTAGCGCTCGCACCAGTCGGCGAGGAAGTCCGTGAACTGCTCCGACGACAGCCGCTTGCCTTCGCCGGTCAGGTTGTACTTGCCGTTCTCGAAGAACTCGCTGGAGGCCACGTCCAGCCCCAGCAGCACGTCCTCGCCGGCCTTGTAGCCGGCCTTGCCGATGGCTTCGAGGATGGTTTCCAGCGCTTCCTCGTTGCTGCGCAGGTCGGGCGCGAAGCCGCCCTCGTCGCCGACTGCGGTGGACAGCCCGCGCGCCTTGAGCACGGACTTGAGCGCATGGAACACCTCGGTGCCGCAACGCAGCGCCTCGGAGAACGCATCGAAACCGACCGGCAGGATCATGAACTCCTGCATGTCGACGTTGTTGTCGGCGTGGGCACCACCGTTGATGATGTTCATCATCGGCACCGGCAGCGCCGGCGCCGCGCCGGTCATGCCGGCGAGGTACTGCCACAGCGCCTGCTTGCGCGATGACGCCACCGCGTGCGCGGCCGCCAGCGACACGCCCAGCAGCGCGTTCGCGCCCAGCCGGCCCTTGTTCTCGGTGCCGTCAAGCTCGATCAGTTTCCGGTCCAGACCGGACTGGTCGGCGGCGTCGAAGCCCTTGAGCGCATCGGCAATGGCGCCGTTGACGTTGCCCACGGCTTTTGAGACGCCTTTGCCGAGATAGCGGGTCTTGTCGCCATCGCGCAGTTCCACCGCCTCCTTGCTGCCGGTGGAAGCGCCGGACGGCACCGCAGCGCGGCCGAAGCTGCCGTCGGCCAACACGACATCGGCTTCGAGGGTGGGATTGCCGCGGCTGTCGAGGATTTCGCGAGCGTGGATGGAAGTAATCGTGGTCATGGGCGGGTTGGTTGTTTCCGTTGCAAAAAGATTTTCTGGACGAGGATCAGAGCGGATTGAAGCGGATAAAGCGTTTCATTTCCGAAGAGTCATCCGCACGATTCGCGTCCAGACATTCAAACGCTTGTTTCGAGGAAACCGCTGCGCTTGGCGATGGCGTCCAATTGAAGCAGGGTTTCAAGCAGCGCTTCCATCTTGCCCTGCGGCCACGCATTCGGGCCGTCCGACAGTGCCTTGCTCGGGTCGGGGTGGGTTTCCATGAACACGCCGGCCACGCCGACGGCAATGGCCGCGCGCGCCAGCACCGGCACGAACTCGCGCTGGCCGCCGCTCGTGTTGCCTTGCCCACCCGGCAGCTGCACCGAATGGGTGGCGTCGAACACCACCGGACAACCGGTGTCGCGCATCACGGACAGCGAACGCATGTCGCTGACAAGGTTGTTGTAGCCGAACGACGCGCCGCGTTCGCAGACCATGATCTGCTGGTTGCCGGTGGATTTCGCCTTCTCGACCACCGGTTTCATGTCCCACGGCGACAAGAACTGGCCCTTCTTGATGTTGACCGGCTTGCCGGTGGCGCAGACTCTGGTGATGAAGTCGGTTTGCCGCACCAGGAACGCCGGGGTCTGCAGCACATCGACAACAGCGGCGACTTCATCCATCGGCGTGTATTCGTGGACGTCGGTAAGCACTGGCACGCCGACCTGGCGCTTGACCTCGGCCAGCACCCGCAGTCCTTCCTCGATGCCGGGACCGCGGAAGCTGTTGATGGACGTGCGGTTGGCCTTGTCGAAGCTGGACTTGAAGATGAAGGGAATCCCGAGCCTGCCGGTGATCTCCTTCAGTGTGCCGGCGGTATCCACCTGCAGTTGTTCGGACTCGATCACGCAGGGACCGGCGATCAGGAACAGCGGCTGGTCGAGGCCGACTTCAAATCCGCAGAGATTCATGCGTTCGGGTCTCCGGTAAAGATGATTTTCCCGCCTTGCGCTCACGCGCGGCGCGGATGAAGCCGATAAACAGCGGATGGCCGCTGCGCGGGGTGGACAGGAATTCGGGGTGCGCCTGGCAGGCGAGGAACCACGGATGCGCGTCCTGCGGCAATTCGATCATCTCGACCAGCAAATCGTCCATCGACTTGGCTGAAATCACCAATCCCGCTTCTTCCATCTGCACGCGGTAGCGGTTGTTGAATTCGTAGCGGTGGCGGTGGCGCTCGCCGACCACGTCCTTGCCGTACAGCCGGTGCGCCAGCGTGCCCGGCTTGATCCGCTGCTCCTGCAGGCCCAGCCGCATGGTGCCGCCGAGATCGGAACCCTCGCTGCGCTGCTCGATCTCTCCGGTCTGGGTGCGCCATTCGGTAATCAGGCCGATCACCGGATGCGCGGTGCCGCGATCGTTCTCGGTACTGTTGGCATCCATCAGGCCGACCACGTGGCGCGCCATGTCGACCACCGCCGCCTGCATTCCGTAGCAAATGCCGAAGTACGGCAAACCGGTTTCACGCGCGTACTTCGAGGTCAGCACCTTGCCGTCGAAACCACGGTCGCCGAAGCCGCCCGGCACCAGCACGCCATCGACACCGGTCAGCAGCGCCGCCGCGCCGTCGCGCTCGATGTTCTCGGCCTCCAACCACTTCAGGTTGACCCGCGTGCGCTGGCGCAGCCCGCCGTGCTTGAGCGCCTCGCCCACCGATTTGTAGGCGTCCTTGTGGTCGACGTACTTGCCGACCACCGCGATCGTGACCTCGTCCTGCGGATGCTCGGCGGCATCGACCACCGCATCCCATTCGGACAGGTCGACCTGGCGCGCCTTGCCGCCCAGCCCCAGCTGTTCCACCACCAGCTGGTCGAGCCCCTGCGCGTGCAACCAGCGCGGGATCTTGTGGATGTTGTCGAGGTCGATGGCGGAAATCACCGCCTTTTCCGGGACGTTGGTGAACAGCGCGATCTTGCGGCGCTCGCCCTCGGGCAGCGGATGTTCGCTGCGGCACATCAGCACGTCCGGCTGGATGCCGATGCCGCGCAGTTCCTTGACCGAATGCTGGGTCGGTTTGGTCTTGAGCTCGCCGGCGGCCTTGATGAACGGCACCAGGGTCAGGTGCATGAACATCGCCCTGCCCGGCCCGCGCTCGATCCGCAGCTGGCGGATGGCTTCGAGGAAGGGCAGCGATTCGATGTCGCCGACGGTACCGCCGATCTCGACGATGCCGACGTCGTAGCCGCGCGTGGCCGCATCGATGCAGCGCTTGATCTGGTCGGTGACGTGCGGGATCACCTGCACGGTGCCGCCCAGGTAGTCGCCGTGGCGTTCCTTGCGGATCACCGCTTCGTAGATCTTGCCGGTGGTGATCGAGTTCAGGCCCGACAGGCGAGTGTTGACGAATCGCTCGTAGTGACCGAGATCGAGGTCGGTTTCGGCACCGTCGTCAGTGACATAGACCTCGCCGTGCTGGAACGGACTCATCGTCCCCGGATCCACGTTGAGATACGGATCCAGCTTCATCATCGTCACCGACAGGCCGCGGGCTTCGAGGATCGCCGCGAGCGAGGCGGCGGAAATCCCCTTGCCCAGCGAGGACACGACGCCCCCGGTGACGAACAGGAGTGGCGTTTCGGAGGCAGGCGCGGTCATGGGGATGGCACGGTGCTGGAAACGCCTATTCTAACGGCAAGCGTCAAGGCGCGCCCGCCTGCCTCCCGCGCAATCGCAAATTCCCGCCACCGCACGTTCGAAGTATTTACTCGGACAATCAACCACTTGCGAAAGTGGCGCGCCCATCCAACGGGGCTCGGTGTGGAATTGCCCCGGCCCGCCCGATGGCCTTGCGTACAATTTGCGTGTCTCCGCGCGCCGCGCGACCCCACGACCGATCCGCTGAATGAACGCACGCTACAACGCCGCCGATATCGAAGTCCTGTCCGGGCTGGATCCGGTCAAGCGCCGCCCCGGGATGTACACCGACACCACCCGCCCCAACCATCTGGCGCAGGAAGTGGTCGACAACGCGGTGGACGAAGCGCTGGCGGGACACGCCCGCAATGTCGATGTCGTGCTGCATGCCGACGGCAGCTGCGAGGTCGCAGACGACGGTCGCGGCATGCCGGTGGACATCCATCCCGAAGAAAGGATCCCCGGTGTCGAACTGATCCTCACCCGCCTGCACTCCGGCGGCAAGTTCAACAACAAGAACTACACGTTCAGCGGCGGCCTGCACGGCGTCGGCGTGAGCGTGGTCAACGCGCTGTCGACCAGACTGGACGTGTTCATCAAGCGCGACGGCAGCGAATACCACATGGGCTTCGCCAACGGCGATCGTGCCTCGAAGCTGGAAACCGTCGGCAGCGTCGGCAGGAAGAACACCGGCACCCGCCTGCGCTTCTGGCCGGATCCGAAGTATTTCGACACGCCGAAGTTCAACCTGCGCGCACTCAAGCACCTGCTGCGCGCCAAGGCCGTGCTCTGCCCGGGCCTGACCGTGAGCCTGTTCGATGAAGCCAGCGGCGAGCGGGTGGAATGGCATTACGAGGACGGCCTGCGCGACTACCTGACCGGCGAGCTTCAAGGCCGCGAACTGCTGCCGCCGGAGGCGTTCGTCGGCAGCCTGTCGCGCGAGGGCCAGATCGTGGACTGGGCGGCAGCCTGGGCTGCCGATGGCGAACTGGTGCAGGAAAGCTACGTCAACCTGATCCCGACACTGCAGCACGGCACCCACGTCAACGGTCTGCGCACCGGCTTCACCGAGGCGCTGCGCGAGTTCTGCGATTTCCGCAACCTGCTGCCGCGCGGCGTGAAGCTGGCGCCGGAGGACGTCTGGGATCGGGTCGCCTTCGTGCTGTCGCTGAAGATGAGCGACCCGCAGTTTTCCGGCCAGACCAAGGAACGCCTGAGTTCGCGGCAGGCCGCCGGCTTCGTCGAGGGCGCGGCGCACGATGCGTTCTCGCTGTGGCTGAACGCCAACACCGAATTCGGCGAACGCATCGCCCAGCTCGCGATCGAGCGCGCGGCCGCACGACTGAAGACCGAAAAGCAGATCGTCCGCAAGAAGGTGACCCAGGGCCCGGCGCTGCCCGGCAAACTCGCCGACTGCATCTCGCAGGACCTCTCGCGCACCGAACTGTTCCTGGTCGAGGGCGACTCCGCCGGCGGCAGCGCGCGGCAGGCGCGCGACAAGGATTTCCAGGCCATCCTGCCCCTGCGCGGCAAGATCCTGAACACCTGGGAAGTCGCATCCACGCAGGTGCTGGCCTCGCAGGAAGTGCACGACCTGGCGGTGGCCATCGGCTGCGATCCCGGCAAGGACGACATCGGCGGGCTGCGCTACGGCAAGATCATCGTGCTGGCCGACGCCGACTCCGACGGCCTGCACATCGCCACCCTGCTCAGCGCGCTGTTCCTGCGCCATTTCCCGGCGCTGGTGCACGGCGGCCACGTGTTCGTGGCGATGCCGCCGCTGTTCCGTATCGACGTCGGCAAGCAGGTGTTCTACGCGCTGGACGAAGACGAAAAGCGCCTGCTGCTGGAGAAGATCGAACGCGAGAAGATCCGCGGCCAGGTTCACGTCACACGCTTCAAGGGCTTGGGCGAAATGAACCCCTCGCAGCTGCGCGAATCGACCATGCACGTCGACACCCGCCGTCTCGTCCAGCTCACCGTCGACGACGACGCGGCCACGCGCGGACTGATGGACATGCTGCTGGCCAAGAAACGCGCCTCCGACCGCAAGGGCTGGCTGGAGCAAAAGGGCGATCTGGCGACGCTGGAGGTGTGATTCCACGCACGGCTTCGGTCGGCGCTACACTTTTCAACGGAAACGCGACGTCGTCACCGTCTGCCGTTGGCGTCGATGCAGTCTCTCTACAAAGATCTTCCGGGAGATTCAATAGATGATGATGTTTGAAAAACCACGCCAAGCGTGGCGTCGGTCTCGCGCCCTGTTCCTGGCCTCCATTCTGCTACTGCCGTTCGGCCAAAGTATTGCCCAGGCTCCGTCCGCGGCAGACTTCACGCGCCGACCAGAGGCATGGGAAGTCTCTCTTTCCCCATCCGGTGACTATGTGGCTCTTGCCGTTCCTTCCCGGGACGGACTGGAAACGCAGCTTGAGATCACGAACCTGGCCACAGGCGATACGCAGGTACTGCGATTCGGCCTGAGATTCCACGTTTCCGATGTCGTCTGGACCGACGACGATCAGGTCGTCGTCTCACGTGCGGAAATGCAGCCCTTCAAGTCGCGTCCGGTCTCCATGGGCCACCTCTATACCTCGGACATCCGTGGCCAGAACCGTGACGTCCTGTTTGGCTATGTCCCGGACAGCGGTTCCAGGCGCGGGCGCCGCAAGGACGAAGGCTGGTCCTCCGTCATTCGGGTTCTCAACAGCGAACCCGGCATGGCACTGGTCCGCTTTGACTGCTGGAACTGCGGGGATGATCCTGACACCGTCATTTTCAAGGTCAACACGAAGACGGGCGATCGCCGTGAGGTCGAACGCGGGAACATGCGGGCAAGCTACCAGTTCGACCTGACCGGCAGGGCAAGATTCCGCACGACTTTCGATGATGACAACGAACCTAGCGTGTCCTACCGCCGCACTGCCGAAGACGACTGGTCGCCACTGCCGAAATCCATCGCCGGACGGTTGCTTTATGGAGCCCGATTCGCCAGTGACGGCAATACGGTTTATGCGCTCGTCACCGATGCACTGGAACCGGCGCAGGCCTATCGCATCGACCTGCAGGCAGGCACGCGTACCAGACTCGCGGGCTTTTCCGATGTGGGCGCCACCGGCTTCATGTACGAAGGTCGGGACGGAATTCCGTTTGCCGTCACGTCCGATGAATACAAACCGTCGATCCAGTACCTTGATCCGAACTCGCCATGGGCACAACTGCATGCCGGGCTCATGAAATCGTTCCCCGGTCAGATGGTGGACTTCACCGGCTTCAGCCGCGACGGCAACAAGGTTCTGTTCAGCGTCTGGTCTGATCGCGACATCGGCAGCTACTACGTTTACGACAGGGCAACACGACAAGTCCAGAAAATCATCGACTACATGCCCTGGCTCAAGCCGGAAAACATGGCACAGACTCGCCCGATCGAGTTCACCAACCGCGATGGCATGACCATCCACGGGTTCTATACGGCAATGGGCACCGGACCCAAGCCGCTGGTCGTCATGGCCCACGGCGGGCCGTTTGGCGTGTACGACCAGTGGAGCTTCGATGACGAAGTCCAGTACCTTGCGACGCACGGCTACGCCGTCCTGCAAGTGAACTATCGCGGCTCGGGTGGCCGCGGTGAAGCTTTCCAGCGCTCAGGATGGCAAGGCTGGGGAACGACCATCCAGAACGACATCACCGATGGCGTCCGCTGGGCCATCCAGCAGAACCTCGCCGATCCACAGCGTATCTGCACATTCGGGGCCAGCTTCGGTGGTTACACGGCTCTGATCCAGCCGATCCTCAACCCGGGGATGTACAAATGCGCAATCGGCTACGTCGGCGTCTATGATTTGCCACTGATGCTGAGAACCGACAGGAACCAGGGTGCACCCATGCGCACACAGCGTTTCTTCGATCGCACGCTGGGAACCGATATGGAAACGCTTGCCGGCATCTCCCCTGTACAACGGGCAGCCGAGTTGCAGGTACCAGTCATGCTGGCCCATGGCAAGGACGACCAGACGGCAAATTTCAACCAATACAAGGCGATGGTTGCCGCCTTGAATTCACAGAACAGGCCACCTGAACTGTATGCAGTCCCCGGAGAAGGCCACGGGTTCGTAAATCCCGAGAACCGCGCGGAGTTGTTCCGCAGGGTTCAAGCCTTCCTCGACAAGTACATTGGCCCCAACGCGCACTGAAACAGCCGCATCAAGATCGATTCGAAGGGCGACGCAAGTCGCTCTTCGTTGTTAGGGGTCGGCGGAGAGGTTTTACGCAATCTTGAAGTTCACGCGAACCGCGCCGGATCGAACGGAGCCGGGTTGACGTCGGGCTCACGTCCGCACACCAGATCCGCCAGCATCTGGCCGGTTCCGGCGCTCATGCCGACGCCCATCATGCCGTGCCCTGCCGCCAGCCACAGATGGGCGTGGCCGGGGGCACGGCCGATCAGCGGCACGTCGTCGCGGCTCATCGGGCGCCAGCCGCACCAGCGTTCCTGCTCCTGCGGGCCAACCGGCACGTGCAGAAATTCGCGCGCGCCCCGTTCCAGCGCGCCCAGCCGGCGCGGATTCAGGCTGGAGTCGAAGCCGGAAAACTCCATCGTGCTGCCCAGCCGGTAGCCGTCGCTCCAGGACGTCACGCACACCGAAGGCTCGAACAGGATCACCGGGCGGCTCGGCACCCGCGCCGGGAGGCTGTAGGTGATCGAATAGCCCTTGCCCGGCTGGATCGCCTTGCGCAGCCAGCGCAGGCCGACGGCGGACGCGATCTTCGGCGTCCAGGCGCCGGCGGCCAGGACGACATCGTGCGCCGACAGGTCTCCCTGCGTGGTGCGCACGCGGACGCTGCCAGCCTCCTCCGTCAGCGCAACCAGCGCGCAGTTTTCCCGGATCTGCCCGCCGCGCTCGCGTACCACCCGCGCCAGTTCGGCGACGTAGCGGTCCGGCCGCAGCGCGGCATCGCCCGTGAAGCGCATCGCCCCGGCCAGTCCTGGCTTGAAGGCCGGATCGCTGGCCTCGTAGTCGCGCCCGTCGATGACCTCCACCGCGATGCCCAGTTCGCGCAGCAGCGGCACGTCGCCCAACTCGCGGTCCAGCGCGCGGCGGGTGCGGAACACGTAGTCCTCGCCGGTCTCGGCGAAGTCGCAGCGCAGGCCGAAGGCCTCGACCCAGCGCTGGATCCGCTGACGCGAATCGTTCAGGAGGCTGGACTTGGCGCGGGCGCTGGCGCGGTAGTCCTTTTCGTTGCAGCGGCGGACGAAGCCGAGGAACCAGCTCAACCGCAGCGGGTCGAGGGTCGGCTTGATGTACAGCGGCGCGTCCGGCGTGAACATCCAGCGCGCCGCCCGCCAAAGCGTCCCCGGCCCGGCCAGCGGCGGCGCGTGGCTGGGCGTCAGGGTGCCGCAGTTGCCGTGGGACGCGCCGCTGCCGACGCCGGCGGCGTCGATGACGGTGACGGAGTGCCCCGCTTCCAGCAGCGCCAGCGCGGTCGCCAGGCCGGACACGCCGGCGCCGACCACGAGACAATCCACCGCCGGCGCGCCTGTCATCGCCAGATCCGCCCGAACGGCCCGTTGCGGCTGTCAGTGCTCGTGGCCGCCCTCGCCGTGGACATGGCCGTGGGCAAGCTCTTCTTCCGTGGCCTCGCGCACGTCCACGATCTCGATGTCGAACTCCAGATCCTTGCCGGCCATCGGGTGATTGAGATCGACATCGACCACGCTCATGCCCACCTTCTCGATCACCACCGCGCGCGGCCCGTGATTGGTGTTGAGCACGACCTGCATGCCCGCCACCAGCCGCTGGACGCCGAAATGCTTCTTGGGGATGCGCTGGGTCAGGCCGTCGCGGCGCTCGCCGTAGGCTTCCGCGGCGGTGACGGCCGCCTTGAAGCTGTCGCCGGCTTCGTGGCCTTCCATCGCCTTCTCGAGACCGGGGATGATCTGGCCGCGCCCGAACAGAATCGAAATCGGCTGACCGGCCTCCTTCGAATTTTCGATCGCGTCCTTGCCGGCCTCGGCGACGCTGTAGTGGAAACGGACGACCCGGTCTTGTTCGATCTTCATGAGGCTCCTGCCATCGGTTGGCGCTTGCCGGCGTGGTGCAATGGGCCGACACTGCGTGGAATGAAACCAGCCGACTGCAACCAGCGACCGGACGCGCATTATCGACGCTGCGCGCTGCTCTTGCCATCGCTGCTCCTGCTGGCAGGCTGTTTCGGCGGCAGGCAGGTCGCCGAAGCACCTCGCCCGGTGACCGGCAGGCAGGCATGGCCGTTGGTTGCCCCCGCCGATCCCGCAAAAGCGAACGCCGTGCTGATCCGCGCCATTAGCCTTGTCGGCACGCCCTACAAGTGGGGGGGCAACACGCCCGAAGGCGGCTTCGACTGCAGCGGTCTGGTCAACTATGTCTATCGGGACATGCTCGACATGCGCCTGCCGCGCACCACGAAGGAATTGATCCAGCTGCAGGGCCCGCGCATCCAGCCCGAACAACTGGCCGGCGGCGACCTGGTGTTTTTCGGCAGCGGCGGCCAGGTCAGCCACGTCGGCATCTACGTGGGCGAGGGCCGCTTCGTCCACGCTCCCAGCAGCGGCGGCACGGTGCGACTGGATCGGCTTGACGGGGCCTGGTGGCGCGACCACTACAGCGGGGCGCGACGGTTGCTGTTCTGAAGGGCGTCGCTCCGCTGCACTGGGCTGCGGCCATTGCACCTCAGAGTGGTCGCTCTGAAGGCGAAGCGTTTTTCCACTTGCCGGCGGGCTAAAGTTCCAACGCAAACCCGGCCAAGGTCCGGCCACTGCCAAGCTTGAATTTCACCCATTCATGTAAATGAATTGGTGAAATTCACGATTTAACCCATTCATTTTTCTTTGAAATAACGAAAATTGAACCCTTCGCCGGACGGCCGCCGGCATAGTGCACCCTGCTTTTTCAAAGTGATGACTGCGTGAAATCAAATCCACAGCCACACATCCATCCCGGTCGCCCTGCCAAGGGCGCGTACCTCGCACTCTCGGGCTTGCTGCTTGCAATTGCCTGGATGCCGGCCATGGCAACCCAGCTGACCGCCGAAGCCCCGGCCAAGCCAACTGCCACGGCAACGGCCACCGCCGCGACTCCGGACGCGTCCTCCGCTGCTCCGGCGTTGGCGCCCTGGCCGGCCGTCGTTGCATCGACCCCGACTCTGGCCGCTGCGCCCACGGTGCCTGCGCTGTCCCCGGAACTGCCCGCCCCGCGCCTGACCGCCGCCGTGGCTGCGCCGGAAGCGGCGCGCGCGATCCAGCCCGCGCAGCCTCAGGCCACCGCAAGCAATGACCGCTCGCTGGTGCGGACGGTGATGCAACGCGCCTTCACCCTGCTCGGCACCCCGTACCGCTGGGGCGGCACTTCGCCCGAAAGCGGTTTCGACTGCAGCGGTCTCGTCGGCTATGTGTTCCGCACCATCGGCATCGACCTGCCGCGCATGTCGCGCGCGATGGCAGGCGAAGGCACTCCCGTCACCGACCGCAGCGCGCTGGCCGAAGGCGATCTGGTGTTCTTCGGTCGCCGTGGCCACGTCGATCACGTCGGCATTTACATCGGCGACGGCAAGTTCCTGCATGCCCCGCGCACCGGCCGCGACGTCACCGTTTCCAGCCTGGCCAGCGGCTACTGGGCGCAGAAGTTCCTCTCGGCCCGGCGTCTGGCGGTCGGAAGCTGAGTTCGGCTACAGGCTCCGCTGCAGGACGCCGCCTCAGGGCGGCGTCTTCCGTTTCAGACCAAGGCCCGCCGATTTCCAGTCATCGACCGTCCGGCTGCCGATAGCGCGCCACGGTCTGCTCGACATCCTTGCCCAACGCCATGATCTGCTGGGCGTATTCGGCAAGCCACCGGTCCTCGTCGGTTCGCGGCATCCACGCCGGCACGGCGGTCGGCGAACCCTCGGGGCCGGCCATCGCCACGAACACGATCACGCAGTGGGTGCACAGGCGAACGCTGCCGGCATCGGCGCCCGGATCGCGGGCGCGCACGTCCACGGCAAAGTGCATCGAGGTGGTTCCGGTGAAGATCAGGGTGGCATTCACGCTGACCAGATCACCGATATGGATCGGCGCGACGAAGCGGATGCCGCCCACCGCCACCGTCACGCTGTAGCAACCGCTCCAGCCGACCGCAGCGGCGTAGCCGGCCTGATCGATCCAGCGCATCACCTGTCCACCGTGAACCTTGCCGCCAAAGTTCACGTCCGATGGCTCGGCCAGGAAGCTCAGGGTCAACTGCCGCTGCTGTCCACTCACGCTGTCCTCGCTCGAATCGGCGCGACGGTCAGGTCACGCTTCCTCCCAAGGATAACCGGAGCGTGATCGCTCAGTGCCGGACACGCTGAGGGTATCGAGGGTTGATGCGCTAGAACGGTATGTCGTCATCCCCGAACGGCACGTCGTTGCTGAAGTCGGATGCGGGGGTCGGGTCGGGCGTGCTGCGCGGCGCAGGGGCCCTGCGCTGCGGACGTTCGCCACCACCGCGCTGGTAGCCGCCTTCCTGGGAGGCGCCGCCACGCTGGTATCCACCTCCGCCGCCGCCCTCACCGCCACCGCTTCCGCGACCGCCCAGCATCTGCATCTCGTCGCAGATGATGTCGGTGGTGTAGTGCTTGACGCCGTCCTTGTCGTAGGAACCGTACTCGATGTGGCCTTCGATATAGACCTGACTGCCCTTGGACAGATACATCCTGGCCGTCTCCGCCGTCTTGCCGAAGATCTTGACCCGGTGCCACTCGGTCTTCTCCTGCCAATTGCCTTCACGATCCTTGCGCGACGAAGTCGTGGCAATGCTCAACGTGGCAAAGGTCGTGCCCCCTTGCGTGGAACGCACGTCCGGGTCGTTGCCCAGATTGCCGATCAAAATCACCTTGTTCACGCCGCGCGCCATGGCTCTTCCTTGTCTCGTATCGCCCCGATCGGGCGTCATCATTGAAGTATAGCCGGGCGGCCAGCGCAGCCGGCAAAACCCGCAAATCCGGGTCGGAAAATGCCGCATTCCTTATACTGGGCGGTCGAATCCGAGCTTTCCCATGCCAGCCAGCCCCGCATTTTCCGACCTGAATTCGATCCAGACCCTGGCCGCCCCCGACATGGCGGCGCTGGACGCGCTGATCCGCCGCCGCCTGGCCTCGGACGTGGTGCTGATCAACCAGGTCGCCGAGTACATCATCGGTGCCGGCGGCAAACGCCTGCGTCCGCTGCTGCTGCTGCTTACCGCCGCCGCGCTCGGGCACCGTGGCCCCGACGCGCACCAGCTGGCTGCGGTCATCGAATTCATCCATACCTCCACCCTGCTGCACGACGACGTGGTGGACGAGTCCGACCTGCGGCGCGGGCGGCAGACCGCCAACGCGGTCTGGGGCAACGCCACTTCGGTGCTGGTCGGCGACTTCCTGTACTCGCGCAGCTTCCAGCTGATGGTCGAACTGGGGTCGATGGAGGTGCAGCGCATCCTCGCCGACACCACCAATACCATCGCCGAGGGCGAGGTCCTGCAGCTGCTGCACGTCCACAACCCGGACACCGACGAAGCCGCCTACCTGCGCGTCATCGAGCGCAAGACCGCGATCCTGTTCGCGGCCGCCACCCGCCTCGGCGCGCTGCTGGCCGGCGCGGATACCCGTGTGCAGACGCGGCTCCACGACTACGGCCTGAATCTGGGTTATGCCTTCCAGATCGCCGACGACGTGCTCGACTACGCCTCGGACGCCGCCACGCTGGGCAAGAACCTCGGCGACGACCTCGCCGAAGGCAAGGCCACGCTGCCGCTGATCCACGCGATGGCCAATTCCGAACCGGACGTGCGCGAAACGCTGCGCCGGATCATCGAACACGGCGACCGCGACGGCCTGGTCACGGCGCAGGCGGCGATCCACCACTGCGGCAGCCTGGAATACAGCCGGCAACGGGCGCGGGCCCATGCCGACGCCGCCGAGTTGGCGCTGGACGGAATTCCCGAGAACCCGTTCACGGACGCGTTGCGCGGACTGGCGCGCTACGCGCTGGCGCGGGATCACTGACGGGTCGCGGTTCGCCCGAAACGACGGCTCAAACGGCCGGCGCCTGCAGATAGGCCCAGACAACCCATGCCATCGCCAAGAGCAGCGCGATCGCCCAGATCCTGAGCCATCGCGCCTGCCCGGCCAGCGGCGCATGGCGTCCGTCGGCCAGATCCCGGCGCCGCATCAGACGCACCAGATGGGTATGCCCGTTCCAGGCCGTCCAGAACAGCGAAGGCTTGCCGATTTCCCGCGACAGCGCGGGATCGACCGCGTCCAGCGTCACATGGAAGCGGTAAAGCAGATAGAACCAGACTGCGAACAGCAGGACCAGAACGAGCGTTGCGGCAGCAAGCATGGCCACTTCCCTTCCGGTCAGCGCGCGAACCGTTCCGCGAAGAACGCGTGCATCATCGCGTAGGCGCGGCGGGCGGCGCGCGGGTCGTACTTGCAGCCGGGCCGGTTGGCGGTTTCCAGCGCGAAGCAGTGCACCGCACCGCCGAAGTTGACGAACGTCCAGTCGGCGCCGGCGCGATCCATTTCCTGCTCGAACGGAACGATGGCGTCCTTCTGGCTGGCATCGGCCGCGCCGTTCAGAACCAGCAGCGGCGTCTTGACTGCACCGGACGCCGCGGGCGATTGCGTTTTCAGCCCGCCGTGGAAGGTGACGATGCCGGCCAGGTGCGCGCCGCTGCGCGCCAGTTCCAGCACCGAGGAACCGCCGAAGCAGAATCCGAACGCGCCGATGCGCGCCACGTCCAGGGGCACCGTCCCGGCCTGCGCCTTGAACGCCGCCAGCGCAGCCGCCATCCGCGCCCGCATGACCTCGGGTTGCGCCAGCAGCGCGCCCACCAACTCCCCGGCCTGCTGGTCGCCGGCCGGCAGCTTGCCCTTGCCGTACATGTCGACCACGAACACCACGTACTCGCGCCCGGCCTGCTGGCGCGCCTTGTCCAGGGCCGACGCGGTGACGCCGTACCAGTCCGGCACCATGAGCAGTCCGGGCCGGTGGGCAGGACCGGCATCGTCATAGACCACGTAGCCGCTGAATGCATCGTGGCCCACGTGCCATTCGACCGCTTTCGTCTGCATCTTCGCCATCCCCGGCAATGCCAGCAGCATCAGGACCAGTCCGAAAAGGATACGTCGCATGGCGCGGCTCCGGTGGAATGACACGACTACGCTACGGGTCGCAGGTTCAACCGGCGTGAATCCCGGGAATGGCTCCGGGGCGACGCCGGGAGCCGGAAAAACTACGCGATCCCCATTCCTGCAATCCCGGAAATCGCGTCCGGGTCGAAGCCGGCCAATTGCGCGAAATGGCGGCCACGCTCGATGTAGTTGCGATACGGGCCGAAGCTGGGCGCACCCGGCGACAGCAGCACTACGCCGCCCTCGGGCAGTGCCGCACGCGCCTTGGCCACCGCGTCGGAAAGGTCGGCCGCCGCTTCGAGAAGAAAGCCGCTACGCCCGGCCAGCGGCGCCAGCAGGTCGTGGATACGCGGTCCGTTCTGCCCCATCGTGACGACGGCCTTCGGCGCGTGGGCGCGCATCGCCTCGGCGAATTCCTCCCAGGGCAAGCCACGGTCGTGGCCACCGACCAGCACCACAACCGGACGATCCACGTACAGTTCCAGCGCCGCCAGCGTCGCCATCGGCGTGGTGCTGATGGAATCGTTGACGTAGAGCACGCCGTCGCGTTCGCCGAGCGGCTGCAGACGATTGGGCAGGGGCTGGAAACCGGCCGCCCGTGGCGCCAGCGCCACCGCGTCCAGCCCGAACGCTTCCAGCGCGGTGAGCACCGCGCACAGGTTGCTGCGATTGTGGCGGCCGGGCAGCGGCATCGCCGCCGTGTCCATCACGAACGCATCGCGGTGGTACAGCGCATCGCCGCGCAGATGCCAGCCGCGCGCATCGCCGTACCAGCGGATCTCGCTGTCGGGCAGGCGCAGCGCCGCCAGAAGGGGGTCGGCCGCGTTCAGCACGGCAACGCGCGGCCGCGCCGCGGTCACCAGCGCCAACTTGTCGGCGTAGTAGCGCTGCTCGCTACCGTGCCAGTCGAGGTGTTCGGGATGCAGGTTGGTGACGATGGCCACCTGCGGATGCGCGCCGGAGACGGCCACGTCGCTGGTCTGGTAGCTGGACAGCTCGATGACCCAGGCATCGGCCCGGTCGTCCAGCAAGTCCAGCAGCGGAACGCCGATGTTGCCGGCGAGCGCGGTGCGCAGCCCGGCTGCACGCAGCAGGTACGCCAGCAGCGAAGATGTCGTGCTCTTGCCCTTGGTGCCGGTGACGCAGGCGGTGCGCGTCATCGTGTCGTCCTGCGCGCGTTCGGCAAACCACAGCGCAGTGCCGCCGATGAAACACGTGCCGCGCTGCGTAGCCAGCACGGCCTCCGGCGTGTTCGGGCTGATGCCGGGGGATTTGACGACGCAATCGAACTGCGCCAGCCGTTCCCCATCGACGGCGGTCTCGATGGACAGCCGTGCATCGCCCAGCGCCGCGGCCTGGCCGGCTTCGACGGGATTGCAAAACAGCGTCAGCGGCAATTCCGGCAGACGCGCACGCAGCGCGCGATAGGCGGCGTGGCCCTCATGCCCCCAGCCCCACAGCGCCACCCGTCGCCCGGACAGATCGGCGATGCGCACAGGCTCAGGCAGCGAAACGGTCACGCAAGCGCTCCCACAGCGCGGCGGGAATGCGGTGCGTGTCATCGAGCGCCAACAGCGGTTCGATCCGCAGCGCGTCCGGGTCCAGCTTGGGAGCGATCAGCGCCGCGAAGCGCTTGACCACCACGTCTTCGCGCCACTCCGGCCGCTGCGCCAGCGCCGCCATCGCCGCGCGCGATTCGCGGCCCTCGCCCACGCATTCGAATGGCTTGTAGTCCTCGTATTCAAGCAGCGCATCGAAGCCGGGAATCAGCGCCGGATCGTCCAGCAGATTGCGCCCGACGATGCCGACCAGCCGCAGCTTGGGCAGGAACGGCGCCAGCGCGAGGAACACGAACAGGCATTTCGGGCAGACGCCGCACCAGCGGCTGGTGGGGCGCTCGCCGAGTATGTGGAAGTTGCGGTTGCAGCTGGAGAAGCAGCCGTCGTAGCGGTCGGACTTCGCGAACTGCCGGGCCACCGCCAGCTCGCTCAGCGGACGCAGCAGCGAGTAGTAGTCCAGATCAGCCGCCACGTGACTGCGCAGGTAGTCGCCGAACGCCGATTCGAACGCCCAACCCTTCGACCACTGGTGGTTGACCTCGCCGGTGCCGGGGATCAGCGAGCCGTAGCTTGCCGAACGCTCGTTGGAAAACACCACCTGATCCACGCCCAGCAGGATCGCGGCGAAGGCCATGATCGCCGAGTTCACCGCGGTGACGGGGATATGCCCGTTCCACGCGCCCTGCCGGTTGAAATCGAACAGCTGCGGCGCGAGCTGGCGGCCGATGTTGAGCGTGGGCAACTCCGTGCGTGCCGCGCAGGCGGCGATCAGCTGCGAGCCGCCGATCCAGGTGACAGTCTGCTCGACGCCGGCGGCGCGCAGCGCCTCGATGCTGACCAGCGAATCCTTGCCGCCGCCGATGGCCACCAGCGCGTGCGGGCGAAGCGCGAGCGTCTTCGCTTCCTCTCCCTCGCTTACATGGGCAGGAGGGATGTCGGCAACGGGAAAACGAATCCTGTCGCGCAGTTCCAGCCCGTTGCGGTAGGCGAATTCGCCCAGTCCATTGCGATAGACGGTTTCCAGCAACGCCGCAGTACCGGCGTCGATGCCCTCGCCTTCGATCCGGATGTCCTCGGGCACCGCCGCCTTGTAATAGCTCACCCCGGCAATCAGGTGCAGCAGTTGCAATGCGCGCTGCATCGCTGCCGCGCGCCGCGGTTCGAGGGCGAACGGCGCACCCGGCACGGTGATGGTTTCGGTCAGCTCCGGGCCGTCGTCGAAGGCATAGACCAGCCGCGCCACGCCGGTGCCGGCATCGAAAGCGCAGCGCACGAAGCGGAAACAGCGGATACGGTCGCGTTGAAAGGTCCAGTCGGTCATGTCGGTCCGCGTCCGCTACAGGACGTCTTCCTCCGGAAGCGCGCGCTGATTGTAGACGCTGGCCATGGTGAAACCGTAGGCACCGGCGTCGGCGATCAGCAGTACGTCGTCCGGCGCGGTCGCCTCCGGCAGCTTGACCCGGTGCCCGAACACGTCGCTGGACTCGCAGATCGGCCCCACCACGTCGAAGTCGGTCAGCGCATTCGATTCAATCCGCGACAGGTTGGCGATGTCGTGCCAGGCGTCGTACAGCGCGGGCCGGATCAGCGCGTTCATCCCGGCATCCAGCCCGACGCGCACCACCCCGTCCTTTTCGACCACCTGGGTGCAGCGCGCCAGCAGCACGCCGGCCTCGGCCACGAGGAAGCGGCCGGGTTCGATCGCCAATTGGAACGCCGGATGCACGGCCTTGATCCCGGCCAGTCCCTTGCCCCAGGCGTCGAGGTCGAACGGCTCGTCGTCGTCGGTATAGGGAATCGGCAGGCCGCCGCCGATGTCGAGCACCTCGACGCTGCCGATCCGGCGCGCGAAGCCGGCCAGTTCATCGACCACTTCCTGCCAGTGCCCCACCGTCTCGATGCCGCTGCCGAGGTGCGCGTGCAGGCCGGTGATGCGCACGCCCAGCGCGCGCGCGGCCTCGGTGAATTCATCGACGCGCTGCGCCGACAGCCCGAACTTGGCTTCCTTGCCGCCGGTGTTGACCTTTTCGTGGTGGCCATCGCCATGGCCCAGGTCGATCCGCAGCCACAGCGCGCGGTTGCGGAACACCTCCGGCCAGCGCCACAGCAGTTCGACGTTGTCGACCGTCACCGTCACCCCGAGTGCCAGCGCCTGTCGGTATTCCTCGACCGGCGCAAAGCTGGGCGTGAACAGCACGCGCTCGGGCGCCAGTTCCGGCAGCGCCGCGAAAGCGCGCTCGACCTCACCCAGCGACACGCACTCCAGTCCGAAACCTTCCTCGACCAGCGTTCGCAGGATCGCCGGATGGGCGTTGGCCTTGATCGCGTAGTAGCGGCGATCGACCGCAGCCACCGCCTTGAGCTGGCGCGCGCGCGCGCGCACCGTCGCCAGATCGTAGACGTAGCGCGGAGTGCCGTCCGCAGCGCGGTCCAGCAAGGCATGGCGCGACTCCGGCAACCGCCACCACGGCGTCGGCCGTCTCCGGAACGTGCCCTCGATCTCGCGCCAGCGCGGGCCGAAGACGTCGCTCTCGTGCACCGGCATCGCGCCGGAATCGATCAGGGCCGCATGCAGTTTCGGCAACATGCCGTCGGCCACCGCCTCGTCGACCACGAAGGTCAGGTTGAGGTCGTTGGACGACTGCGAAATCAGGTGCACGTTCTCGCGCCCGAACATCGCCCACACATCCTGCAGCTTGTGCAACAGCGAGCGCATGCCGCGACCGACCAGGGTAATGGCCGCGCACGGCGCGATCACCTTCACCCGGCACACCTGCGCGAGGTCTTCCGACAAGCGCGCCAGCACGTCGGTGGAAATCAGGTTCTCCGACGGATCCAGCGATACCGTCACGTTGGTTTCCGCCGAACCGATCAGGTCCACAGATAACCCGTGCTTCTTGAACAACGCGAACACGTCGGCCAGGAAGCCCACCTGCTGCCACATGCCGATGCCTTCCATCGACACCAGCGCGATGCCGTTGCGGCGGCTGATGGCCTTCACCCCCGGCACCGGTTCGGCGGCGCCGTCGATGCTGGTGCCGGGCAGATGCGGGCGCTCGGTGTCGAGAATGGCCATCGGCACACCGGCGTTGCGGCAGGGCCGCAGCGAACGCGGGTGCAGCACCTTGGCGCCTGTGGTGGCGATTTCCTGCGCCTCGTAATAGTCCAACCGGGTGAGCAGGCGGGCATCCGGCACTTCACGCGGATTGGCGCTGAACATGCCGGGCACGTCGGTCCAGATCTCGACCCGGCGCGCGCCCAGCAAGGCGCCGAAGTACGCCGCCGAGGTGTCCGAGCCGCCGCGCCCGAGGATCGCGGTGCCGCCATCGCAATGCCGGGCGATGAAGCCCTGGGTGATCAGCAGCCGGTTTGACTGTGCGTCAAGTCGCTCACGCCAGCCAGCCTCCGCCTGCCACTGGCAGTTCACCGACAACCGCTGCGACCACGCGCTCTGGTTGGGCTGCGGCGGCAGCGCGACCAGCCAATCGCGCGCGTCCAGCCAGCCGATGTCGAGGCCCTGCGCAAACAGGTAGGCCGCGCCGATCGTCGACGACAGCAGTTCGCCCTGCCCCAGCACCTCGGCCTGCCAATCCAGCGGGCGCGTTGCCGCGCGCGGATCGGCAAGCAACCCGCGCAGCGTTGCAAGCCGTTCGCCCAGCACCGCATCGGCGTCCAGATCCAGTCCGGTCACGAATTCGCGATGGCGCGCTTCGAGCCGAGCCACCCGCTCCGCGCTGTCGGCGGCACCATCGGCGATCGCGGTCAGTTCGTTGGTGACGCCCGACAGTGCCGACACCACCACCAGCACCCGCGCATCGTGGTCACGGGCGCGCCCGGAGGCGAGTTTGCCGATGTTGTCCCAGCGCGCACGCGCGGACACCGAGGTGCCGCCGAACTTGAGCACTAGCCAGCGCGGCGCGTGAACAGTCGAAATGGACATCAGTCGATCGAGAAAAGAAGGGAGGTCCGCGCGTGCGGCAATCCCGCAATTCTAGGGCAACGTCGGCCAGGTCGGCGGCAGTGCGGCATGGCATCTCGTCATGCCCATCCACCCGAACCTCGGCGAACCGTCATCGCACCGCCCGGTCGTCGGCCGGCGTGGAAGACACGGCCCGACCCAGCCAGCGCAACCCACGCCAGGTCCAGCGCCACAGCATCCACACGATCAGCGCCAGCAGCAAGCTCAAGCCCACCCCGAAACCCAGCGCCAGCCACGGATGGGCGATGGCCAGGGCCAACGCGCCCACCACCAGCCCATCCTCGACCAGCGACACGACCCCGTTGCTGAAGGGTTCGGGCGACGTGTTGAGCAGCGCGCGCACGCCGGACTTCAGGCCATGGCTGAGCAGCGCCGCGCCGCCGCCGAGCGCCAGCACGCCCGCGCCCAGCTGACCGTCCGGCGAGAGGGTCGCTGCAGCGAGGAAGGCGCCCGCCGGAATCCGCGCCAGCGTCTGCAACAGATCCCAGACCGAATCCACGCCGGGGATCTTGTCGGCGAAGAACTCCACCGCCGCCAGCACGCCACAGGTGCCCAGCACCCACGGCGACTGCGTGGCCTGCAGCGCCGACGGCAGTTCCACCCAACCCAGCGCGCCGGCCAGGCCCACGCCGAAGACGGTCAGGTACGCACGGATCCCCGCCAGCCACGCCAGCAGCAAGCCGATCGCGAACAGCTGCGCCTCGCTCATGGCCGCCTCCAGTCAGCGGTCGATCGGCTCGACCACGACCGCCGTTCCATAGCACAGCACTTCGGTCAGCCCGGTCATGATCTCGGTGGCGTCGTAACGCACCGCAACGATGGCGTTGGCTCCCTGGCGGCGGGCGTGCTGCACCATGTCGCGATAGGTCTCGAAGCGCGCCTGCTCGCACAGTTCAGTGTAGATCGTGATGTTGCCGCCGAACAGCGTTTGCAGCCCGCCAATGAAATTGCCGACCACCGAGCGCGACCGCACCACGATCCCGCGCACCAGCCCCAGATTGCGAACGACGCGATAGCCGGGAAGCTCCTGCATCGTGGTCACCATCGAATCGTCCAGCGGGATGATGCCGGCCTGAACCGTGCCGGAGTTGTAGGGATCCGTCATCGGTACTCCTTGTCAAACTGTGCTGGAAAACCCTGACTCGACTCTACGCGAATCACTTGTCCCCGACCGGCACCAACCGCAGATCCTGGAAATCGAAACTGAAGTCGGTCAGCGGCGAGATCGGCTCCATCCGCAGCTCGCGGATCTTGCCGTCGGGATCGAGCGTGAAGCTGAGGAAGGCATCGGCGTTCAGGCTGCGGTCGCGCCAGCGCACGATGAAGGTGTCGTGCTGCCAGTGGCTGATGTCGCCCAGCAGTTGCGCGGTCTTGGCGAACTGCAGCTCCAGCCCTTTCGCGCCCTGCCGGATCACCACGTCGCCATACCAGGGATCGCGATAGGTGCCGGCGTAGCGCGCCAGCGGCAGCGAGGGCCGGCTCGAGGCGTCGCGTGCGGCAAGGTGCTTCTGCCAGCTGTCGTCGGCGTTGCCCTGCGCCCGGGCGACCGCCTCTGCATAGCCCTGCAGCCAGTCATGGCCGGTATTGCCGAGCATCATGTCCAGCGCCTCATAGGTGATCGCGTTGAACGCGGCGCCGACTTCGGCACTGGTGAGCACGATCACGCCGATCTTCTTGCCGGGAAGCAGGGTCAGGCGCGACACCTGGCCCGGCCAGCCGCCGGTATGCCAGACCATCCGATTGCCGAGGTAATCCGACAGATTCCAGCCCTGTCCATAGCCGTAGAAATTGGGCGTGGCATCGGCCAATGCGGGAATCGGCGACGGCCGCACCGGAATGGGCGTCAGCATCGTCCACATCTCGCGCTGGCGCTGTTCGGAAAACAGCCGCCGGGCGTTGTCGCCGGAACCGGCATAGACGCCGCCGGCCAGCTGCGCATTCATCCACTTGGTCATGTCGTGGACGCTGGAGTAGATTCCGCCCGCCCCGGAGACGTTGCGCCAGCTGGTGACGGCGACCGGGCGCAGATCCTTGAAGTCGTACAGCGCGTTGCCGACCGCCACGTTGTCGCCGGGCCGCAGGTCGTCGCTGTTGAAGCGGGTGTCGTTCATGCCCAGCGGGTTCCAGATCCGGGTCTGCAGGAACCGTTCGTAGGGCATTCCCGAAGCCTGTTCGATCACCAGCTGGGCTACGCCGAACAGGATGTTGTCGTAGGCATACTGCTCGCGGAAACCGCCGGTCAATGGGACATCCTTCAGTCGTTCGGCAACCTCACGGGTGGTGTAGGTGGTGGTCGGCCAGTACAGCAGATCACCCGCGCCCAGGCTCAGGCCGGAGCGGTGCGCCAGCAGGTCGCGCACGCGCATTTCGTGCGTCACATAGGGATCGCTCATCCGGAACCACGGCAGGTGGTCGATCACGCGATCGGTGGTCTTGAGCTTGCCGTCGTCCTGCAGCATGTTCAGCGCTGCGGCCGTGAACGCCTTGGTGTTGGAGGCGATCGCAAACAGCGTGTGGGCGTCCACCGGCGCCGGTTTGCCCAGCTCGCGCACGCCGTAGCCGCGCTCCATGACGACCTTGCCATCGGCGACGATGGCCACCGCCACGCCCGGCACATTGAACTGCCTTTGCACGCGGGCGACAAAGTCGTCGAACTGCGCCAACCGCGCCGCATCGGGAAGCTGCGCCGACAGCGGCACCATGGTGTCGCTGACGCTGGCAGGCGGCGCCTGCTGCGACCACGACGGCGACGGCGCCAGCATGGTCAGGAAGGCGGTCAGGGCGAAGGTCAGCGGTGCGATGCGCATGGAGGACTCCGGAATCGAACTGATGAAGTATGCCGCCGCGGGCGCCTGGCCGCGAATTGTTGTTGCGATAAACGCCATATCCGCCGAACATGCGTCGCGTGGTGATCGGCGCGAACGCCGAAAACAGATCGTGCAGGTAATCGATGTATTCGCGGCCCATGTCGGTGCCCCTGGGCTGATAATGCGCGACATGACGGCCAAAGACACCCGACGCGCACTCTGGCAGATCCACTTCTGCGTCCTGCTGTGGGGATTCACCGCGATCCTCGGCAAACTCATCACCCTGCCCGCACTGCCGCTGGTTTGGTGGCGAATGTTGCTGGTGACAGTGGTGCTCGCACTTCTGCCGCGGGTCTGGCGCGGGCTGACGGCACTGCCGGCGGGGACGCGGCTGGCCTACGCCGGCATCGGCATGCTGGTCGCCCTGCACTGGCTGACCTTCTACGGCGCGATCAAGCTGGCCAACGCCTCGGTCGCCGCCACCTGCATGGCTTTCGCCACCCCGATGACCGCCATGATCGAGCCGCTGCTCACCCGGCAGCGCTTTCGCCCCGGCGACCTCGCGCTTGGCCTGCTGTCGCTTCCGGGCATCTGGCTGGTGGTGGGCGGCGTGCCGAAAGGCATGCATGTCGGGATTGCGGTTGGCCTGGTGTCGGCATTCTTCGTGGCCACCTTCGGCTCGCTCAACAAGCGCATGGTCGATGCCGGCGATCCGCTGACAGTCACCGCGCTGGAACTGGGCACCGGAACCCTGCTGCTGACCCTGCTCGCGCCGCTGATGCCGACGCTGGTGCCGGCCTTCGCCGGATCGCTCCTGGTCCTGCCTTCGCTGCCGGACATGCTCTGGCTGCTGCTGCTTGCGCTGGCCTGCACCCTGCTGCCCTATGCGCTGTATCTGGTCGCGCTGCGCCACCTGTCGGCCTTCACCGCCCAGCTTTCGGTGAACCTCGAACCGATCTACGCCATCATCCTCGCAGCCATCCTGTTCGACGAACAGCATGAACTGCACACCCGCTTCTATCTCGGCGTCGCGATCATCCTGGCCGTCGTGTTCGCCCAAGGCCTCCTCGCCGGCCGCCGCAAACCCGGTCCGGCCGACGAGCACGTCGAAATGCTCGGCATCAGCGAGTCGAGGCAACTGGTGGAATGAAGCAGGTGCCGCAAGGTCTCGGATCTTGCGCAGGGGTTTCCGCCGGTCCGATCAGGATCGCCATCAGGTTGCGAAAGGGCCGCAATGAAAAACGGCCCGAATTGCAAGACCCAAGTCGTTGATTTTAAAGGAAATGGTCGGGGTAGCCGGATTTGAACCGACGACCACTTGTCCCCCAGACAAGTGCGCTACCAGGCTGCGCTATACCCCGAGTTCGTTGCAATTATAGCGAATGCGCGGACGGTTTCCCCATGCCGCGCCGAACGGCTTGGCAAGCCGACCGTCAGTGCCGCAGGATCTGCAGCACCTCTTCCAGTTCGCCGCGCACCTGGCGCACGATCTGCGCGCTCAGGGCGGATTCCTGCTTGGCGTCGTCGCCTTCCAGACGCAGCCGCGCGCCGCTGATCGTGTAGCCCTGTTCGTAGAGCAGGCTGCGGATCTGGCGCACCATCAGCACGTCGTGGCGCTGGTAGTAGCGGCGATTCCCGCGGCGCTTGGACGGTTCGAGGCTGGGGAATTCGGTCTCCCAGTAGCGCAGCACGTGCGGTTTGACGTCGCACAGCTCGCTGACCTCGCCAATCGTGAAGTAGCGCTTGGCGGGGATCGGCGGAAGCTCGCGATTGCTCCCCGGATCAAGCATGGTTGTTCCCGCTGTAGGCCTCGACCCGCGCCCGGAGCTTCTGGCCCGGGCGGAAGGTTACGACGGTGCGCGCGGTAATCGGAATCTCTTCGCCGGTCTTGGGATTGCGGCCCGGGCGGGGATTCTTGCGGCGCAGGTCGAAGTTCCCGAAGCCGGACAGCTTGATCTGGCTGCCCTGCTCCAGCGCTTCGCGCAAGCCACCGAAAAACGCCTCGACGAATTCCTTCGCCTCGCGCTTGTTCAGACCGACCTCTTCATAGAGCTGCTCGGCCATATCCGCCTTGGTCAACGCCATTCCTCTCCCCTGTCACAACGGCCTGCGGCACCAGCCCGTCAACGTCGAATCGCCGCGCCGTGCTTCTCACCCAGCGCCGCCACGACGCTGGCGACCGCGGATTCCACATCCTGCTCGGTCAGAGTGCGCGAATCATCCTGAAAAATCAAGCGCATGGCGAGACTTTTGCAGCCTTCTCCGACGCCTTTCCCGATATAGCGATCGAACAGGCCCACCTCGCGCAGCAGAGCGCCGCCGGCCGCGAGCGCCGTCGTCCGCATCTCGTTCCAGGACACGGCCTCGGCCACCACGAACGCAAGGTCGCGGCGCACCGAGGGGAAGCGCGACAGCGCCCTGGCGCGGGGCAGCGCGCGTGCCACCAGCGCGTCGAGATCGAGTTCGAAGGCAAACACCGAAGCCTCGATGCCCAACGCGTCCTGCAGCGAGGGGTGCAGCTGGCCGATCCAGCCGATGACAACGCCATCGCGCAGGACATCGGCGCTGCGGCCCGGGTGCGCGAACGGGCGCTGCGCTGGAAGGTATTCGAGCTGCGCACCGGACAGCGCGGCAAGGCTGTCGAGGTCGCCGCGAAGATCATGGAAATCGACCTTTCGCGCCGCCAGTCCCCATTGCTCGGCGTTCGCGTCGCCGCAGGCGACTGCGGCGATCCGCCGGGTTTCCAGCGGTGCCTCTGCCGCGGCAAACGTGCGCCCCAGTTCGAACAGCCGCAGGCGCGGCTGCTGGCGGGCGGCGTTGCGTGCCAGCGCGGCCGCGAGCCCGGGCAGCAGGCTGGTACGCATCACCCCGAGTTCGACGCTGAGCGGATTGGCCAGCGCCACGCTCGTTGCATCGAGACCCCAGACTTCGAGCTGCGCGCGATCGACGAAAGAAAAATTGATCGCTTCCAGATAGTCGCGCGCCACCAGCTGGCGACGGACATCGTGTTCGCTGCTGCGGCTTTCGCTGGGCGCGACCAGCCGCGTCGAACCGCCCGGCAGCGTGGTCGGGATGGTGTCATAGCCGTGGATGCGCGCCACTTCCTCGATCAGGTCTTCCTCGATGGCCAGGTCGAAGCGACGCGCCGGCGTTGCCACCCTCCAGCCATCGTCCGCGGCCTCCACCGCCAGCCCGAGCGCGCCGAGGATCCGCGCCACTTCGGCGTCGTCCACCTGCGTGCCCAGCACCCGCGCCAGCCGTGCGCGGCGCAGCGCGATGACCTTGGGCTGCGGAAGATGCGCGCGCAGTTCGGTTGACTGCACCGGCCCGGGCTTGCCCCCCGCGATGTCCAGGATCAGGCGGGTCGCACGCTCGATGGCGATGCGCGGCAGTTCCGGATCCACGCCACGCTCGAAACGGTGCGCGGCATCGGTATGCAGGCCCAGCTTGCGGCTGCGGCCGATGATCGCCGCAGGCGCGAAATGCGCGGCCTCCAGCAGCACGTTGCGGGTCGCCTCGCCCACCTTGGTGTCGTTGCCGCCCATGATGCCGGCCAGTCCGATCACCCGGTCGGCGTCGGTGATGACGAGGAAGCCATCGTCCAGCTTCGCTTCGTCGCCGTTGAGCAGCGTCACGGCCTCGCCAGCGCGCGCATGGCGCACGCCGACCGGGCCCTTGAGCAGGTCGCGGTCGTAGGCGTGCATCGGCTGGCCAAGCTCCAGCATCAGGTACTGGGTGACGTCGACAAGGAAGCTGACCGGGCGCACGCCGCTGCGCACCAGCCGCTGCGCCATCCACAGCGGGGTACGCGCCGCCGGGTTCACGCCCTCGATCACGCGGCCGACGAAACGCGGCGCATCGCCACCGGCGTTCAGTTCCACCGGCACCGCGCTGTCGATGACGGCGGGCACTGCCTCGGTATCCAGCGGTTCGACCTCGCAGCCGAATGCGGCGGCCACGTCGAAGGCAATCCCGCGCACGCCGAAGCAGTCGGCGCGGTTGGGGGTGAGCTTCAGTTCGATGCTGGCATCGGGCAGGCCGAGGTAGTCGGCCAGCGGCTTGCCCACCGGCGCATCGTCCGGCAGTTCCAGCAGGCCCGAGGCGTCGGCGTCGATGCCCAGCTCCTTCGCCGAGCACAGCATGCCGTTGGATTCCACACCGCGCAGTTTCGCGGCCTTGATGGTCAGCGCGCCCACCGTCGTGCCGATGGTCGCCAGCGGTGCGACCAGGCCCGCGCGCGCGTTCGGCGCGCCGCACACGATCTGCAGCGGCGCACCCTTCCCGGCATCGACCTGGCAGACCTGCAGCTTGTCGGCCTGCGGATGCTTCTCGGCGGACAGGATTTTCGCCACCACCACGCCGTCCAGCGCCTCGCCAAGCGGAGTGAGTTCTTCCACTTCCAGGCCAATGGCCGTCAGCGTCGCCGCGAGTGCATCGCGGCTGGCGGAAGTCCTGACGTGCTGGCGCAGCCAGTTTTCGGAAAATTTCATCGCGCCACCTCAGGCGAACTGGCGCAGGAAGCGCACGTCGTTGTCGAAGAAGGAACGCAGGTCGTCCACGCCATAGCGCAGCATGGCGAAGCGTTCGACGCCCAGGCCGAAGGCAAAGCCGGTGTATTTCTCCGGATCGATGCCCACGCTCCTGAGCACGTTCGGGTGGACCATGCCGCAGCCCAGAACCTCCAGCCAGCGGCTGCTGCCATCGGGCTGCTGCCAGGCGATGTCCACCTCCGCCGAAGGCTCGGTGAAGGGGAAATAGCTGGGGCGGAAGCGCATTTCGAAATCGCGCTCGAAGAAGGCGCGCACGAACTCCGACAAAGTGCCCTTGAGGTCGGCGAAGCTGGCGCTTTCGTCGACCAGCAGGCCTTCGACCTGATGGAACATCGGCGTGTGGGTC
>NZ_JAMQHN010000042.1 GCF_025993755.1 Thermomonas sp. | reverse complement strand
GGCGATGTCGCCGCCCATCACGCCGGCGCCGACCACGTGCACGCGGCGGATGCCGGAATCGCCCTTGCCCAGCGCCTTCATGCGCTCGGTGAGGAAGAAGATGCGAATCAGAT
This sequence comes from Thermomonas sp., assembly GCF_025993755.1. Taxonomy (GTDB): domain Bacteria; phylum Pseudomonadota; class Gammaproteobacteria; order Xanthomonadales; family Xanthomonadaceae; genus Thermomonas. Next base: position 23,985 of record NZ_JAMQHN010000042.1, on the reverse strand, counting down.
TGCGGGCGGTGGTCGTGCCCGCCAGCTTGACTACCGCTTTGCGCTCGGCGGCAAGGCGCGCGCGGATCGGCTTGCCGCCGCTGCGCTCCCAGGTCGCGATCAGGGCGTAGGGCGCCGGATAAAACGCCTTCTTCGCCTTGCGCGCGACCTGCTTGCGCATCTGCGGCGCCAGCAGCTTGCGGGCGGCGAACGTGTTGGTGGACCAGGCCAGCGCACGCTGTTTCAGCGGCCGGGTCAGGCCCCCGATCGCCAGCGCGGCGGCGGCGTCGATCAATTCCGCCGGTTCCACCACCTTGTCCACCAGCCCGATCCCGCGCGCCGCCTTGGCCGACAGCGCGCGGCCGGTCAGCATCATGTCCATCGCCGCTGGCGCGCCGACCAGATGCGGCAGGCGTGCGCTGCCGCCCCAGCCCGGGAAGATGCCCAGTTGCACTTCCGGCAGACCGATGCGGGTGGAGGCGTCGCTGCTGGCCACGCGATAGCGGCAGGCCAGCGAGATTTCGGTGCCGCCGCCCATGCAGAAACCGTGGATGGCGGCCGCGGTGGGGCAGGGCAGGGTGGCCAGCTTCTGGAAGGTGTTCTGGCCGCGCTGGATGGCATCGTTGACGGTGCCCCTGCGGTCGAATTCCTGGAACTCCTTGAGGTCGGCGCCGGCGATGAAGCCGCTGGACTTGCCGGACGCGATCACCAGAGCCCTGGGCGGATCCATGGCGATGCGCTCCAGGGCGGTGTCCAGCTCAATCAGGGCGTCCTGGGAAAAGGCATTGACCGTCGCATCGGCCCGGTCGAAAAACAGCACCAGAACGCCATCGTCGCGCTGCTGCGCGCGCCAGTGGCGCAGGCGCAGGCCCGCGAAGCGGTCTTTCGTCGATTCGGCCATTTCCACTTCATCCACGGTAACGATGGGGTTGGAGTTATCGTAGCCGCTTGGAAACTGAATATTTGCCCTGATTTATCGGGGCAGGACGCGGCCAGGGAACTTTGGCCGCAAGGATGTGTCACAGGCCCGGTAAGCAGCCGGGCCCAACGGGGGCCGCGGGCAATGGCGGAGGATCGGGTGTCGCAAGCGCTGGACCAGGACCTCGTGGCGCGCGTGCAGCGCGGCGATTCGGCCGCGTTCGACCTGCTCGTGCGCAAGTACCAGAACCGGGTGGCCGCGCTCATATCGCGCTACGTGCGCGATTGGGCCGAAGTGCAGGACGTCACCCAAGACACCTTCATTCGCGCCTATCGCGCGATCGGCGGCTTCCGCGGCGATGCGCTGTTCTCGACCTGGCTGCACCGGATCGCGGTGAACACGGCGAAGAACCATCTGGCCGCCAACAGCCGGCGGCCGCCGACCGACGCGATCGAACTGGAAGACGCCGAACAGTTCGAATCCGGCCTGCGCCTGCGCGATACCGACACGCCCGAGCGCGAACTGATGCGCCAGCAGTTGGAACAAACCGTGCTCGCCGCGGTCGAAGAGTTGCCGCAGGATTTGCGTGACGCGATCACCCTTCGCGAAGTCGAAGGCCTGAGCTACGAGGAAATCGCCGAGCGCATGGACTGCCCGATCGGAACGGTGCGTTCGCGCATCTTCCGCGCACGCGAGGCGATCGACGCCCGCATGCGTCCACTGCTGGACCACGACGATTTGCCCAAGCGTTCCCGCGCATGAACAACGATATCGACCGCCACTGCAACGACCTCACCCAACTGTGTAGCCGCGAGCAGCTGTCCGCACTGATGGACGGCGCGCTGCCCGAAGACCAGACCCGCTTCCTGCTGCGCCGCCTGCAGCACGACGCGGTGTTGGCCGGCTGCTGGGAGCGCTGGCGCACCGCCGCAGACGCGATGCGCGGGGTTGCTCCGACGCGCTGCCTGCCGGCGGATTTCGCCAGCCGGGTGGCGGCTGCGCTGCAGGAAGACGCTCCGCTGAGCGCAGCCGAACGCGCCTCGGCGCGCGCCTCTCAACGCCGGCGTTGGGGCGGCGGCGCGGCGCTGGCTGCGGCGCTGGCGACGCTGGCCATCCTCGGCCTGCCCACGGGTGAATCCGCAGCGCCCCAGACGGCGGCCGCTGTCGCCGCCAGGGATGCCAATCCCGCCACCCCCGGGCCTTCGCCCGCCCACCCGAACGGCGCACCTGCGTCGCAGCTGCCGGCCTCGTCCGGCGCGCTGCCGCCGGAGGCTCTGGAAGCCGCGGCAAGCCTTGTCTCTGTCACCTCCGCGTCGCGCGCCAATCGGCGCAAGCCGCAAGGCGGTGACGTTGGAGTGCAAGCGGCTTCAGCCGCGCCCGCACATGCGGAGCAGGCCGCGCCGGCGGAATTCGCGGTGGCCGCGTTGCCGGCTTCCGATATCGTCACCCGGCCGTGGCCGCGCTCGGTTCTCCCGCAGTACGGCAATGCCGGGCTGACCGTGGGCTTCGGCGAACTGCCGGCGCACGCGGCGGAGGCCGGCACCTTCCGGGCTTCGTCCACCTTCGCCCGGCCACCCAGGCTGCTGAAGACGCCGAAACCGGAAACGGGGACGGAGGCAGCGCAGGCGGAGCCGGCGCAATCCGCTTCCGGGGAGATGGGCAAGGCGGTCGTCCCCGTCGACGTCCAGTCCGACATCCAGCCCTGATGCTTTCCATTTCGTCGCGATCGGAACACACCGTCATCGCGATCCCTGAAATCCTGCAACTCCGAGGAGTCGTTCCCCATGCGTGAGCTTACCCATTCCGCGCTGCGTCCCCTGGCCCTGGCGGTGGCGCTTGCTGTCGCCGGCATTGGTGCCTGCAGCGGCCAGACCAGCGCGAATGCGCAAACGCCGCCACCTGCCACCGCTGCCGCGCCCGCCACGCCTCCCCCGCTGCTGGTTCCGGGGTTGCCGGACTTCACCGCGCTGGTCGAACAGGTCGGCCCGGCGGTGGTGAGCGTGCAGGCGGAAATTGGCGGCGCGCCGCGCGCGGAGCGCACCCGCCAGCAGCAGCCGGGCCAGCGCGGCATGCCCAACGGCCAGCGCATCCAGGGGGACGACGACGATGACGGCGAGGGCATGGAAGGCGTGCCGGAGATCTTCCGGCGCTTCTTCGGTCCCGGGATGGAACCCGGACAGCCGAGTGAGCGGCCGCGCGGCACGTCGCTGGGAACCGGTTTCATCATCTCCACCGACGGCTATGTCCTGACCAATCGCCACGTCATCGACGGCGCCGACAGCGTGCGCATCCGCCTCGCCGACCGCCGCGAACTGCCGGCACGTGTCGTCGGCAGCGACGAACAGTCGGACATCGCCCTGCTCAAGGTCGATGCCAGCGGACTGCCGACCGTACGGCTCGGGCAGTCCTCGAGCCTCAAGCCGGGGCAGTGGGTGGTGGCGATCGGTTCGCCGTTCGGCTTCGACCATTCGGTGACGGCCGGCATCGTCAGCGCGGTTGGACGTTCCAATCCCTATTCGGACCAGCGCTACGTGCCGTTCATCCAGACCGACGTGGCGATCAACCGCGGCAACTCCGGCGGTCCGCTGCTGGACACCCGCGGCCAGGTGGTCGGCATCAATTCGCAGATCTTCAGCAATTCCGGCGGCTACATGGGCGTGAGCTTCGCCATCCCGATCGACACCGCCATGAACGCGGTCAACCAGCTCAAGACCACCGGTCGGGTGGTGCGCGGCCAGCTGGGAATCCAGATCCAGCCGATTTCCCCCGATGCGGCAAGGGCCCTGGGCTTGGGGAACAACCCGGCAGGAGCGCTGGTGGCCGGCGTCGAGCCGAACAGTGCCGCCGCACGCGCCGGCGTCCAGCGTCAGGACGTGGTGCGCAGCGTCAACGGCCAGCCGGTCTACGACGCCAGCGACCTGCCGCCGATCATCGGCGCGATGGCGCCGGGGTCGCGCGTCACGCTGGAAATCCTCCGCGACGGCAGGACGCAGACGGTGACGGCGACGCTGGGCGCTCTGGGCGGCGAGACCGCGGCCACGGGCGATCGCGACACCCCGACCGGCCGTTCGGCACCGGCGGCAGCGCCGGGCAACCGTTTCGGCATCCTCGGCCGCGATCTGGACGGCGCCCAGCGCAGTCGGCTGGGCCTGCAGCCGGGGGAAGGCGTGCTGGTCGCAAGAGTCGAAGGGCGTTCGGCGCGTGCCGCCGGATTGCGCCCCGGCGACGTGATCCTTGCCGTTGGCCGCAACGACGTGGGCAGCACGCGGGCCCTGGACGAGCAGCTGCGCAATGCGTCCAGCGCCAAACCGGTGATGCTTCTGATCCAGCGCAACGGGGTCAGCCAGTACATCGCGGTGGAGCAGGAGGAAGGCTGATGGCGCAGGCCGGACGGGCAGGGCCGTGGGGCCTGCCCGACGCGAGGCCTGACCCGGATGCGCGGTCGACGTGGGCCGCTGTGCGATAATCGGCGGCTTGTCTTCGAGCAGCCACCGCACAGACGGTCGCAACGCCACGCCGCCATGCAACACGACCCGATGCGGTTCATCCGCAACTTCTCCATCATTGCCCACGTCGACCACGGCAAGTCGACCTTGGCCGACCGCATCATCCAGCTTTGCGGCGGCCTGACCGAGCGCGAGATGGAAGCGCAGGTGCTCGACAACAATCCGATCGAGCGCGAGCGCGGCATCACCATCAAGGCGCAGTCGGTGTCGCTGCCGTATACCGCGAAGGACGGCAACACCTACTACCTGAACTTCATCGACACCCCCGGCCACGTCGACTTCAGCTACGAGGTCAGCCGCTCGCTGGCCGCCTGCGAGGGCGCGCTGCTGGTGGTGGATGCCGCGCAGGGCGTGGAGGCGCAGTCGGTGGCCAACTGCTACACCGCGGTGGAGCAGGGGCTGGAAGTGGTGCCGGTGCTCAACAAGATTGATTTGCCGACCGCCGATATTGACAAGGTCAAGGAAGAAATCGAGGCCGTGATCGGCATCGACGCCGCCGATGCGGTGGCGATCTCCGCCAAGACCGGGCTCAACGTCGGCGACGTGCTGGAAGCCATCGTCCACCGCATCCCCCCGCCCAATCCGCGCGACACCGACCGCCTGCAGGCGCTGATCATCGATTCCTGGTTCGACAACTACCTCGGGGTGGTGTCGCTGGTGCGGGTGATGCAGGGCGAACTCAAGCCCGGCGAGAAGATGCTGGTGATGTCCACCGGCCGCACCCACCAGATCGACGCGGTCGGCGTGTTCACCCCCAAGCGCAAGGCGCTGCCGGCGCTCAAGGCCGGCGAGGTGGGCTGGATCACCGCCTCGATCAAGGACGTCCACGGTGCGCCAGTGGGCGACACGCTGACTTCGGCGGCGAGCCCCGCGCCGGCGCCGCTGCCCGGTTTCCAGGAAATGCAGCCGCGCGTGTTCGCCGGACTGTTCCCGGTCGACGCCGAGGACTTCCCGGCGCTGCGCGAGGCGCTGGAGAAGCTGCGCCTGAACGACGCCGCGCTGCGCTTCGAGCCGGAATCCTCGGAGGCGATGGGCTTCGGCTTCCGCTGCGGCTTCCTCGGCATGCTGCACATGGAGATCGTGCAGGAGCGGCTGGAGCGCGAATACGGCCTCAACCTCGTCACCACCGCGCCGACGGTGGTCTACGAGGTGCTCAAGACCGACGGCAGCATCGTCGACATGGACAATCCGGCCAAGCTGCCGCCGGTCAACCAGGTCGAGGAAGTCCGCGAGCCGATCATCCGCGCCAACATCCTCACGCCGCCCGATTACGTGGGCGGCATCATCAAGCTGTGCGAGGACAAGCGCGGCGTGCAGGTCGGCATCACCTACATGGCCAGCCAGGTGCAGATCAGCTACGAGCTGCCGATGGCCGAAGTGGTGCTGGATTTCTTCGACAAGCTGAAATCGGTCAGCCGCGGCTACGCCTCGCTCGACTATCACTTCCTGCGCTTCGAGCCGGGGCCGTTCGTGCGCTTGGACACGCTGATCAACGGCGATCGCGTCGACGCGCTGTCGGTCATCGTCCACCGCAGCCACGCCGATCGCCGCGGTCGCGAGCTGTGCGAGAAGATGAAGGACCTGATCCCGCGGCAGATGTTCGACGTCGCCATCCAGGCGGCGATCGGCGGCCAGATCATCGCCCGCACCACGGTCAAGGCGCTGCGCAAGAACGTGCTGGCCAAGTGCTACGGCGGCGACGCGACGCGCAAGAAGAAGCTTCTGGAAAAGCAGAAGGAAGGCAAGAAGCGGATGAAGATGGTCGGGCGCGTGGAGATTCCGCAGGAGGCCTTCCTCGCGGTGCTGCAGGTGGACGACAAGTAGGCGCGCACGGAAGAGGCGCGAGGGTGCTGGCGCAGTGCGGAGCAATCTGGAGGCAAACGCATGATGGTCTGGTTCGAAACGATTCTGGTGCTGCTGACGCTCCTGACCGGGCTGGTCTGGTTGATCGACAAGCTGTTCTTCGCCAAGCGCCGGCTGGCGGAAGCCATCGGCGATGACGCGCCGAAGGATCCGCCGCTGGTCGATTACTCCAAGGCGTTCTTCCCGGTGCTGGCGCTGGTGCTGGGGCTGCGCAGCTTCGTGGCCGAGCCGTTCCGGATTCCGTCCGGTTCGATGATGCCGACGTTGCTGATCGGCGATTTCATCCTCGTCAACAAGTTCTCCTACGGGCTGCGATTGCCGATCAACAACCACAAATTCCTGTCCATCGGCGAGCCGCAGCGCGGCGAGGTCGTCGTGTTCCGGCCGCCGGGCAACCCGCGCGAGGACTGGATCAAGCGCGTGATCGGGCTGCCCGGCGACACCATCAGCTACGCCAACCACAAGGTCAGCGTGAACGGCCGCGAGCTGCCGTACCGGGTCGACGGCGTCTACACGGGGGTGGGCCAGGGCCGCGGCGAAACAGGCGACACGTTGCTCACCGAGCAGCTTCCAGGCCATCCGCACCACGTCCTGGAGCGGGTGGACAGCATCGGCGAGGGCTCATGGACGGTGCCGGAAGGCCAGTATTTCGTGATGGGCGACAACCGCGGCAACAGCGAGGACAGCCGCTTCTGGGGCTTCCTGCCGGAGGCGAACCTGCGCGGCAAGGCCATGATCATCTGGCTGAACGTCGATACCCAGGCCGAGCGGAAGATGGACTTCTCGCGGATCGGTACCAGGATCCCCTGAGCTAGCGGGGACGTGTCGGCCGAGCGGATTTTGCCCGGCCGGCCCGCAAACGTGCACAATCGACGGCATAATCGGCCCCGGATGCCGGGGAGGCGACAACGGAGGATTCACCCATGAGGCGGATGCAGAGCGGTTTGTCGATGACGGGGTTTCTGATGACCCTGGTTCTGGTGATCTTTTTCCTTTACTGCGGAATGAAGATCGTGCCGATGTACATTGAATTTTATTCGGTCAAGTCGGCGCTCAAGGGCATCGCCTCCTCCAGCGAGCAGGCGACGGCATCCAAGGATCAGATCCGCGTCTTTTTCGATCGGCGCCTGAACATGAGCTATGCCGAGTACGTGAGGGCCCAGAAAAACGCGCTCAGGTTCGAGCGCAACAACAACGGCAGGCTGATGGTGGTGGAATACGAGCGGCGCGAACCGCTGTTCCTGAATCTTGATATCGTCGGCAAATTCCGTGCCGAGCAACTGTTGCCGGGCGCCGGTGCCGGAGATTGACCAGCCTGGTGCGGCATTCGCCGGATACCGCTTCTCGGATCCGGCGCTGCTCGCGCAGGCGCTGACCCACCGCAGCGCCGGCAGTCCGCACAACGAGCGGCTCGAATTTCTCGGCGATTCGCTGGTCAACCACTTCATGGCCGATGCGCTGTACCGGCATTGGCCCAAGGCCGACGAGGGTGCGCTGACCCGTGCGCGTGCCGAACTGGTGCGCGAATCGGCGCTGGCCGGAATTGCGCGAACATTGCAGATGGGCGACCTGCTGGTGCTGGGGCCGGGGGAATTGAAGTCCGGCGGTCGCCGCCGCGATTCGATCCTTGCCGATGCGGTCGAGGCGATGGTCGCCGCGATTTTTCTCGACGCCGGATTCGAGGCCTGCCGGGAGGCGGTTCTGCCGTGGTTCGAGCCGCTGCTCGCCGCGCTGCCGCCGCCCAACAAGGTGGGCAAGGACGCCAAGACCCGCCTGCAGGAATGGCTGCAGGCGCGCCAGCACCCCCTGCCTGTCTATGCCTTGCTGGAAGAGCGGGGCGAGGACCATGCTCGGGTGTTCCGGGTCAGCTGCACCCTCGCCCAGCCGGCGATCCGGACTGTCGGCGAAGGCGGCTCGCGACGGGCGGCGGAACAACAGGCGGCAGACGCCGCCCTCAAGGACATCGAAGCATGAGCGGTCCCTCGCGCAGCGGCGCGGTCGCGGTGATCGGCCGCCCCAACGTCGGCAAGTCCACCCTGGTCAACGCGCTGGTCGGCGCCAAGATCAGCATTACCTCCAACCGGCCGCAGACCACGCGGCACCGGCTGCTCGGCATCGCCACCTTCCCCGGCGGCCAGCTGCAGCTGGTGGACACGCCCGGCATTCACGGCGAGCAGGGCAAGCGCAGCGGCAAGGCCATGCACCGGATGATGAACCGCGCGGCGCGCGGCGCGCTGGAAGGCGTCGATGCTGCGCTGCTGGTGATCGAGGCCGGCCGCTGGGACGACGAGGATGCGCTGGCCTTCGACGCCCTGCGCAGCGCCGGCCTGCCGGTGGTGCTGGCGGTCAATCAAGTCGATCGGATCAAGGACAAGGCGGCGCTGCTGCCGTTTCTTGCCGACACCACCCGCGACCGGGCATTCGTTGCCGTGCATCCGGTGTCCGCGCTCAAGCGCATCGGTCTGGACGACCTGGTGAAAACCCTGCTGGACCTGATGCCGGAAGGCGAGCCCGCGTTCGGCGAGGACGAGATCACCGACAAGAGCCAGCGCTTCCTCGCCGGGGAGTTGCTGCGCGAACAGCTGATGCGCCAGCTGGGCGCCGAACTGCCTTACGCCACCACGGTGGAAGTGGAGAAATTCGAGGAAGAGCCGTCGCCCAAGGCTGGGGTGTTGTACCGGATCGATGCGGTGATCTGGGTCGAGCGCGATGGCCAGAAGGCCATCGTGATCGGCAAGGGCGGCGAGCGGTTGCGCGAGATCGGCCGCCGCGCCCGCGAGCAGATGGAGCGCCTGTTCGATGCCAAGGTGTTCCTGCAGACCTGGGTGCGCGTGCGCGAAGGCTGGAGTGACGATGAAGTGGCGCTGCGCGCGCTGGGGTATCGCGATTGATCGACCGAAACCGGTGGCCGGGATTGGGATGGCGCGGTCTCCTACAATGAGGGCATGCGCCTTGTCGACGAACCTGCTTTTGTCCTGCACGCGCGGCGCTGGCGTGAAACCAGTCTGTTGGTGGAAGTACTGAGCGCCGAACACGGGCGGATCGGGCTGGTGGCGCGCGGCGTGCAGGGGCCGAAGAAGCATGCGTTGCGCGCAGCGTTGCAGCCGCTGCAGTCGATCCGTTTCGACGCGGTGCAAAAAGGGGAACTGGCGCAGCTGACCGCCGCCGAAGCGGTGGATGCGGCACCGTTGTTGACCGGCGAGGCGGCGCTGGCCGGCTTCTACGTCAACGAGCTGTGCCTGCGGCTGGCCCCGCGCCTTGCCGCGCAGCCGGAGCTGCACGCCGCGTATGCCGACATGCGTGAACGATTGCGCTCCGGCGAAGCGCTGGCCTGGAGCTTGCGCTGCTTCGAGCGCGACCTGCTCGAAGCACTGGGCGTCGGCCCGGACTATTCGGTCGAAGCAAGTGGCGATGCGATCGATCCGGCCGCGCGCTACCGGATCGATCCCGAACACGGCCCGCGCCGCCTGGACGGCGCGAACTCCGGCGACTGGCGCAGCGGCGCCACCGGGCTGGCGCTGCTGGCCCTGGCTGCGGACACGCCGCCGCCTGCGGGGGATCTGGCGAGCCTGCGCCTGCCGCTGCGCGCGGTGCTGTTGCACCACCTGGGGGGGCGCGGGCTCAAATCCTGGGACATGCTGGGGGATCTGGGGCGGCTCGAGGCGCGTTGACCATGGCCGGACGCCCCCTGAGCGAGCGCAAGACGCCGCAGATTCAGCGGTGCAGTTCGCCCGCCGCTTCCGGCTGGTAGCGCACCGCTAGAACGTGCAGGCGGGCGCTGCGCCCGCCGGGCAGCGGCCAGTCGATGCTGTCGCCGACGCGCAGGCCGAGCAGGGCGCTGCCGACCGGGGCCAGGATCGAGACCTTCTCGCCGCTGCCGTCGGAATCGCGCGGATACACCAGGGTCAGTTCGTACTGGTGCTCGCTGTGGTCGCCGTCGACCACCTTGACCAGCGCGGTGGTGTTCATCGTGATCAGGTCCGCCGGCAGCGCGCCGGGTTCGGCCAGCTCTGCGCGCTCGAGTTCATCGCGCAGCGCCGCGGTGTTCAGGCCGCGGTACTGCGGGCTGTCCAGCAGGGCTTCGATCCGCTCGACGTCGATGCGGGACAGCAGCAGGGGGGGGCGCGAATTGGAAGGGGCCATCGGAAAATTTCTCCTGCAAAGCAGAGCGGGCGGCGCGGCTGGCGCGTCGCCCGCGGAATCAGGGCAATGCTGAAAAGTCGTCCTTTTACAGCATCGCTTTGGATGCGTTCAGGGGAACCTTAGCCACGAAACGCGCCGCCGGCAACCATTGCGGCGCCCCGTGTTCAAGCGGCCGTCAGGGTGCGGGCGGGAACAGGAAGCCGGCGACCACCCGACGCCCCTCGCCGGCGAGGATGGTGAAGGTTCGGGCGGCGGCGGCGTTGGCCATGACCTCGATGCCGATTCCACGCTGAAGGCAGGCGGCGAGCACGACGGCCGGTGGAAACGCCTGCCGCGCTCCAGTGCCGAGCAGGAGCAGTTCGGGATCGAGCGCCAGCAGGGCGTCCAGGTCGGTCGTCCGCATCGAATCGGCGCTGAGCACCGGCCAGTCCTCGATCAGGGCGTCCGGTGCAATGGCGAAACTGGCGGTCAGCCAACGCTCGTTGACCCGGGCACCATCGGCACCCGCGCTGCGCAGGGTGTACTGATAATCGGGTCTTTCGAAACTGAGTTGCATGGTCGTGGGACGACGATCAGGCCCGCGGAAGCACGATGTGGCGTTTCTCGCTGGATTGCCGGTAGAGCACCGCGGTATGGCCGATGCGCTGCACCAGCGCCGCGTTGCTGCGTCCGACCAGCGCATCGATCAGCGCGTCGCGCTGGTCGCGGTCTTCGGCGGCCACCTTCACCTTGATCAGTTCGTGGTGTTCGAGCGCGCCATCGACCTCGGCCGCCAGTGCGTCGGTGATGCCCTTGGCGCCCACCTGCAGGATGGCCTTGAGACCATGCGCCTGGCCGCGCAGGAAGCGGATCTGGGCGTTGGTCAGCTTGACAGGCATGTGTCGCGGCGGTGGATTCAGGAAGCGCAGGGTATCATGCCACCGTCTTTCCTCCGCGCCCCGGCCCATGGCCACCCGCAGCAAATCCAGCCAGCGCTGGCTCAAGGAGCATTTTTCCGACCCCTACGTGAAGAAGGCGCAGGCGGAAGGCATGCGCTCGCGTGCGGTGTACAAGCTGGAGGAATTGATCGAGCGCGACCGCCTGCTCAAGCCGGGCATGGTGGTGGTCGATCTGGGCGCCGCGCCGGGCGGCTGGTCGCAGTGGATCCGACGCGAGCTCGACCAACTCGACCCGAATCGGCCGGGTCGGGTGATCGCCAGCGACATCCTCGAGATGCCGCCGCTGGCGGGGGTGGATTTCCTGCACGGGGATTTTCGCGAGCAAGCGGTGCTCGATGGCCTGCTGGCGCTGCTGGGCGGACAACCGGTGGACCTTGTGCTTTCCGACATGGCCCCCAATAAGAGTGGCATGGATGCCGTGGATCAGCCGCGCGCGATGCACCTGGCCGAACTGGCGATGGAGTTTGCCGACGGCCAGCTGCGCGTGGGTGGCGATTTCCTCATCAAGCTGTTCCAGGGCACCGGATTCGACGATTACGTGCGTGAGCTGCGGCGCCGGTATGCCAAGGTGGCGATCCGCAAGCCGGCCGCGTCGCGCCAGCGCTCGCCCGAGGTGTATGCGCTGGCAACGGGTAGACTGGCCAGGATGAAGTGACGCGCGAGCGCGTCGAACCGGGAAACGAATGAACGATCTCGTGAAGAACCTGTTGATGTGGCTCGTTGTCGCCGCCGTGCTGATGGTGGTGTTCCAGGCCTTTTCGCCGAAGCTGGCGCCCAGTCGCGACGTGGTCTACTCGGATTTCGTCGCCGACGTCGAGGCCGACCGGATCAAGAAGGTCGATATCGCCAGCAACGAGCGCAGCATCACTTTCGTCCGCAACAACGGCGAGAGCGGCACCACCACCGCGCCGGTGCGCGACAAGGACCTGATCAACGACCTGATCGAACACAAGGTCGAGATCAAGCAGGCGCCGCCGGAATCGGGCATCTCGTTCTGGTCGCTGGTGCTGAACTTCCTGCCGGTGCTGCTGATCATCGGTTTCTGGTTCTACATGATGCGGCAGATGCAGGGCGGCGGTGCCGGCAAGGGCGCGATGTCGTTCGGCCGCTCGCGCGCCAAGCTACTGTCGGAGGATCAGGTCAAGGTGACCTTCGCCGACGTCGCCGGCTGCGACGAGGCCAAGGAGGATGTCAGCGAGCTGGTCGAGTTCCTGCGCGATCCGACCCGGTTCCAGAAGCTGGGTGGCAAGATCCCGCGCGGCGTGCTGATGGTCGGCCCGCCCGGCACCGGCAAGACCCTGCTGGCCAAGGCGATCGCCGGCGAGGCCAAGGTGCCGTTCTTCAGCATCTCGGGTTCGGATTTCGTGGAGATGTTCGTCGGTGTCGGCGCCTCGCGCGTGCGCGACATGTTCGAACAGGCCAAGAAGCAGTCGCCGTGCATCATCTTCATCGACGAAATCGACGCGGTGGGCCGTCACCGCGGGGCCGGCCTCGGCGGCGGCCACGACGAGCGCGAGCAGACCCTGAACCAGCTGCTGGTCGAAATGGACGGCTTCGAGGGTGGCGAAGGAGTCATCGTCATCGCCGCCACCAACCGTCCCGACGTGCTCGACCCGGCGCTGCTGCGCCCGGGCCGCTTCGACCGCCAGGTGGTGGTCGGCCTGCCGGACGTCAAGGGCCGCGAGCAGATCCTCAAGGTGCACATGCGCAAGCTGCCGCTGGCCGACGACGTCGAGCCGATGACGATCGCGCGCGGTACCCCCGGATTCTCGGGTGCGGATCTCGCAAACCTGTGCAACGAGGCGGCGCTGTTCGCCGCGCGCGAGAACGCGAAGGACGTCCGCATGGACCACTTCGACAAGGCGCGCGACAAGATCATGATGGGCGCCGAGCGCCGCTCGATGGCGATGAGCGAGCAGGAAAAGACCCTGACCGCCTACCACGAGGCCGGCCACGCCATCGTCGGCCGCCTGGTGCCCGAACACGACCCGGTCTACAAGGTGACCATCATCCCGCGCGGCCGCGCGCTGGGGGTCACCATGTACCTGCCGGAGGGCGACAAGTACAGCTACAACCGCACCGCGATCGAATCCCAGCTGGCTTCGCTGTACGGTGGCCGGGTGGCCGAGGAATTGATCTTCGGCGAGGACAAGGTGACCACCGGCGCCTCCAACGACATCGAGCGAGCGACCAAGATGGCGCGCAACATGGTCACCAAGTGGGGCCTGTCCGAACTTGGGCCGATCACCTTCGGCGAGGAGGAGGACGAGGTGTTCCTCGGCCGCAGCGTGACCCAGACCAAGCACGTCTCCGACGAGACCGCGCGCAAGATCGACGAGGTGGTTCGCGGCATCCTCGACCGCGCCTACGCCCGCACCACGCAGCTGCTGACCGACAACATCGACAAGCTGCACACCATGGCCAAGGCGCTGCTGGAATACGAAACCATCGACGTGCCGCAGATCGACGCCATCATGGAAGGTCGTGACGTCCCGCCGCCGATGGGCTGGAATCGCAACGGCGGCGGCAAGTACGACGCGGCGCCTCCGGCGTCCCCGATCGGCGGTCCGGCAGCGCAGACCTGACGGGCTGCCGGGGATCGCAAGGCAGCGGCTGGTTTCCGGCCGCGTGCGGTTGATCCGCCCTGGCCAAGGAAGCTGTTGCACGCGCGGCAGGCGCATGACCCCGGGGCCGTCATTCTCCTGATCGACCCGATGCTGGCGCGGCTGCGCGACGATCCCCGGCTGGCCGCGTTCTGCGCGAAAATCGGCTTGCCGGCCCTTGCGGAAAGACAGATCCACATACCAGGGAGTGTCGCCCCATGTTTGATGTTGCCCCCGCCCTTGACTGCAACGGCCGGAGCCTCCGGCTCGATGTGCCGCAGGTGATGGGCATCGTCAACGTCACCCCGGATTCCTTCGCCGACGGTGGCGCGCATTTCGACGCCGATGCGGCGATCGCGCACGGGCTGCGGCTGGTGGAGGAAGGCGCCGATCTGCTGGACGTGGGCGGCGAGTCCACGCGGCCGGGCGCGGACGAGGTTCCGGTCGAGGAAGAATTGCGCAGGGTCATCCCGGTGATCGCGGCGCTGGAAGCGCAAACGTCGGTGCCGATCAGCATCGACACCAGCAAGCCCGAGGTGATGCGCGCGGCGGTGGCGGCCGGTGCGGGCATGATCAACGACGTGTACGCGCTGCGCCGCGAGGGTGCGCTGGACGCGGCGGCGGAGCTGCGGGTGCCGGTGGTGCTGATGCACATGCTGGGCGAGCCGCGCACCATGCAGGACGACCCGCGCTACGACGACGTGGTGGGCGAAGTGCACCGTTTTCTTGCCGAGCGCATCTTCGCCGCCGAGATGGCCGGCATCGACCGCAAGCGCATCGTGGTCGATCCCGGCTTCGGTTTCGGCAAGACCACCGCGCACAACCTGCAGCTGCTGGCGCAGCTGCGGCGCTTCACCGAACTGGGCGTGCCGGTGCTGGCCGGGTTGTCGCGCAAGCGCAGCATCGGCGAACTGATCGGGCGAGACGATCCGCGCCAGCGTGCGGCCGGTTCGCTGGCCGCGCACCTGGTCGCCGCGCAGAACGGCGCCACGATCGTGCGCACCCACGACGTTGCCATCACCGTCGATGCGCTCAAGGTCTGGAATGCGGTGGCGGCGGTGCCGGCACCGCGCAAGGATGCCGGTCCGCCTGCGATCGTCTGGCCCGAGTGAGGCGCGCGCGCTGCTAGAGTGTGCGGGTCCAACCGGAGCCGCGCATGACCGCAAGCACCCCATTGCTGATCACCTTCGGTTTCTATCTGCTGGCGATGGTCGGCATCGGCTTCGCGGCGTGGCGATCGACCCGCAATCTCGACGATTACATCCTCGGCGGCCGTTCGCTCGGCGGCTATGTGACAGCGATGTCGGCAGGCGCCTCCGACATGAGCGGCTGGCTGCTGCTGGGTCTGCCCGGCGCGCTGTACCTGACCGGCGTGTCGGAAGCGTGGATTGCCCTCGGGCTGGTCGCCGGGGCGTGGTTGAACTGGCGCTTCGTCGCCGGCCCGCTGCGCGTCTATACCGAACGCACCGACGATGCGCTGACCCTGCCGGATTACTTCACCACGCGCTTTGCCGCCGATGGCCGCCTGCTGCGCGTGGTTTCGGCGCTGATCGTTCTGGTGTTCTTCGCCGTGTATTGCGCCAGCGGCATCGTCGCCGGCGCGCGGCTGTTCGAGAGCGTGTTCGGCCTGCCCTACGCGCAGGCGCTGTGGTGGGGCGCGGCGGCGACCATCCTCTACACGCTGGTGGGCGGGTTCCTCGCGGTGAGCTGGACCGATACCGTGCAGGCCACCCTGATGCTGTTCGCGTTGCTGGTGACGCCGACCATCGTGATCCTCAGCATCGGCGGCCCGGGCGAGGCGGTTCGCGGGATCGAGGCGGTGGATCCGGCTCGGCTGCAATGGATCGGCGGTGGCGGCGTCGTGGCGATCGTGTCGGTGCTGGCATGGGGCCTGGGTTATTTCGGCCAGCCGCATATCCTCGCCCGGTTCATGGCCGCCGATTCGCTGGGCGTCATTCCGCAGGCGCGGCGGATCGGCATGACCTGGATGGTGCTGTGCCTGCTGGGCGCGCTCGCGGTCGGCCTGGCCGGCATCGCCTGGGCCGCATCCAACCCGGAACAGTCGGCGCCGCTGCGGGAGAATCCGGAACGGGTGTTCATCGTGCTCACCGGGGCGCTGTTCAATCCGTGGATCGCTGGCGTGCTGCTGTCGGCGATCCTCGCCGCGATCATGAGTACGCTCAGTTGCCAACTGCTGGTGTGTTCGAGCGCGCTGACCGAGGACCTGTACCACGGCTTCGTCCGCAAGCGGGCCAGCGAGGGGGAACTGGTCTGGGTGGGGCGGGCGATGGTGCTGGCGGTGGCGCTGCTGGCGATCTTCATTGCCCGCGATCCCGAGAGCCGAGTGCTGGGGCTGGTCAGCTACGCCTGGGCCGGGTTCGGCTCGGCGTTCGGGCCGGTGGTACTGCTGTCGCTGTTCTGGGGTCGGATGACCCGCGCCGGCGCGCTGGCCGGGATGCTCGTCGGCGCCATCACGGTGATCGCATGGAAGCTGGTCGCGGTCGGAATGTACGGTAGCGGCGTGTATGAAATGATTCCCGGCTTCGCGGCGGCGGGCGTCGCGATCGTCGTCGTCAGCCTGCTGACGCCAGCGCCTTCGCACGAGGTCCAGGTGCGCCACATGCAGGTGCAGGCCTGCCTGCGCGAAAGCGGCTATTGAGAATGAGGTCGGCGTTGTCGCTGGAGCGTGGCGTGTGAGCGGCGCGAGCGCGCGCCCGCATGCGATCGCGTTGATGGGCCCGACCGCCTCGGGAAAAAGCGGCTGCGCGCTGGAGTTGGCGCAGCGGCTGGATGGCGAGATCGTCAGCGTCGATTCGGCGTTGGTCTACCGGCACCTCGACATCGGCTCGGCCAAGCCGACCCGGGAAGAACGCGCCCGCGTGCCACACCACATGCTCGACCTGCGCGAGCCATGGCAGGCCTATTCGGCGGCGGAATTCGCCAGCGATGCGCGCGCGGCCATCGCGGACATCGTCGCGCGCGGGCGGCTGCCGATCCTGGCCGGCGGCACCGGGCTGTATTTCCGCGCTTTGCTCAACGGTTTGGCCGAGATGCCCGGGTCGGATCCCGCGCTGCGCGCGCAATTGACGGCCGAAGCCGGACGCTGGGGCTGGGCGGCGCTGCATGCGCAACTGGCGCAGGTCGATCCGGAGGCGGCGACGCGCATCCACGCCACCGATGCCCAGCGCATCCAGCGTGCGCTCGAGGTGTACCGACTCAGCGGGAAAACCATCAGCGACTGGCAGCGCGCGGCGGGCAACGCCGCGCCGTGGCTGGATGTGCTGACGCTGGCGTTGGCGCCGCCGCAGCGCGCCGACCTGCACGCGCGGATCGAGGCGCGTTTCGACGCCATGCTGGAAGCGGGTTTCCTCGATGAGGTGCGCGCGCTGCGCGCGATGCCGGCGCTGGCGACGCATCCGGCGCCACTGGATCTGCCGGCGCTGCGCGCCGTGGGCTACCGGCAGGCGTGGGAACATCTGGATGGCTTGTGCGATGCCGCCACCTTCCGCGCGCGTGCGATCGCGGCGACGCGGCAGCTGGCCAAGCGGCAATACACCTGGCTGCGCGGCATGGGCGATGTGCGCTGGTTCGATCCCGGCGGCCAGCGCAGTCGGATCGACGCCGAGGTCGACGCCTTTCTCGACGCTCACAACGCCCCGGGCATGCGCTAACATCGACACCCTGTTCCGCCGTCGCCCGCCGGGGAGGCGATGGCCGACTTCCCACAACAAGAACGAACGCGATGCACGCCAACAACGGGGAACCCAAGACCAAGCCGCAGTCCTTGCAGGATCCGTTCCTGAACGCGCTGCGTCGCGAGCGCGTGCCGGTATCGATCTTCCTGGTCAACGGCATCAAGCTGCAGGGCACGGTCGAGTCCTTCGACCAGTTCGTGGTCCTGCTGCGCGGCACGGTCAGCCAGATGATCTACAAGCACGCGATTTCGACCGTGGTGCCGGCGCGCAACGTGCGCATCGCCGGGATGCCGCAGGACAGCGCCGAGTCCGGCGAGGACAGCGCGGGCGAGTGAGCCCGGCGGTTCGCGCCGCGGGCTTGCAAACGGGCCTGCCCGCCCGCATCTGGGGCAGTGATGCCGACCCAATTGTTCGAACGCTCGCGCGGCGGTGAAAACGCGCTGCTGATCCAGCCGCACGCCGGCGGCCCGGTCGCGCCCGACGTGCTGGAAGAATTTTCCGAACTGGCGCGGTCGGCCGGTGCGTCCGTCGTGGCCTCGGTGCCGGCGCGGATCGACAAGCCCAATCCGTCGATCCTGATCGGCTTCGGCAAGCTCGACGAGGTCAAGGCCCTCTGCGAAGCCAGCGGCGCCGATCTGGTCCTGGTCAACCACGCCCTGAGCCCGCTGCAGGAACGCAACCTCGAAAAGGCGCTGGAACGCCGGGTGGTCGATCGCACCGGCCTGATCCTCGACATCTTCGCCCAGCGCGCACGCAGTCACGAGGGCAAGCTGCAGGTCGAGCTGGCGCAGCTGCGGCACATGGCCACCCGGCTGGTGCGCGGCTGGACCCATCTGGAGCGCCAGCGCGGCGGTTCGATCGGCCTGCGCGGCCCCGGCGAAACCCAGCTCGAAACCGACCGCCGCCTGCTGCAGAAGCGCGTCGAGATCCTGCAAAAGCGCTTGCAGAAGGTCGAAGTGCAGCGCACCCAGATGCGCCGCGCGCGGGTGCGCAGCGAGCTTCCGCGGCTGGCGCTGGTGGGCTACACCAATGCCGGCAAATCCACCCTGTTCAACGCCCTGAGCGGCGCCGACGCCTACGCCGCCGACCAGTTGTTCGCCACCCTGGACCCCACCGTGCGCCGGATCGACCTGGCCTGCGGCAGCGTGGTCCTGGCCGACACCGTCGGCTTCGTGCGCGACCTGCCGCATGAACTGGTCGCCGCGTTCCGTTCGACCCTGGGCGAGGCGCGCGAAGCCGACCTGCTGCTGCACGTGGTCGATGCGGACGATCCGCTGCGCGACGAGCGCATGGCGCAGGTGGATGCGGTGCTGCACGAGATTGGGGCTGGCGACATCCCGCAATTGCTGGTGTTCAACAAGATCGACCGGATCGAAGGCGCCGAGCCCCGCATCGACCAGCGCGAGCATGCGCCGGCGGCGGTCTGGCTGTCGGCCCGGGATCGGCGTGGGCTGGATTTGCTGAGCGAGGCGATCGGCTCCCGGTTGGGAATGCGGAGAATCCTCGCCGAACTCGTGCTGCCGGGCACGGCCGGCCGCCTGCGTGCGCGCCTGCATGCGCTGGGCGCCGTGCGCGCGGAAACCCATTCCGAAGACGGCTGGCATCTGCGGATCGATCTGGCCGTTGCCGACGCCATGCGGCTGGCGGCGCTTGCCGATGGCGCGCCGCTGCGCGGCCTGTTGCCGGACGAAGAGTCCATGCTTCCCGTAGAATCGAGCCCATGAGCAAGCATAACGCCGGCCCGCGCGGGCCCTGGACGGCCTGGATGGCCTGGAATCGCCCCGGCAACACCGGCGGCAATGCCGGTGGCGGCCTGTTCGGCCGGCTGGGCGGCCGACTGCCGGATCTTGGCGGCTTCAACCCGCTGCACTGGATGATCCTGGTGGTGGCGCTGTGGCTGGTCTTTTCCAGCGTGGTGCTGATCACCGAACAACAGCGCGGCATCGTGCTGCGCTTCGGCCAGCTCTCGCGGGTGCTGCAGCCGGGCCTGAACTTCAAGCTGCCGTGGCCGGTCGAGCACGTCATCAAGATCAATGCGACCGAAATCAAGAATTACTCCGATCGGGTGCCGGTGCTGACCCGCGACGAGAACATCGTCGAGGTCGCGGTGAACGTGCAGTACAAGGTGTCGGATCCGGTGCTCTACCGGTTCGGCACTCGCGACGGCGACCAGGTGCTCCAGCAGGCGACCTTGAGCACGGTGCGCGAACAGGTCGGCCGTTCCGACCTCGATACCGTGCTGGGCGCGCGTGAGCAACTGGCGGTGATGGCGCGCGAGCAGCTGCAGAAATCGCTCGACGCCTACCGCACCGGGCTGATCGTCACCGAGCTCAACCTGCCCGACGCGCGTCCGCCGCAGCAGGTCAAGCCGGCCTTCGACGACGTCAACAGCGCCCAGCAGGACAAGGAACGCCTGATTTCCGAAGCCCGCGCCTACGCGGCCAAGGTCGTTCCCGAATCGCGCGGCCAGGCGGCGCGCGTGCGCACCGTGGCGGAAGGCTACAAGACAGCCAAGATCGCGCGCGCCACCGGCGACGCGCAGCGCTTCACCCTGCTGGTCGAGCAGTATCGCGGCGCGCCCGAGGTCACCCGCAAGCGCCTGTGGCTGGAAACGCTGCAGGAAGTGCTGTCGCAGAATCCGACCATCGTTGGCGGCGACGGCCGTCAGCTGATCTACGTGCCGATGCAAGGCAATACCGGAAGCGCGGCCGCGCCGACCCCGCCGCTGCTGCCGGAGCTGGTCTCGCCGTCGGTGCAGGTGGAGCCGTCCTCCGGCGAAGCCGCACGACCGGGGCGCAGCGGCCGTCCGACCACGGCGCGCGAGGAGGTGGTGCGATGAAACCACAGATCTGGCTGGGCGCGCTGGTCGTGGCGCTGGTGCTGCTGATGGGTTCGGTGTTCGTGGTCAGCGAAGGGCACACCGCCATCGTGCTGAACATGGGCCGGGTGGCCCGGGTCAATCTCCAGCCCGGGCTGCATTTCAAGTGGCCGCTGGTGGAAAGCGCGCGGGTGTTCGACACCCGGCTGCAGGTGCTTCCGGCGGAACCCGAGCGCTACCTGACCTCGGAGCGCAAGGACGTCAGCGTGGATTTCTTCGCGGTCGGCCAGATCGAGGACGCGCGCGCGTTCTACCGCGCCACCGGCGGCGACGAGAGCGCGGCGGTGGATCGGCTGGCGCCGATCATCAAGGACGCGCTGCGCAACGAAATCAACTCGCGCACCCTGCAGCAGGCCGTTTCCGGCGACCGCACGGCGATCGTGCGCAGCCAGCTCGACACGATCAACCGCGGCGCGGCCACGCTGGGCGTCCGCATCACCGACCTGCGCATCAAGCAGATCGACCTGCCGACCGACAGCCGCGTCATCGACGACGTCTACAACCGCATGCGCGCCCAGCGCCAGCAGGTAGCCAGCAGGTTGCGCGCCGAGGGCGAAGAGCAGGCCAACGAGATCCGCGCCCAGGCCGACAGCGACCGTCAGGTGATCCTCGCCGAGGCGGAACGCGACGCCCAGAAGCTGCGTGGCGAGGGCGACGCCGAAGCGGCCCGCCTCTACGGCGAGGCCGCCAACCGCGATCCCGCCTTCTACGCTTTCCAGCGCAGCCTCGAAGCCTACCGCGCGGCCTTCGACGGCAAGCACGACAGCGTGATCGTGCTCGACCGCAACGATCCGTTCCTGCAGTACCTGCGCAGCGACCGCTGAACGTGTCCGACCTGTGGGCCGCGCTGTGCCTCGTGGCCGTGATCGAAGGGCTGTTCCTGTTCATCGCCCCCGGCGCGTGGAAACGCGCCGCCGAACAATTGCTGAACCTGCCGGACGCGCGCGTCAGGCGCATCGGCGGCGTCATCCTGGCGCTGGGTGCGGTCTCGCTGTGGCTGGTACGGGGCTGACGAAGATAGGTAGCCCTTGGGATTCGACTTGGGCTGACGCAAGCTTGGAGACTATGCGTCATTGTGGCATTGGTTAATTGGATTGGGCGTCCAGAAATTGGATTTGCCTCGTGTCATGCCTGTGATTGGAGTGGCAGCAGAAGGAAAATAATTGCAAGTATGCATATGATATTCATGACTAGTTCTGCTATTGCAGCCAATCGTAGATATCCATACTTTTTTTCCAGCGAAGCGATTCGACCGGCGGAGGATTTTTGATGTGTCTGCAAAGCGCTTTCAGCTGAGGTCAGTTGGCTGCGCAGTAGTGCGAGTTCGGTGGACAAGCTCCTGATAGTCGCATCTTGGGATGAGTCGAGTTTTTCTTTCGTTTGAGCTTGTTCTTCCAAGTTGGAAATGGCTGTGTCTTGAAGTAAATCGATCTCCGCCTGTTGCGCGCTTTGGTCTTTGATTCTTGACTCCAAGCTATCGGTTTGTTCCAAAGCGTGCTTTATTTTGGAGTCATGGATTTTCTGTCTTTTGAGGATGCTTTCCTGTTTTTTAAGAATATCTTCTTGGTCTTTCAGTTGCTTGACTACCAGAAGTATTTCCTGACGCGCCAGTTCGGAAAGCTTCTCTTCTGATGCACCTTGCAAGCGTAATTCAAGTTCGCGCACTACAAAGCGATTGGCTGCGATGCTGCTTACGCCAAGTTTGAATAGATATTTGGTTATATCGGCAAGACGTTGTTGAAATTCAAAAGATGTTTTCTGGGCTTTAACGCCAAGCTGAATTGCTTTGGCCAACATGATGCCGGAAGACTGCAACTCTTCGATGGCTGCTTTTTTGTGATCCGCGAAAAGACCCCGGCCTGCGGATTTTTGACTTGCGTCGCTGGCATGCTTCTCGGCTTGCTTGGCGGCTGCGATGGCAGCTTTGACGCTAGCATCTAGTTCGTTGAGCTTGTCAACTTGCCTCGCAATCTGATCGGGAAGCATGCCCGTGTCAATTGCTGGTTGGGATCCGTGTGTCGAGATTTCATTGTTGCGCGTGTCCGGATGGTCATGCATCTCAATCAGTTCCACGTAAGAATGTGCTGGATTTCATCAATAAGTTGAGGGTTCTTGCTCTGAATCCCTGTGCGCAGTTGATCGATCCGATGCAGGGATTCCCGGTTTGCTTTCCAGGTATGGACAAAGATGGCAGCGGATTGGTACATCGCCTGTTCGGCTTCTTGCAAGCAGATTTCCGTGCGCTCGGCGGCATGCCATGTATCGCCTTGTAGATACGCGATCTTGGCATTGGCCCAGTGCAGTTGTTGGCCAAGGATGTCGATGCGTTCATCGCGCAACCGTTCGCGGTGAATGCCCATCGATATGTCGGAATACACGGCTACGGTAAATCGACCAATACCCACGAAGTTGACGCGTAGCAGAATTTGTGTGGTGAACGTCATTAGATCTACACCACCAGACTTCAGGCCTGCACGGATGGCGGCATCGGCCAGATCCACGGCGGTGAAAGTGCCCGTGGCAATGGTGAGCATCCGCGTCATGGTGCGGTTGTTCCACGGCAGTGTCTTGTTCCACTCGATGTCCGCGAACGACTGTTTGGCCTTTATCTCGGCCACCAAACGGCGGATGAAGTAGAAGGAGCGCACCATGCACTCATTCAGAATGACGGGAAACGCCTGACGACCAAGCTCATAGGCGACTCCGATTTCAGCGCGAAGATCAAAACGCTTGGCGGTTCCTTTGATGATTTTTCCTTTCTCGTCATGTTCGGCAAGCAACGTGCCATTGAACAGTTTTGATATTTTCTCGGAGAGATGGTTGATGCCCTCTTTGTCTTTGAAAATCGGCAGCGCTGATGCCTCTTTCAACAAGCTCGCGATTGGTCCCGGAAGGCCGGTTCCCGCGCCAGCATATTGGTTGGAGCCAGCCATATCGCTGACCATGTGAAAGAACCAGTAAACGACTCCAAACAGTATTTTTTGATACAAATCTTTCCCGATAAGCGTGGTGTCTTTGACCTTGACGATCAGGAACATCCCCGCTGTGTCAGTACCATAGGCATTGCCGGTAAACTGAGTCAGCAAAGAGAAGGCAAGCCCAATTGGTGTCGGGTGGTGTGCAAAATCACGCAGATGGTGCTGTAGCCCGCCGCCGAAGTCAGGAGTGTTGCTGTCACTCGGTGCGCCGTATTTTTCCAGATGTTTTATCGCCTTTTGTAGTCGATCTTCTAGGTTGGAACCTTCTGATGGTTTATGTCCAGTGTATTTTGCTATTTTTTCCACAAAGCTATTGACTTTTTCGCTACTCCACGCCTTGCCACGGTCGAGGCTGAATTCGCCAACCCAAAATATATCGATAAGACCGGCGGATTCAACTTTGAAGTGCAACGTGGTCGTGGTTGAAGAATACCTCGCTCGGAGTCAGATAGCCGAGCCGTTTGCGCGGTCGATCATTGAGCT
>NZ_JAMQHN010000041.1 GCF_025993755.1 Thermomonas sp. | reverse complement strand
TTGCGCTGCGGCGGCGGCAAGGGCTGCCGTAAACTGATGGCCCGCGCATGTCGCGGGCCATTTTTTGCGGGCATCGGGAAACGCCGCTGCCGACGCACGGGACAGGCAATGGAATTCAAGGACTATTACGCGATTCTCGGGGTCGAACCCAGCGCCGGCGAGGCGGAGATCAAGACCTCCTACCGCCGTCTGGCGCGCAAGTACCACCCCGACGTCAGCAAGGAAAAAGGTGCGGAGGAGCGCTTCAAGGCGGTCAACGAGGCCTACGAGGCGCTGCGCGATCCGGCCAGACGCAAAGCCTACGATCAGCTGCGCGCCGGCGGTTATCGTCCGGGCGACCAAGTGCGGCCACCGCCGGGCGGTTTCGGCTACGGATCCGCGCCGGGTGGTCGCCCGGATGTGGATTTCGAGGAAATCTTCGCCGGCGGCGGCGCGGGCGGCGGGTTTTCGGACTTCTTCGAAAACCTGTTCGGACGCGGCCGCAGCGCCGGCCAGACGCGTCCTGGAACCGCGGCGCCGCAGGACAGCCGCGCAAGGTTGGCGGTGCCGCTCAAGGCCGTCCACGACGGCGAGAGCGTCCGCATCACGATCAACGGGCGCACCCTCGATGTGCGCGTCCCCAAGGGCATCAAACCCGGTCAGGCGATCCGGCTGGCGCGACAGGGGCAGGGCGGGCGCGATCTGCTGCTGGAAGTCGAGTACGCCGCCGATCCGCAGTTCGAGGTGGACGGATTGAACGTGATCTACACCCTGCCGGTGGCCCCCTGGGAGGCGGCGCTGGGGGCCAGCGTCAGCGTGCCGACGTTGGGCGGTCCGGTGCAGCTGAAGGTACCGGCCGATTCGGAATCCGGCCGCAAGCTGCGCCTGCGCGGGCGCGGTCTGCCCGATGGCCGCGGTGGATCGGGCGACCAGATCGTCGAACTGGAGATTCTTGCGCCAAGGGCGCGCACCGAGCCGCAGCGCAAGGCCTACGCGACGATGCGCGAGGCCTTCGGCAACGACTGGCTGCGCGAATGAGTCCAGCGCGCGCCGGATTCCGGCGCGCCGCGGCTTGCGGATTGATGATGGGCGCGAAAGTCGCGCCGGCGCTTACGCGCCGCCGACGTACTGGGCGATGACCGCTGCCAGTTCGGCTTCGCTGAAGGGCTTGGTGATATAGGCCTTGGCGCCCTGACGCATGCCCCAGACGCGGTCAGTATCCTGGTCCTTGGTGGTCACCAGGATCACCGGGATGTGGCGTGTGGTCGGCTCGCGGCTGATCGAGCGGGTGGCCTGGAAGCCGTTGAGGTTCGGCATCACCACGTCCATCAGCACCAGGTCCGGCAATTCGCGCTTGGCGGCTTCGACGCCCGCGGCCCCGTCTTCGGCGGTGAGCGCGTCGTGGCCGAGCTTTTCGACGATGCGACGGATGCTCATCAACTGGGAGGGTGAATCGTCAACGATCAGGATGCGTGCCATGGGAGTCCCCGTAATTCCACATGAATTGTAGCCAACGTCTTTCCGCGTGCAAGCGCCTAGACGACATTCCCCAGGCGTACGAGGGTGCGGCCCAGCGATTTGCCGTCCAGCATGTCGGCAAACACGGCGGGCAGGCCGTCCAGCCCGACTTCCCGCGCGCAGATCCAATCCAGTCCGGCCGGCTTCCACTCGCCCGCCAGCCGCCGCCAGACCTCTTCGCGGATGTCGCGAGCGGTGCCGGCCGAGGCCACGCCCAGCAGTGAGACGCCGCGGATGATGAAGGGCATCACCGTGGCGTGCAGGTCGTGCGAGGCGGCCAGCCCGCAACTGGCCACGTTGCCGTAGGGGGCGGTCTGCGCCAGCAGGGCGGCCAGCATCGGCCCGCCGACGTTGTCGAGGCCGCCGCCGAAGCGGACGGAGTCCATCGGCCGGGGGGTTGAAAGCGCTTCGCGCCCCAGCACTTCGGCCGCGCCCAGCGATTTCAGCCAGGCCGCGTGTTCGGGTTTGCCGCTGATCGCATGCACCGCGTAGCCGGCCCGGCTGTAGATGGCGATGGCCAGCGTGCCGACGCCGCCGGTGGCGCCCGTCACCGCCAGCGGCCCCAGCGCCGGCGTCTGCCGGTTTTCCTCCATGCGCAGCAACCCCAGCGCGGCGGTAAAGCCCGCGGTGCCCAGGATCATGGCTTCGCGCAGGCTCAGGCCCGCGGGCAGCGGGATGACCCAGCGCGCGTCGAGCCGCGCGTACTCCGAGTAGCCGCCATCGCGGGTTTCCGACAGTCCGCTGCCGGTCACCAGCACCGCATCGCCTTCCTTGAACGCGGGGTCGTCGGAGGCCACCACGTGGCCGGCAATGTCTATCCCGCCGACCAGCGGGAACCGGCGCAGGATCTTGCCCTTGCCGGTGCCCGCCAGCGCGTCCTTGTAGTTGACCGAGGAATACGCGGCCTTGACGACCACTTCGCCGGGATTCAACGTCTCCAGCGCGATGGTCTCGATGCCGCTGCGGTAGCCGTCGGCGTCGTTGTGGATGCGGAAGGCGCGGAAGTTCGCGGGAATGGTCATGCGCCCTCCGGCGTCGTCTTGAGCGCGCTGCGGCGCTTCTCGTCCAGCCATTTGTCGGCCTGCGCCGGCACGTAGTCGCGCATCCATGCCAGCAGGGCGTCGAGGTCGTTGCCCTGCCACATGTCGTTGCGTTGCTCGGGGTGCAGGAAGCGCTCGCGCACCATGGTATCGAGCATCGCCATCAGCGGATCCCAGAATCCGTTGCTGTCGAAGAAGGCGCAGGGTTTCCT
Organism: Thermomonas sp.; assembly: GCF_025993755.1. Classification (GTDB taxonomy): domain Bacteria; phylum Pseudomonadota; class Gammaproteobacteria; order Xanthomonadales; family Xanthomonadaceae; genus Thermomonas. The sequence continues at coordinate 17,874 of NZ_JAMQHN010000041.1, read as the reverse complement.
GCCCAGGCCGAGCTGGCGCCAGGTCAGCATCTCGAACATTTCATCCAGCGTGCCGAAGCCGCCGGGCAGGGCAACGAAGCCGTCAGCCAGTTCGAACATGCGCGCCTTGCGGGTGTGCATGGAATCGACCACTTCCAGCCGCGTGACGCCCTTGTGCGCCACTTCCCAGTTCACCAGTTGCTCGGGGATGACACCGACGACCTCGCCGCCGCCTTCCAGCACGGCATCGGCGACGATGCCCATCAGCCCGACGTTGCCACCGCCATAGACGAGGGTGATGTGCTCCTGCGCCAGCCGCGCGCCGAGCGTGCGGGCCAGGGTGGCATAGGCGGGATCACCGCCGGCGTTGGAACCGCAATAGACGCAGAGTGATTTCATGCGTCGATTATCGCGCGATGCAAGCAAAAACGGCGCGGCAAGCGGCGCCGAATCGGCTGAGGCGTGGGAGATTCCGGCTCCGTCGCGGGCACAGCACGGCGCAAGGCTGCTTGCGACACGCCGCGAGTACGTCCATGTAGGCTAATCGGCGGCATCCATGCCGCCGATTGTCGCAATGAGCCATGCGCCGCACTGTGCCTTCGGGTATCGCGGCGCATGAGGTGAAAGCGTCAGTTGGCCTTGTGGATCGCCCGCTTGTGCACCGCCATTGCGGCGTCGTGCACGGCCTCGGACAGCGACGGGTGGGCGTGGCAGATGCGCGCGAGGTCGTCGGCGCTGCCCTTGAATTCCATCGCCAGCACGCCTTCGTGGACCAGCTCGGAGACGTTGGCGCCGATCAGGTGCATGCCGAGGATGGTGTCGGTCTCGGCATGCGCCAGTACCTTCACGAAGCCGGCCGGTTCGGCCATCGCCACCGCGCGCCCGACGGCCGCGAACGGGAAGCTGCCGGCCTTGTACGGGATGCCCTCGGCCTTCAGCTGCTCTTCGGTCTTGCCGACCCAGGCCAGCTCCGGCTCGGTGTAGATCACGTAGGGGATGGTGTCGAAATTGACGTGGCCGGGCAGCCCGGCGATCAGTTCGGCCACCGCGATGCCTTCCTCGAAGCCCTTGTGCGCCAGCATCGGGCCGCGCACGCAGTCGCCGATCGCCCACACGCCGTCGACGCCGGTGTGGCAGTGCTCGTCGACCTCGATCTGGCCGCGCGGGCTCAGCTGCACGCCGGTGCCATCGGCCAGCAGAGCCTTGGTGGCGGGCCGGCGACCGACGCAGACCAGCAGCTTGTCGACCACGATGCTCTGCTCGCCCTTGTCGTCGGTGTAGCTGACGTGCACGCCGTCCTTCTTGACCTCGGTGTTCGACACCTTGCAGCCGAGACGGATGTCGAGGCCCTGCTTCTTGAACTCGCGCGCGGCTAGCTTGCTCACTTCCTTGTCGGCGGCCGGCAGGAAGTCCGGCAGGCCTTCGAGGATGGTGACCTCGCTGCCGAGGCGCTTCCACACGCTGCCCAGCTCCAGCCCGATCACGCCGGCGCCGATCACGCCGAGACGCTTGGGCACCTTGTCGAAATCCAGCGCGCCGACGTTGTCGACGATGTGCTCGCCGAACTTCGCGAACGGCAGCTCGATCGAATCCGAGCCGGCGGCGAGGATGACGTTGGTGCCCTTCAGTTCGACCGTGCTGCCGTCGTGCTGCTTGACCGCCACCACGTTGCCCGGCTGCAGCTGGCCAAAGCCGAAGAAGGTGCTGACCTTGTTGGCCTTGAACAAGGCGGCAATCCCGCCGGTGAACTGCTTCACGATGGCGTCCTTGCGGGCGACCATCTTCTTCACGTCGATCGCGGCCTTGCCGAAGCTGATGCCGTGCTGGTCGAAGATGTGGCCCATGTTCCAGAACTGGCGGCTGGAATCCAGCAGCGCCTTGGACGGGATGCAGCCCACGCGCAGGCAGGTGCCGCCGAGCGCCGGCTTGCCGTCCTTGCCCAGCGCGGCGTCCACGCAGGCGGTCTTCAGGCCGAGCTGCGCGGCGCGGATGGCGGCGTGGTAGCCGGCCGGGCCGCCGCCGATGACGACGACGTCGAATTGTTGTTGTTCGCTCATGGGTCCTGGGTCCTTGTCCTTGATTCCCTCCCTTTCATGGGGAAGGAGAAAAAATCACATGCCCAACAGCATCCGGTGCGGGTTTTCCAGCTGGTTCTTGATGTCGACCAGGAACAGCACCGCGTCCTTGCCGTCGATGATGCGGTGGTCGTAGCTGATGGCGATGTACATCATCGGCGCGGCGATGACCTGGCCGTTCTCGACGATGGCGCGTTCCTTGATCGTGTGCATGCCCAGGATCGCGCTCTGCGGCGGATTGACGATGGGCGTGGACATCAGCGAACCGAAGGTGCCGCCGTTGGTGATCGTGAAGGTGCCGCCCTGCAGGTCTTCCAGCTTGAGGCCGCCTTCGCGGGCCTGGGTGGCGTAGGTGGCGATGCCCTGTTCGATCTCGGCGAAGCTCATGCGCTCGGCGTTGCGCAGCACCGGCGTGACCAACCCGCGCTCGGTCGAGACCGCGATGCTGATGTCGGAGTAGCCGTGATAGATGATGTCGTTGCCGTCGACCGAGGCGTTGACCACCGGGTACTTCTGCAGCGCGTTGGCGGCGGCCTTGACGAAGAAGCTCATGAAGCCGAGCTTGATGCCGTTCTCCTTCTGGAACGCATCGCCCAGCTCCTTGCGCATCTGCATGACCTTGGCCAGGTTGACCTCGTTGAACGAGGTCAGCATCGCGATGGAGTTCTTGGACTGCATCAGCCGTTCGGCGATGCGGGCGCGCATGCGGGTCATCGGCACGCGCTGCTCGGGGCGGGCGCTGGCCGGCAGCGGGGCGGTCTTGCCGGCGGCGTAGTTGACGATGTCTTCCTTGGTCACCATGCCGCGACGGCCGGTGCCGGCGACCTCGGCCGGGTTGACGTTGCCGGTGACGGCGGCGAAGCGCGCGCCGGGTGGCAGCGCATCGGCGGCGGCCGCGGCGGGGGCCGCGGCGGGCTTGGCCGGCGCCCCTGCGGTGGGCGCAGCCGCAGCCGCCTTTGGCGCCTCGGCGGCGGGCGCCGGCGCAGCAGCCACGGCGCCTTCCTCCAGGATGGCGATGACCTGGCCGCCGGTGACGGTGGAGCCCTCCGGGAACTTGATGTCCTTGAGCACGCCGTCCACCGGGGCCGGCACTTCCAGCACCACCTTGTCGGTCTCCAGATCGAGCAGGTTCTCGTCGCGCCGGACCGCATCACCGGGCTTCTTGTGCCAGCTGGCGATGGTGGCGTCGGTGACGGATTCCGGGAGAACCGGGACTTTGACTTCGATGCTCATGAGGGCGTCCTGTCGAAAAGCGGGGTGGTGTCAGTTGGCGTCGTCGTCGGCCGCGATCGGGTTGACCAGCGCATCGGCGACCAGCTGTTTCTGTTCGGCCACGTGCTGGGCCATGTGGCCGACGGCCGGCGCGGGCGAGCGCAGGCGGCCGGTGTAGTCGAGCACCTGTTTCGCCTGCAGGCAGGCGCGCAGGTGGTGCTGGATCTGGTACCAGGCGCCCTGGTTCATCGGCTCTTCCTGGCACCAGACGACTTCCTTGACGGAGGCGAAGCGCTTCAGCTCGGCCACGAGTTCCGGGCGCGGGAACGGGTAGAGTTGCTCGATGCGCACCAGCGCGACGTCGTCGAGCTTCTGCCTTTGCGCCTCTTCCAGCAGGTCGTAATAGACCTTGCCCGAGCACAGCACCACGCGGCGCACCTTTTTGGCGGTGGCGTTGCTGTCCGGGATCAGGCGCTGGAAGCCGCCCTTGGCGAACTCGTCGAGGCTGGACACCGCCAGCTTGTGGCGCAGCAGCGACTTGGGCGTCATCACGATCAGCGGCTTGCGGGTCTTCTGGTGCATCTGCCGGCGGATCATGTGGAAATCCTGCGCCGGCGTGGTCGGCGCGCACACCACCATGTTGTCCAGCGCGCACAGTTGCAGGAAGCGCTCCAGACGCGCCGAGCTGTGCTCGGGGCCCTGGCCTTCGTAGCCATGGGGCAGATACAGGGCCAGCCCGCACAGGCGGTCCCATTTGGCCTCGCCGGACGAAACGAACTGGTCGATCACCACCTGCGCGCCGTTGGCGAAATCGCCGAACTGCGCTTCCCAGATGTCCAGCGTCATCGGGTCGGCGGTGGCGTAGCCGTATTCGTAGGCCAGCACCGCTTCCTCGCTGAGCAGCGAGTCGATGATCGCCACGTCCTCCGGATGCTTCGCCAGTTCGCGCAGCGGCACGTGGTACGCGTCGGTGTTCTGGTCGTGCAGGATGGCGTGGCGGTGGAAGAAGGTGCCGCGGCCGCAGTCCTGCCCGACCAGACGCAGGCGGTAGCCCTCGTCGATGAGGGTCGCATAGGCGAGGTTTTCGCCGAAGCCCCAGTCGGCCGGAAGTTCGCCGGCGGCCATCTTGCGGCGGTCGTCGTAGATCTTGGCCACGCGCGGGTGCAGGGTGACGCTGCCTGGGATCGTGTTGATCCGGTTGGCCAGGGCGTCGATCGTCTTGCGCGGGACCTGGGTGTCCACCCGGTCGCGCAGGCCGGCTTCGAGGAACGGGCGCCAGTCGACGATGAGCGCGTCGGTATCGGCCTTGACGACGTCGGCGGTCACCTCGCCGGCGTCGAGCCGGTTGCGGTAGCCATCCACCAGCGCCTGGGAGCCTGCCGCATCGAGCGTGCCTTCCGCCGCCAGCTTCGCCGCGTACAGCTCGCGGGTGGTCTTCATCGCGCGGATGGTCTTGTACATCAGCGGCTGGGTCGCCGCCGGCTCGTCGGCTTCGTTGTGGCCGTGGCGCCGGTAGCAGACCAGGTCGATCACCACGTCGCGGCCGAAGGCCTGGCGGAAATCGAAGGCCAGTTCGGCGACGAAGGCGACCGCTTCGGGATCGTCGCCGTTCACGTGCAGCACCGGGGCGCCGACCATCTTGGCGACGTCGGTGCAGTAGAAGGTCGAGCGCGCATCCTCGGCGGCGCTGGTGGTGAAGCCGACCTGGTTGTTGACCACCACGTGGACCGTACCGCCGACGCGGAAACCGCGCGCCTGCGACATCTGCAGCAGTTCCATCACCACGCCCTGGCCGGCGAACGAGGCGTCGCCGTGGATCAGGATCGGCAGAACCCGCTTGCGTTCCTGGTCGCCGTGGCGCAGCTGGCGCGAACGCACGCTGCCGGCAACCACCGGGTCCACGATCTCCAGATGCGACGGGTTGAAGGCCAGCGCCAGATGAACCGGGCCGCCGGGCGTGCCGATGTCGGCGGAGAAGCCCAGATGGTATTTGACGTCGCCGGTGTGGGCATGGTCGCCCTTGCGGCCGCTCTCGAACTTGCCTTCGAATTCGTCGAACAGCTTGCGTGGCGGCTTGCCGAGGGTGTTGACCAGCACGTTCAGGCGGCCGCGATGGGCCATGCCGATCACGGCTTCCTTGACCCCGTTGCCGCCGGCCCGGCGCACCACGACGTCCAGCAGCGGGATCAGGGAATCGCCGCCTTCCAGCGAGAACCGCTTCTGGCCGACGTACTTGGTGTGCAGGTAGCGCTCCAGCCCTTCGGCCGCGGTCAAACGCTCGAGGATGCGCAGCTTGTCGTCCTTGCTGCGTCCGTAATTGCCGGCCGCGGTTTCCATGCGCTCGTAGACCCAGCGCCGCTGATCGGCGTCGCTGATGTGCATGAACTCGGCGCCGATGCTGCCGGTGTAGGTGGCCTGCAGGCGGGCGAACAGGTCGCGCAGCTTCATCCGCGCCTGGCCGCCGACGCCGCCGGTGCTGAACTCCGAATCCAGGTCGGCGTCGGAAAGATGGTGGAAGGCCAGCCCGAGGTCGGGCGGATTGAGCGGCAGGGTCATCCCGAGCGGATCGAGATGCGCCCCCAGATGCCCGCGCGAACGATAGGCGGTGATCAGGCGGCCGACGTGGCGCTCGCGCTCGTCGCCGGCACCGGCGGCAACGACTCCGCGCGCGACCTGGCGGGCGGCCTCGGTGATGCGCTCGATGACGGCCGAGTGCGGCACGTCGCCCGCTTCGCGGCCGTGCAGGCCGTCGAAATAGCGCTTCCAGTCCGGGCCGACGCTGTCGGGCGCCGCCAGGTACTGTTCGTACAGGTCCTCGATGTAGGTGCCGTTGCTGACGAGTTGTGAGGTTTGGGCGAACTGCTTGAGGAGACTGTCCACGGCGCGGATGGCAACCTTCGATTTTGAGGAGAAACCCCGATTCGACGAGGGCCGGGCTGCTTGCGTTCGACCGGAATGGAGTCGAAACCGGACGCAGGCTTGCAAAGAACCGGAATTATAAGCCGGATCAATCTGAATAGGGCGTCACCGGCCGCGCCGACCGCGCCTTTGCGGGCGGTTTGTGCAGGCCATCCGACGGGCTGGCGTCAGATTCCCAGCGCCCGGTATTCGCTGATCACCCTGGATCGCTCCCAGATCTCGTCGAAGCGATCCTTGAGTTGCCGCACCCGGGCGCGGGAGGACAGGCTGGCCGTGCCTTCGAAAACGTCGCCCTGGGCGCGGAAGTAATAGCCACCGGCATCGCCCGCGACCATGGCCGCACGATCCTCGCGGTAGGCGGGGTCGTTCACCTCGCGGAACTGGAACACGCTGGGCAGGCGCTGGGCGAGGTCGAGCAGCTTGGCGTGCGCGGCCTGCGGCGCGGCGTGGTCGTGCAGGAGGATGAGGACCTGGGTGTCGTGGCCGTGGGTGGCGAAACCGCGCAGCGCATCGAGCACGTCGGGATGGTCGAACAGCCATGGATCGAGGGCGAGGCTGCGGATCCAGACGAAGCGGCGGGCGTCGGCGATGACGCGGGCGGTGGTCGCGACGGCGGTTTCCTGATCGGTGATGCGGATCAAGTCGGTGGGGGCGGGCGTGTCATTCATGGGCCTCTCCTGTTCCGTTGTGCGCGAAATCGTTTCAGATATCCTGCGCCAAGCGCTCGGCAAGGCCGGTGTAACCGCTTGGCGTCAGGTCGCGCAGCCGCTGCTTCGCGTATTCCGGCAGCGCCAGCGTTTCGATGAAGGCGCGCATCGATTCGGCGGTGATGCCGTGGCCGCGCGTCAGCGCCTTGAGCTGTTCGTAGGGGTTGGGCAGGCCGTGGCGGCGCATCACCGTCTGCACGGCTTCGGCCAGCACTTCCCAGGCGGCGTCGAGGTCGGCGTCCAGCCGCTGCGGATTCATTTCCAGCTTGCCGATGCCCTTGCCCAGGGCGCCCAGCGCCACCAGGGTGTGGCCGAAGGCGGTGCCCAGCGCGCGCAGCACGGTGGAGTCGGTGAGATCGCGCTGCCAGCGGCTGATCGGCAGCTTGGCGGAGAAATGCTCGAACAGCGCGTTGGCCAGCCCGAAGTTGCCCTCGGCGTTCTCGAAGTCGATCGGATTGACCTTGTGCGGCATGGTCGAGGAACCGACTTCGCCTTCCTTCAGCTTCTGCTTGAAGTAGCCCAGCGAGACATAGCCCCAGACGTCGCGGGCGAAATCGATCAGGAGGGTGTTGGCGCGGCGCACGGCATCGCCGAGTTCGGCCACGGTGTCGTGCGGTTCGATCTGGGTGGTGTAGGGGTTGAACACCAGCCCCAGCCCTTCCACGAAGCGTCGGGAGAAGGCCGGCCAGTCCACGTCGGGGTAGCTGATGACGTGGGCGTTGTAGTTGCCCACCGCGCCGTTGGCCTTGGCGGTCAGTTCCACCGCGGCGATCTGCCGCGTCTGTCGCTCCAGTCGTGCCACCACGTTGGCGATTTCCTTGCCCAGCGTGGTCGGCGAGGCGGTCTGGCCGTGGGTGCGCGAGAGCATCGGCTGGCCGGCCTGCGTGTGCGCCATCGCGCGCAGCGAGGCGGCGATGCCGGCATAGGCGGGCAGCAGAACCTCGCGCCGCGCCGCGTCCAGCATCAGCCCATAGGACAGGTTGTTGATGTCCTCGCTGGTGCAGGCGAAATGCACGAATTCCAGCGCCGGGCCGAGTTCGGCATCGTCCTTCAGGCTTTCCTTGATGAAATATTCGACTGCCTTGACGTCGTGGTTGGTGGTGCGTTCGATCGACTTGACCCTGGCGGCGTCCTCGACCGAAAAGCCGTCGGCCAACTGCCGCAGGCGACGCTGGGCATCCGGCGAGAACGGCGCCAGTTCGACGATTCCGGGCTCGCCGGCCAGCGCCAGCAGCCATTCGATTTCCACCCGTACGCGCGCCTTGATCAGGCCGTATTCGGAAAAGATGGGGCGCAGCGCATCGACCATGCCGGCGTAGCGGCCATCGAGCGGAGACAGGCAGGTCAGGTGGGTGGCCATGTGGGTTGATCTTGTCGGAAGCACGCCATTCTAACTGCCGGAGGCGGTATCCTTTCGCGCCGAAATTCTTCATGGAGTCGCGAAACATGGCCAAGGCCGCCACAGCCGCCCGCAAGGGATTCCGCATTGAACACGACAGCATGGGTGAGCTGCAGGTGCCCGCCAGCGCGCTCTGGGGTGCGCAGACCCAGCGCGCGATGGACAACTTCCATATCTCCGGGCGACCGATGCCGGCGGCGTTCGTGCGCGCGCTGGCGCTGGTGAAGGCGTCGGCGGCGGTGGTCAATGGTCACCTTGGATTGCTGGATTCGGCGCGCGCCGAGGCCATCGTCGCGGCGGCCACGGCGGTTGCTGGCGGCGCCCACGGCGAGCAGTTCCCGATCGACCGCTACCAGACCGGCTCGGGCACCTCGACCAACATGAACGCCAACGAGGTGATCGCGCATGTCGCCGGCGCGGCGGCCAAGCTGGCCATCCATCCCAACGACCACGTCAACCTCGGGCAGAGCAGCAACGACACCATTCCCACCGCGCTGCGGGTGATGGCGGTGCGCGAAACCGTCGGCGCGCTGCTGCCGGCGCTGGCGCATCTGCGCAAGACCATCGACCGCCAGGCCAAGGCGATCGGCGGCACGGTCAAGACCGGGCGCACGCACCTGATGGACGCGATGCCGCTGACCTTCGCGCAGGAGTTCGGCACCTGGTCGGCGCAGCTGGCCTCGGCGCAGGGGCGCATCGAAGACAGCCTCATGCGCACGCGCCGGCTGCCGATCGGCGGCACCGCCATCGGCACCGGCATCAACGCCCATCCGAAGTTCGGTAAGGGCGTGGCGAAGGCGCTGTCCGCCGCGACCGGCGTCAAGTTCGAGCAGAACGCCAACACGTTCGAAGGACTGGCGGCGCACGACGATCTGGTCGAACTGTCGGGCCAGCTCAGCGCGCTGGCGGTGGCGCTGATGAAGATCGGCAACGACCTGCGCTGGATGAATTCCGGGCCGCTGGCCGGGCTGGGCGAGATCGAGCTCAAGGCGCTGCAGCCGGGCTCGTCGATCATGCCGGGCAAGGTCAATCCGGTCATTCCCGAGGCGCTGTGCATGGTCTGCGCGCAGGTGATGGGCCTGCACACGGCCAACACCGTGGCCGGGCAGAGCGGCAACTTCCAGCTCAACGTGATGCTGCCGCTGCTGGCCTGCAACCTCGACGAGGCGATCGGCCTGCTGGCGCATTCGATGACCGAGCTGGCCGACAACGCCATCGCCACGCTGAAAATCCGCAAGGACAAGGTGGCCGAGGCGCTGGACCGCAATCCGATCCTGGTGACGGCGCTCAACCCGGTGATCGGCTACGAGAAGGCCGCCAAGATTGCCAAGCGCGCTTACGCCGAAGGGCGTCCGGTGCTGGACGTGGCGCTGGAAGACAGCGGGCTGTCCGAGAAGCAGCTGCGCGTCCTGCTCGATCCGGTCAAACTCACCAAGGGCGGGATCGCGGGCTGAATTTCAGCGCTGGAAGGTAATCGGCACCACCACATCGGCGGCGACCGGCTGGCCGCCGCGCGTGGCCGGCTGGAAGGTCCAGCGTCGCGTGGTTTCCAGCGCGGCCCGATCCAGCAGGCGGTTGCCGCTGCTGCTTTCGATGTCGTTGCCGGCCACGCTGCCGTCGGGCGCGACGTGAATCCGCACCCGCACCGTGCCGTCGATGCCGCCTCGCAGCGCCTGCGCTGGGTACCGTGGCGTCGGCGCGGACAGGGGGACCGGGGTCGTGCGGTCTGCAGTCGCGATTTCAGGGGCGGGCGTGGGCACAGGCTGGGCGACGGGCGCCGCCGGCCGCTGGACGATCCCGGGCGTGTCGGTGGGCGGGGATGAAGTGCTGGGCGCCGCGTCGACCTGCAGGCCGCTGGCGCCGCTGCCGCCGGCGAGGTCGGGGGCGATCGGCGCGGGCAAGGTGCTGTCCTGTGCCGGATCGTCGCCGGCGGGCGCCGTGTAGAAATCGTAGTCGTGGCGCGAGCCCAGCCACACCAGCACGAACAACAGCAATCCTGCCGCGAAGGCCAGCGCAAGCAATTTGGGCAGGCTCCACCGTTGCCGGGCTGGAGGCGGAGCGTCGTGTTCGGACATGGCGCGATTTTGGCATAGCCACACGCATCAGGTGTGGGCGTGGGCGGCGGTGCACGCTTCCTGCACGCGTCGGCGATAATGGCGGTTCATTTTCGTGGATTCATCCGGCAATGCTAGATCCCGCGCTGCTCCGCAACCAACCCACTGACCTTGCCCAACGCCTGCGGGAAACGCGCGGTTTCGATCTCGACGTGGCGCAGATCGCGTCGCTGGAAGCCGACCGCAAACGCATCCAGGTGCGCACCCAGGAACTGCAGAATCTGCGCAATACCCGGAGCAAGCAGATCGGCATGCTCAAGGCCAAGGGCGAGGACGTTTCCGCAGTAATGGCCGAGGTGGCCGTCTTCGGCGAGGAGCTGAAGGCCTCCGAGGTCGAGCTGGACCGCATTCGCGGCGAACTGGAAGCCATCGCGCTGGGCATTCCGAACCTGCCCGATGCTTCGGTGCCGATGGGGGCCGACGAATCCGGCAACGTCGAGCAGCACCGCTGGGGCACGCCGCGAGCCTTCGATTTCGAGGTCCAGGACCACGTTGGACTTGGCGCACGGCACGGCTGGCTGGACGGCGATACGGCAGCCAAGCTCTCCGGCGCGCGCTTCACCGTGCTGCGCGGGCAACTGGCCCGCCTGCATCGCGCGCTGGCACAGTTCATGCTGGATCTGCACAGCGGCGAGCACGGCTACGAGGAAACCAACGTCCCGCTGCTGGTCAACGCCGAGTCGATGCGCGGCACCGGACAGCTTCCAAAGTTCGAGGAAGATCTGTTTTCCACCCAGTTGGGCGAGCACAAGCGCTATCTGATTCCGACCAGCGAAGTGCCGCTGACCAACACCGTGCGCGACACGATCATTGAGGCCGAGCGCCTGCCGCTGCGGATGACCGCGCACTCGCTGTGCTTCCGCGCCGAGGCCGGCGCCGCCGGGCGCGATACCCGCGGCATGATCCGCCAGCACCAGTTCGAGAAGGTCGAGCTGGTCAGCGTCTGCCGCGCATCGGAATCGGATGCCGAACATGAGCGCATGACCCGCTGTGCCGAAACCGTGCTGGAGAAGCTCGGCCTGCCGTATCGCCGCGTGCTGCTGTGCAGCGGCGACATGGGGTTCGGTGCCACCAAGACCTTCGACCTGGAAGTCTGGCTTCCGTCGCAGGGCACCTATCGCGAGATTTCCTCCTGCTCGAACTGCGGCGATTTCCAGGCCCGCCGCATGCAGGCGCGCTGGCGCAACCCGGCGACCGGCAAGCCCGAACTGGTGCACACCCTCAACGGCTCCGGCGTGGCCGTGGGTCGCGCGCTGATCGCGGTGATGGAGAACTTCCAGAGTGCCGATGGCAGCATCGAGGTGCCCGAGGTGCTGCGGCCCTACATGGGCGGGGTCGCGCGCATCAGCTGATCGGGCGCGTCATGTTGTCGCCGCAACATCGCAGGTTTCGGGTGATTTTTTTGGACGCGGATTGGCGCGGATGAACGCGGATCCAGCTTTCCTGATTTGCCTTGTCCCTCAGCTCGTCATTCCCGTGAAGGTGGGGCTGACGAACCGCAGCAATTTTCCACCGAAACGCTGTCTGGAACTCGGGTGAATCAGGCACTCTCTGAGTCCGATTCCTATCCGCGTTCATCCGCGCCAATCCGCGTCAAAATGTTCTTGCGGAAAATGCGATGGAGTGGACGAGCGAAATGGCCAAATCACGTCGGCGCAAGCGTCGAGTGTTGCATGGTCGAAATGAAACAAGTCAAATCCGCAGGATTGTTCCGAATTCGGAATTCTGCATGCAGAACCTCAACGACCTGTACTACTTCGCCTCGGTGGTCGAGCACGGCGGTTTCGCCGCCGCCTCGCGCGCGCTCGGCATCCCCAAGTCGCGCCTGAGCCGGCGCGTCAGCGCGCTGGAGGCCGAACTCGGCGTGCGCCTGCTGCAGCGCTCCACGCGGCGCTTCGCGGTCACCGATGTCGGCACCAGCGTGGTGCACCATGCGCAGGCGATGCTGGCGCAGGCCCAGGCCGCGCGCGAGGTGGTCGATCGCCTCAGCGTCGAGCCGCGCGGGACGGTGCGGGTGAGCGTGCCGGTGACGATGGCGCAGCTGCAGTTCCCGCGCCTGCTGCCGGACTTCCTGGCGCGCCATCCCAAGGTCCGGCTGCAGCTGCTGATCAGCAATCGCCGGGTCGATGTCATCAACGAGGGCGTGGACGTGGCGCTGCGGGTGCGCAGCAACCTCGACGACGACGGCAGCCTGGTGATGCGCAGCTTCGGCCAGATCCAGGAGCTGCTGGTCGCCAGCCCGCGCTACCTGGACAAGGCCGGGCGCCCGAACGCGCCCGAAGAACTGGCCGGACACGTCACCCTGTGCACCGGCGAGGACGATGCGCGACAGCGCTGGGAGCTGCATGGCCCCGACGGCGAGGTGCGGCGGATCGAACTGGAACCGCGGGTCGGCGGCCACGACCTGCCGCTGATGCTGGAGCTGGCCCGACGCGACATCGGCATCACCCTGCTGCCGGAAACCCTGTGCTCGGATGCCGTGCGCGCCGGGGAGCTGGAGGTCGTGCTGCCGCAGTGGCGGCTGCCGCAGGGCATCGTCCACGCCGTGTTTCCGTCGCGCCGGGGCATGCTGCCGGCGGTGCGGGTGTTCATCGACGACCTCGCCAAACGCCTGCCGCCGATGCTGGACGCGGCGCGGCTGTAGGCGACTCAGGGCGTCTTTCGCCGCCTGCCGCGCCGGCCGGTCGGCTCCGGTGCGGGCCGGATGGGCGGCGCGAGCGTGCGCCTGGCGACCGGCGTGGACAGCACCAACGCTGTCGAGGTGGTTCCCCAGGGCGTGAGGCGGTCGATCAACCGCTCCAGGTCGGTCACTGTTGCGACAGCCACCTTGGCGATGAAGGAGTCGGCGCCGGTCCCGCGATGGCATTCGAGCACTTCGGGCATCGTCCGCACTGCATTGGTGACGCGGGTGAGGACATCGCCGACAACGCTCATGCGCACGATGGCGAGAATCGGGCGCCCGATGGCGGCCAGGTCCAGCTCTGCGCGGTAGCCGCGGATGATGCCGGCGGCTTCCAGCTGGCGCACCCGCTCGGCCGCCGCCGGCGTCGACATGCCGATCGCGCGCCCGATCGCGGCGAAGCTCATGCGCCCGTCCTCCTGCAGCAGTTCCAGGATCCGCCAGTCGACGGCGTCGAGCGGTTTTGTCTGTGTGTAAGAAAACATCGGTTTTTAATTTCAAATGAAAGTAGAAATCCGTATCGGATTTAATATATGGCATTAAGTATCGCCAATCCAGTTTCTACAATCATGGCATCCGCTGCGCCGGATGCGTCCGTCGCCAGCGGTCCTCCACGCCACCCAACAGGAACCGCCATGGCCAGCCCCGTCCCCGTCCACGAGCCGCACAAGGTCAAGACCGTCCGCCGCATCGCCTTCCCGTCGCTCGACGAGCGCAAGCGCAACCTCGCCGCGGCGCACTTCAACGTGTTCAACCTGACGCCGCAGCAGGTCAGCTTCGACATGGTGTCCTACGGCTGCGGCGCGATGACCCAGGAGCAACTGGCCGGGCAGCTGGTCGGTGACGAGGCCTACGCCGGCGCGCGCAACTTCGAGCGCCTGACGGCGACCATCAACCGCGTGCTGGGCCACACCTACGTGTGCCCGACCCACAACTCGCTGGGCTCGGTGAAGATCCTGCTGCACGTGTTTGCCAAGTCCGGCCAGCGGTTGCCGAGCAACGCCCGCGGGCGGATCGACCTGCACGCCCCGCGCGGCATCGAACTGCGCGACGTGCGCGACCACGGCGAGTCGCCGTTCACCGGCAACTTCGATCTGGCCCGGCTGGAGGCCGAGATCCTAGAAAGCCGCCCGCCCTTCGTCGGCGCCCAGTGCTTCGCCGACGGCCAGCACCCGATCAGCCTCGCGAACCTGCGCGCGGCGCGCGAGGTCGCCGATCGCCACGGCCTGCGGCTGGTACTCGACGTGTCCCGCGTGGTCGAGAACGCCTGGTACATCCAGCGCTTCGAGCCGGGCATGGGCGATCGCGGCATCGCCGAGCTGGTCAAACGCATCGCCAAGACCGCCCACGTGATCCTGATGGATGGCGCCCAGGACGCGCGCGCCAACACCGGCGGTTTTCTCGCCACCGACAATCCCGCCGACCACGAGCATTTCATCAACGAGATCGTGGTGTTCGAGGGCCTGCACACCTACGGCGGCATGGCCGGCCGCACCATGGAGGTGATGGCGCGCGGGCTGGACGAGATGTGCGACGAGCCGACGGTGCAGTGGGCGATGCACCAGACCGAGCGCTTCACCGCGCGCCTGCGCGAGGGCGGGGTGCCGCTGGAACGCGGCTGCGACGGCGCCTACCTGCGCGCCGATGCCTTCCTGCCGCAGGTCGCCGAACATCCCGCCCACGCGCTGGCCTGCGCGCTTTACCAGACCTCCGGGGTGCGCGCGCTGGTGCAGGGACTGGTCGGGCGAGACCCGCTGCTGCCGCTGCAGATCCCGCGGCTGGCGATGACCAACCGCCAGCTCGACCAGGTGGCCGACGCGGTGATCGCGCTGTACCGTCAGCGCGCGCAGGTACCGGCGCTGGCGGTGGAAAACTTCGCGCCGTGGCACGACGCGCTGCGCTTCACGACGGTATTCGCCGATCTGGAAACGGCGGAGTTCGACTGCGAGCCGTGGCTGATCCACACCCTCGAGCCGATCGCCATCACCAGCCGCGAGCAACGGCTGCGGGCGATGCGCGAGGCCGGCTGGAACACCTTCCTGCTGCGATCGGCCGAGGTCACCATTGATCTGCTCACCGATTCTGGCACCACCGCGATGTCGACCGACCAGTGGGCCGCCTACGACGCCGCGCTGCCGACGCCGGCCACCAGCAGCGCCTACCTCGACTTCGTCGCCGCGGTGCGCGACACCTACGGCCACGAATTCGTCCTGCCCACCCACCAGGGACGCGCGGCCGAGCAGATCCTGTCCGAGGTGATGATCCAGCCCGGCCAGATCGTGCCCGGCAACATGTACTTCACCACCACCAAGGTGCACCAGGAATTCGCCGGCGGCGTGTTCGCCGACGTCATCGTCGACGAGGCCCACGACCCGAGCTCGACCTTCCGCTGGAAGGGCAACATCGACATCGCCAAGCTCGACGCGCTGGTGCGCGAGCACGGCGCCGCGAAGCTCGCCTACATTTCGTTCGAACTGTCGGTGAACCTGGCCGGCGGCCAGCCGGTGTCGATGGACAACCTGCGCGAGGTCTACGCCTGGACTCGGCAGCACGGCATCCCGGTGATGTTCGACGCCACCCGCGCGGTCGAGAACGCCTGCATGATCCAGCAGCACGATCCGCGCTACCGCAACACCCGCGTCAAGGACATCCTGCGCGAGATCATGCTCTACGGCGACGGCGCCACCGTTTCCGGCAAGAAGGACTACCTGATCAACATCGGCGGCGCGCTGACCTTCAAGGACAACGCGCAGTGGGCGCAGGCGGCCGAGGCCAAGCTGCGCATCTACGAAGGCGGCGTCCACGACGGCGGTCTGCCGGCGGCCGACCTGGCGGCGATGGCGCAGGGCCTGCGCGAGATGGTCGACGACCGCTACATCAATGCCCGCCTCGGGCAGGCGCAGCGGCTGGCCGGCTGGCTGCGGGAGGCCGGCGTGCCGATCGTCGAGCCGACCGGCAGCCACGCGGTGTTCGTCGACGCGCGCGCCTTCCTGCCGCACGTCGACCAGGACGAATACCCGGCGCAGCGGCTGTCGAGCGAGATCTACATCGAGACCGGCGTGCGCACGATGGAACGCGGCAACGTTTCCAGCGGCCGCGACCCCGACGGCAGCAACCACCGGCCGGCGCTGGAACTGGTGCGGCTGACCCTGTCGCGCCGCGTCTACAGCGACGACCACCTGCGCGAGGTCGCCAACGGCATCATCCGCCTGTGGCGGCGCCGCGAGAGCATCCAAGGCCTGCGCTTCGTCTACGAGCCGAAGGACCTGCGCTTCTTCCAGGGCCGCTTCGAGCCCGTGGAGGGGGAAGCCGCCGGCGCCTGACGGCAGGGGACAGGGCGCGGGAACTGGCGGAAGCGGTGAGATTCGAACTCACGGATGGGATGAACCATCGCCGGTTTTCAAGACCGGTGCCTTAAACCGCTCGGCCACGCTTCCGGATCGGGCATTTTCGCACGCCGTGGCATCGGTCGTCTGCGACGGGCCACGCCTCCCCACGGCTTGGCTGCGTCCGAGGGGCTTCAGGAGTCGAAATCGTCGAGGTCGAGGTGGATGCTGCCGTCGCTTTCGCGCTCGACGTGGGTGATGCCGGGACTTTCTTCCTCGAGGTGCCGGCGTTCGAGTTCAGTCGCGGCGCGTTGCCCGAACGATTCGCTGCCGTGGGAGCCGCGGCCGACCAGGATGGTGGCGACGGCATCCTGCAGCGCCTCGTCGGACCAGGGTTTTTCCATGAATCGCGTCAAGCGCCCCTGATTGACCGCGGCGATGATCGCATCGCGATCGGCGAGGCCGGAAACGATCATCCGCGGCACGTCGGGTTGGGTGGCGACCAGACTGGTGAGGAATTCGACGCCGTTCATTTCCGGCATCCGGTAGTCGGTGATGATGAGATCGAACTCGGTTTCTTCACAGCGATCGAGTGCCGCGCGCGGCGACGTGAAGGTTTCGATGCGCAGCGCTTCGCCGCCCAGTCGCGACGCCGGGATTCCGCTCAGGCAGCGGCGCTGCGCGTTCAGGATGTTGGGCTCGTCGTCAACGAGAAGCAGTCTGTACATGGGCGTCACTCCTTTGGATCATCGGTACTCGCAGGCTGGCGTACCGGCAGTTTGATCAGGAACAGCGTGCCGTCACCAGGGCTGCTGGTGACCTCGATCGTCCCATGGTGCTTGGCGATGATCCCGTAGGAAATCGCGAGCCCGAGGCCGGTGCCTTCGCCGGTCCCCTTGGTGGTGAAGAACGGGTCGAAAATCCGCGGCATGACGTCATCCGGAATGCCCTTGCCGTCATCGCCGACCGAAATCATGGCGACGCCATCGACGAATTCGGTGGTTACCGTGATGATGCCTTGTGTCTCGATCGCCTGCCCCGCGTTCACCAGCAGGTTCATGAATACCTGGTTGAGCTGGGAAGGCAGGCATTCGATGGCCGGGAGCGGTTTCAGGTCGAGGACCACGTTGGCCTTGTATTTCAGTTCATTCCCGACGATGTTGAGGGTCGACTGCAGGCCGGCGTTGATGTCCGCCATGACCCAGTTGTCGAGTTGATCCTGACGCGAGAAATCCTTCAGGTCGATGACGATCTTCCCGATGCGCTCCACGCCTTCGAGCGACTCGGCGATCATGTCCTGGATCTCCGTTCCCAGGCTTTCCGCATCGTCGTCGGTCTCGCTGCTGCCGGTGTGGCCGTGGTTGCGGAGGATCGCCAGCAGGCGGGGCAGGTAGCGGCGCAATGCGTTCAGGTTCGACTTTACGTAGGCGATCGGATTGTTGATTTCATGGGCGACGCCAGCT
>NZ_JAMQHN010000040.1 GCF_025993755.1 Thermomonas sp. | reverse complement strand
CGGTCGACGTGCTCGAGGTGCGGCATGTCCTGGTGACCGGCCACTACGGCTGCGGCGGCGTCGGCGCTGCGCTCAGCGGCTCCCGCATCGGCCTGTCCGACAACTGGATCCGCCATGTGCGCGACGTTGCCCAGAAACACGAAGCGCTGCTGCAGGGTATCGCCGACGACCAGCGCAATGACGCCATGTGCGAACTCAATGCCATCGAACAGGCGCGCAACGTCTGCCTGAGCACCGTGCTCAGCGACGCCTGGACGCGCGGGCAGTCGCTGGCGGTGCACGGCTGGGTCTACAGCCTGCATGACGGCAAGATCCGCGAGCTGGGCATGGACGTGCACGGTCCGGATGAACTGGAGTCGGTCTACGATCGCGCCATCGCCGGCGTGCGCGCGCGGCGGATGCCGACGGGTTGATTCCGTCCCCGGCATGCGGGCAATGAAAAAGCGGGCCGTGGCCCGCTTTTTCGTGTCCGTTCGCGCTACGGCGTG
This sequence comes from Thermomonas sp., assembly GCF_025993755.1. Classification (GTDB taxonomy): domain Bacteria; phylum Pseudomonadota; class Gammaproteobacteria; order Xanthomonadales; family Xanthomonadaceae; genus Thermomonas. Next base: position 23,459 of record NZ_JAMQHN010000040.1, on the reverse strand, counting down.
GAATCAGGCCGTCTCGCCCTCGGCCACCGCCTTCATCGACAGCCGGATGCGGCCCTGCTTGTCGACTTCCAGCACCTTGACCTTGACGATGTCGCCTTCCTTGAGCTTGTCGGACACCTTCTCGACCCGCTCGTTGGAAATCTGCGACACGTGCACCAGCCCGTCCTTGCCCGGGGCGATGGTGACGAAGGCGCCGAAATCCATGATTTTGGCCACCTTGCCCTCGTAGATGTGGCCCGGCTCGACGTCCGAGGTGATCTGCTCGATGCGGTGCTTGGCCGCCTGGCCCGCCGCCGCGTTTACCGAAGCGATGGTGATCGTGCCATCGTCCTGGATGTCGATCTGGGTGCCGGTTTCCTTGGTGATGCCCTGGATCACCGAGCCGCCCTTGCCGATCACTTCGCGGATCTTGTCGGGATGGATCTTGATGGTGATCAGACGCGGCGCGTAGTCGGACAGCTCCGGACGCGGCGCGGTGATCGCCTTGGCCATCTCGCCGAGGATGTGGTGGCGACCGGCCTTGGCCTGCGCCAGGGCGACCTTCATGATTTCCTCGGTGATGCCCTGGATCTTGATGTCCATCTGCAGGGCGGTGATGCCCTGGTCGGAACCGGCCACCTTGAAGTCCATGTCTCCGAGGTGATCCTCGTCGCCGAGGATGTCGGACAGGACGACGAAGCGCTCGCCTTCCTTGACCAGGCCCATCGCGATGCCCGCGACCGGACGCTTGATCGGCACGCCGGCATCCATCAGCGCCAGCGAGCTGCCGCAGACCGAGGCCATCGACGAAGAACCGTTGGATTCGGTAATCTCCGACACCACGCGGATGGTGTACGGGAACGCCTCCATGCCCGGCATCATCGCCAGCACGCCGCGCTTGGCCAGGCGGCCGTGGCCGATCTCGCGGCGCTTGGGCGCGCCGAAGCGGCCGGTCTCGCCGACCGAATAGGGTGGGAAGTTGTAGTGGAACAGGAAGTGCTCCTTCCACTCGCCAGCCACATCGTCCATGATCTGGCCGTCGCGCGCGGTACCGAGGGTGGTGACCACCAATGCCTGGGTCTCGCCGCGGGTGAACAGCGCCGAGCCGTGCACGCGCGGCAGCACGCCGACCTTGCAGTGGATCGCGCGGATGTCGTCCAGCTGGCGGCCGTCGATGCGGACCTTGGTCGACAGCACGCTGTCGCGCAGGGTGTGGTATTCGAGTTCCTCGAATTCGGCAGCCTGCGCAGCGGTGCTCCAGCCCTCGGCTTCGGCACGGCCCGCGAGCATGAGCAGGACATCCTTCTTCAGCGCCGAGATCGCGTCGCGGCGCTGCAGCTTGTCGCGGATCTGGAAAGCCTCGCCCATGCGGCCGCCCACGGCTTCCTGCATGGCGGCGGCCAGCGCGGCGTTGCGCTCGGGCGCCTGCCAGGTCGAGGCCGGGGCACCGGCTTCCGTCACCAATTCGTTGATCGCATTGATGGCCTTCTGCATTTCGCGATGACCGAACGTCACCGCACCCAGCATCACGTCCTCGGACAGCTCCCTGGCTTCCGATTCCACCATCAGCACCGCCTGCGAGGTACCGGCCACGACCAGCTCCAGATCGGACTCCTTCAGCTCGCCGACGGTCGGGTTGAGCAGGTACTGGCCGTTCTTGTAGCCGACCTTGGCGGCGCCGATCGGTCCCTGGAACGGAGTGCCGCACAGCGACAGCGCCGCCGAGGCGCCGAGCAGGGCGAGGATGTCGCCTTCGACTTCCGGATTGAGCGACACCAGGGTGGCGATGATCTGGATTTCGTTGCGGTAGCCGTCGGGAAACAGCGGGCGGATCGGACGGTCGATCAGGCGGCTGATCAGCGTTTCCTTCTCGGTCGCGCGGCCTTCGCGCTTGAAGAAGCCGCCGGGAATGCGGCCGCCGGCGTAGAACTTCTCCTGATAGTCCACGGTCAGCGGGAAGAAATCCTGGCCCTCGCGCGCCGACTTGGCGGCCACGGCGGTGACGAGCACTTCGGTGCCTTCGCACTTCACCAGGACCGCGCCGCCGGCCTGGCGGGCGATCTCGCCGGTTTCCAGCGTGAACTGGCGGTTGCCGTACTGGAACGTCTTGCTGATCTTTGCCACTTTGGAAGTCCTTGAACTGGTGTCTCGTTGACGTCGGAGGCCCCTGCCTGCCGACGCTGCGCCGCGGGTGGCGCGGGTGTGCGGACAAGCCGCACGATCGGGTTTTCCTTCCGCAAAAACGCACCGCGGCGCCTGTTCGCGCCGCGGTGTGTGTCCGAATCAGCGACGCAGGCCGAGCTTGCCGATCAGCGCCTTGTAGCGTTCGCCGTCCTTGCTGTGCAGATAGTCGAGCAGGCTGCGGCGGCGGTTGACCATCATCAGCAGGCCACGCCGGCTGTGGTGGTCCTGCTTGTGGGTCTTGAAGTGCTCGGTGAGCTGTTCAATGCGTGCGGTCAGCAGGGCGACCTGCACTTCCGGCGAGCCGGTATCGTTCTCGCCGCGCTTGTGTTCGTTGATGATTTTGCCGCTATCGATGGACATGATTGCCTCATAGTCGCGGAACCTGCAGTCGCGGGACAGAACAGCCCGCACCGCACGGTCCGTCATGGATGGATGGAAAATGCTCTTTCGAGCTGGTCAATTGTAGCGCGCGCGATGGCCGGCAGGCAAACCGCTTCTCTCAGTCGCCGGAATCGACGGCCGCCTCGGGTTTGCCTTCGCCCTGGATGCGCTGGTAGATCTCTTCTCGATGCACGGCAACGTCCTTGGGCGCGGTGATGCCGATGCGCACCTGGTTGCCCTTCACGCCGAGCACGGTGACGGTGATCGCATCGCCGATCATCAAGGTCTCGCCTACGCGTCTGGTCAGGATCAACATCGCAGCTCCCTTGCCGCCGTCCTGCACAACGGTTTGTGCGTGCGGTCACGTCCGGTTCATTGATGATGATAGCCGCGAGCCTTGCCCGTGGACAAGGCGCCCTGCATCACAGATTCGGCACGAACTATCCCAGAATCCGCGCCACCGACGCCGCCACGCCATCGAGTGCGGGGCGCAGCGCCGGGCCATCCTCGCCTCCACCTTGCGCCATGTCCGGGCGCCCGCCGCCCTTGCCGTTGATCTTGCGCGCCACCTCGGCGAGCACGTCGCCGGCCTTGACCTTGCCCAGCGCGGCACCGGCGACGCCGGCCACCAACGCGACCTTGCCGTCCTGCACGCCGGCCAGCACGATGATCGCATCGCCCAACTGCTGCTTGAGGCGATCGACCGCTTCGCGCAGGGCCCTGGCATCGAAGCCATCCAGGCGCGCGGCCAGCACCTTGACGCCGGCGATCTCGCGCGCTTGCGCCGACAAGTCCGCGGTCGCGCCCACGGCCGCCTTCGCCTTGAGCGACTGCAATTCGCGCTCGAGTGCTTTTTGGTGTTCCAGCAGCGCACGCAGGCGATCCGCCAACTCGGCCGTGCCGCCGCCGACCAGATGCGTTGCCTCGTGCAGGCGCGCCTCCTCGGCATTGACGTAATCCAGCGCGCCCTGCCCGGTGACGGCCTCGATGCGGCGCACGCCGGCGGACACGCCGCCCTCGGAGACGATCTTGAACAGGCCGATGTCGCCGGTGCGACCGACGTGGGTGCCGCCGCACAGTTCGGTCGAGGTCGGGCCGAAGCGCAGCACCCGCACGCGCTCGCCGTATTTTTCGCCGAACAGCGCCATCGCGCCGAAATCCAGCGCTTCCTGCATGCCCATGTGCCGCACTTCGCCCTCGTGGTTGGCGCGCACCTCGGCGTTGACGCGGCGTTCGACCTCGGCCAGTTCGGCCGCCGTCATCGGCTGGAAGTGCGAGAAGTCGAAGCGCAGGCGATCCGGCGCGACCAGCGAGCCCTTCTGCTGGACATGGGTGCCGAGCACGCCGCGCAGCGCGGCGTGCAGCAGGTGGGTGGCGCTGTGGTTGAGCACGATGGACGCGCGACGCGCGCCGTCGACGTGCGCCACCACGCGGTCGCCCACGCGCAGGCTGCCGGTTTCGAGCGTGCCGATGTGGACGTGGAACTGGCCCGCCAGCTTGTGGGTGTCGCCCACGACGAAGCGGACGCCCGCCGCGGCCAGCGCACCGGTATCGCCGACCTGTCCGCCGGATTCGGCATAGAACGGCGTGGCGTCGAGCAGCACCGCCGCCGCATCGCCCGCGTCGATCGCATCGACCGGCTTGCCGTCCTTGAGCAGGGCGACCACGGCCAGGCCCTCGCCATCCAGCGATTCGTAGCCGAGGAAGCGCGTCGGCGCGAGCTGGGACGCCAGTTCCGCCGGCAACTGCAGCCCACCGCCGAACTTGCCGTGGGCGCGCGCGGTTTCCTTCTGATGCGCCATCGCGGTGTCGAAGCCGGCCACATCCACCGTCATGCCGCGCTCGCGCGCCATGTCCTGGGTGAGGTCGAGCGGGAAGCCGTAGGTGTCGTAGAGGCGGAAGGCGTCGATACCGGGGATGGTGCCGCCGGATCGGGCCGCAACGTCCTCGAAGATGCGCATGCCCGAATCCAGCGTCTCGGCAAAGCGCTCCTCCTCGGCCAGCAGCGCGCGCTCGGCGGTGGCGCGGCCTTCGCGCAGGACCGGATAGGCCTCGCCCATCAGCGCGTCCAGCGTCGCCACCAGCTTGTGGAAGAACGGCTCGCGGGTGCCCAGCATCCAGCCGTGGCGCAGGGCGCGGCGGATGATGCGGCGCAGGACATAGCCGCGCCCTTCGTTCGACGGCAGCACGCCATCGACGATCAGGAACGCGCTGGCGCGGATGTGGTCGGCGATCACGCGCAGCGACTTGCTGCCCAGGTCGGCGGTTCCGGTCAGCTCGGCGGCGCGACCGATGAGCGTCTGGAACAGGTCGATCTCGTAATTGCTGTGGACGTGCTGCTGGATCGCGGCGATGCGCTCCAGACCCATGCCGGTGTCCACGCAGGGTGCGGGCAGGGGCACAAGACTGCCGTCGGGCTGGCGATCGAACTGCATGAACACCAGGTTCCAGATTTCGATGAAGCGGTCGCCGTCTTCCTCGGGCGATCCGGGCGGGCCGCCGGGCACGTCTTCGCCGTGGTCGTAGAAGATCTCGCTGCATGGGCCGCAGGGGCCGGTGTCGGCCATCTGCCAGAAGTTGTCGGAGGCGTAGGGCGCGCCCTTGTTGTCGCCGATGCGGACGATGCGCTCGGGCGGCAGGCCGACTTCATCGCGCCAGATGGCGTAGGCCTCGTCGTCGTCGTGATAGACGGTGGCCAGCAGGCGATCCTTCGGAAGCTGCCAGACCTCGGTCAGCAGCTGCCAGGCCCAGAGGATGGCGTCCTTCTTGAAGTAGTCGCCGAACGACCAGTTGCCCAGCATCTCGAAGAAAGTGTGGTGGCGGGCGGTGTAGCCCACCTGGTCGAGGTCGTTGTGCTTGCCGCCGGCGCGCAGGCAGCGCTGGACGTCGGCCGCGCGCACGTAGCTGCGCTTTTCCGCGCCCAGGAACACGTCCTTGAACTGCACCATGCCGGAGTTGGTGAACAGCAGGGTCGGGTCGTTGCCCGGAACCAGCGGCGCCGAGGGCACGATGGTGTGGCCGCGGGCGGCGAAAAAGTCGAGGAAGTCGCGGCGAAGGTCGGCTGTGGTTTTCATGCAGGCGTCGAGGAAGCGGGAAACGGGCAGCGCGGCGCCCGCGAACCCGGCACGATGCGGCCGCGGTTTCGAGTTGGCAACCCAGATTCGGGATTTTACCGCGAGTGGCGGGACGGACGGGGGCTTGAGGATTTCTGGCTCAGTCCCCCGCCGCGCACGCCAGCGCCAGCCGCGCCATCCGCTCCAGCCCCTGCTCGCGCTGTTCGGCCGGCATGTGCTCGTCGCGGTCGAGGTGGTCGCTGACGGTCAGGATCGCCAGCGCGCGGAAGCCTTCGCGCATGGCCAGCCCGTACAGGCCCGCCGCCTCCATTTCGACGCCGGCAATCCGGTGCCGGCGCAGGTGGTCGAGCAACTGCGGATCGCCATCGTAGAAACAGTCGCTGCTGAACACCGGCGCCACGCGGGCCGGCAGCTTCGCCGCAGCCGCGGCATCGACCGCCGCGCGCAGCAACCCGAAATCGGCGCTCACCGAAAGATCGTGCCCGCCGAACTGCATCCGGTTGAAGCGCGAATCGGTGCTGGCCGACTGCGCCAGCAGCACGTCGCCCAGGCGGATTTCGCCCAGCCCGCCGCAGGTGCCGATGCGGATGATCCGTTGCACGCCGTACACCCGCGCCAGCTCGGTGACGTAGATCGCGGTCGAGGGAATGCCCATGCCGCCGCCCATGACCGTCACCGGCTGGCCCCGCCAGCGCCCGGTGAAGCCGAGCATGTTGCGGCGCGCCGTCACCTGCCGCGCCTCCTCGAGCACGGTTTCGGCGATGAAGCGCGCGCGCAGCGGATCGCCGGGCAACAGGACGGTGGGCGCGATGGCGCCGGATTCGGCGTCGATGTGCGGGGTCGGCATCGGTCACTCCGTCAGGAAGCAGCGGCCGGCCGCCAGCGGCGGCAAGCCCAGATGGGTCGCAAGACCCTGGCCCAGGTCGGCGAAACTTTCGCGCCGGCCCAGCGCGCGCGCCGGCAGACCCGGACCGAACGCCAGCAGCGGCACCTGCTCGCGGGTGTGGTCGCTGCCCGGAAAGGTGGGATCGCAGCCGTGGTCGGCGCTGATCGCCAGCAGGTCGCCCGGCTTGAGCGCCGCCAGCAGCGCCGGCAGGCGCGCATCGAAATGCTCCAACGCGGCGGCGTAGCCGGGCACGTCGCGGCGGTGGCCATAAACGCTGTCGAAATCGACGAAATTGGTCGCGATCAGATCGCCGTCGCCGGCTTCGGCCAGCGCCGCGAAGGTGGCGTCGAACAGGGCGTCGTGGCCGGTCGCCAGCCGTTTGCGGGTGACCCCGCGGGCGGCGAAGATGTCGCTGATCTTGCCGATGGCGTGCACCGCGCCGCCGGCCGCGCACACGGCGTCGAGCAGGGTCTTGCCGGGCGGCTCCAGCGCGTAGTCGTGGCGGTTTCCGGTGCGGGTGAAGCCGGCCTCGACGGTGCCGACGAAGGGACGCGCGATCACCCGGCCGATGTTCCACGGTTCCAGCAGCCGGCGCGCGATCAGGCAGACCTCGTACAGCCGTTCCAGTCCGAAGTGCTGCTCGTGCGCGGCGATCTGGAACACCGAGTCGGCCGAGGTGTAGACGATGGGCTTGCCGCTGGCGATGTGCTCGGCGCCCAGCCGCTGGATGATTTCGGTGCCCGAGGCATGGCAGTCGCCCAGCACGCCCGGCAGATCCGCCTCGCGCACCAGCGCCGCGAGCAATTCCGGCGGAAAGCTGCGCTCCGGCGCATCGAACAGGCCGAAAGGCTGCTCCAGCACCACGCCAGCGGTCTCCCAGTGTCCCGAAGGCGTGTCCTTGCCGCTGGCGCGTTCGGCCATGCAGCCCCACAGTCCTTCCGGCGCGGGCACCTGCTCGAACCCCGCCGCCGGCGCGCCGGTCGCCAGCGCATGCGCCTGCGGCAGGCCGAGGCGGGTCAAGTTGGGCAGGCGCAGCGGACCGCGCGCCGCGCTGGCGCAGGCGGCGGCGATGTGGCCGAAGGTGTCGGCCCCGGCATCGCCGTAGGCGGCGGCATCGGGCGCATTGCCGATGCCGAAGGAGTCCATGACCAGCCAGATCGCGCGCGCCATCGCTCAGCTCCCGAGTTCGGCCTCGATCGCGCCCAACAGCGCGCTGGCCCCGATCCGGAAATGCGGCGCCGTCACCCAGTCGGCGCCGAGCCGGCGTTCGGCCAGCGCCACGTAGGCGGCGGCCTCGTCCAGCGTGCGCACGCCGCCCGCGGCCTTGAAGCCGCAGCGACCGCCGCGCGCCGCGATGGCGTCGAGCAGGATTTCCGCCGCCTCCAGCGTGGCGTTGACCGACACCTTGCCGGTCGAGGTCTTGAGGAAATCCACCCCGGCATCCAGCCCGAGTTCGGCGGCGTCGCGGATCAGTCCGGGCGTGGCCAGTTCGCCGGTCTCCAGGATCAACTTGAGCGCCACGCCCGACCCGCAGGCCGCGCGGCAGGCGTCCACGCCGGCACGCGCAACGGCCGCATCGCCGCGCTGCAACGCGCGCCAGGCCAGCACCATGTCGATCTCGTCGGCGCCCGCGGCAATCGCACGCCGGGTCTCGCGTTCGACCCTCCCCGGATCCTCGCCGCCGTCGGGGAAATTGACCACGCTGGCGATCCCCACGCCCCTGCCCTGCAGCGCCCGCCGCGCGGTGGTGACGTGTTCGGGATACACGCACACCGCCGCCACCTGCCCCTGCGGGCCGACGGCGCGCGCGCACAGCGCCTCGATCCGCTGCGGGGTGTCGTCCTCGCCGAGGCTGGTCAGGTCGAGCAGGCCGAGCAACCGGCGGGAAAGGGTCTGGCGATCGTTGGACATGGACGAAGATGCTGCATACGGTGCCGCCAGCTTAACGCGTTGGCGTCAACCTGCCTTGAACGCCGGGAGCCACGCCGCCACAGTCACTCATGCGGCGGCAGTTCCACGCGCAAATGGCCGAACACCAGCTTCCAGACCAGCGCCAGGTTGATCGCCACGCCGACCGCGAGCAGCCAGCGCCCCGCCTGCTGCTGGTCGTCCACCAGATAGTTGCTGCACACCTGCACCGGCGAGGCGAGATAGAGCCAGCCCAGCCGGAACGCGGTCGCCGCCACTTCCAGCAGGAACATGCCGCGCAGCACGAAACCGGCGCGCTTCCAGCCGAGCGCCACCGGCAAGCCCACCAGCAGCGGCAGGCTGGCGAACTTCGCGGCCTCCACCCAAGGCAGTTGCAGGGCCGCATCGACCGCCCGCGGCAGCATCCACGGCATCGACGCCAGCGTCGCCAGCAGCAGGCCGCTCAGCCCCCAGCGGTTCCATGGCGCCAGCGCGGCTTCGACGCGTTGCGGCAGCGCCTTGCCGATCCACCAGCCGACCAGCGCCAGCAGCGGCACCTGGGCCAGCATCTGCAACGCCATCGTGGATTCCAGTCCATGCCGAACCGGCGGCAGCGCAAGCAGGAGCCACAGCCCCAGCCCGAACCCCAGCGCCCGTTTCGCATCCGGCTTCACCGCACGCCTCCCCGCGCCAGCACCGCCAGCGCCTCGTCCGGCGACTGCCAGTCGGTCACCGCCACCAACCGTCCCTGCGGATCGACCACGTTGATCGCGGCGTTGTGCACGTAGCCGCCGAGACCGTCGGGGAGGACGACCACGCCGAAGCTGCGCAGCAGGGCCTGCAGTCCCGCCGCATCCGCGGGCCGGGCAACGATCCACCTCTCCCCGCGGCCGCCCATGCGTTGCAGGTAGCCAGCCAGTTGCGTCGGGCCGTCGTGGCGCGGGTCGAAGCTGATGCTCAGCAGCGCCACCTTGTCCCGTGCGATCGGGCCGGCCAGTTCACGCTGCACCCGTGCGAACACGCCACCTTGCACCATGCAATAGGTCGTGCAGCGGGTGTAGATGAAATCCACCAGCAACCAGCGGCCGCGCAGGCTGGACAGCGGGATGCGCTCGCCCTGGGCGGTTTCCAGGACGACGGTCGGCAAGGGGCGCGGCTGCTCCGCCACGTCCAGTCGCAGCGCGGCCTGGCTGGTGAACGCCCGGAAACCGTCGCTGGCCGCGGCGAGCGTGGCAACGCCCGCCGCGCCAATCAGCAGGCTAGCCAGCAGCGTTCGCGCTGCCGACATTCCCCGACCCGTCCACCGGTCTGGCCAGCAGGCCGGCGCTCAGGCGGAAGGCGAAGTAGATCATCGCCAGCACCACCAGCGTTCCGCCAACCGCACCGACCTTGTCGGTGACGGTCCACGCCTCGACCATGTGGGTGGCCATGCGCCGCGGCACGCTGGCGTGACCGCCGGCGAGGAAGCCGAACACGAAGATCAACCCGCCGACGAAGAACACCGGGAAGCCCAGCTTGTCCATGGCCGCATTCGGCGGCGCCTGCCTGAGACTGCCGCTGACGTGGTACATCAGCGCCAGCACCATCGCCATCACCCCCAGCAGCATGTAGAAGTGGAAGTGTCCCGGCACCCACTGGGTGTTGTGCATGACCAGGTTCACCCGGATCGTCCCGTCGAGGATCGCCGGAACCACGCCCGCCGCCCAGCCGAACATCGACAGCACCAGCAGCCTCGAAGGCATGTTCCAGCGGATATTGGAGTGGTAGAGGTTGGCCAGAGCCCCGAACGCGGTGACGAGGAACACCGGGAAGCCGCCGACCCAGGAGGCGATCTGGCCGGTGACCGACAGCCAGCGCGGCTGCGCATAGTCCATCAGCAGATGGTGCGGGAACACCACCACGACATAGGTCGCAGTCACCACCCAGGCCCAGATGAACGGCCGGCCGATGTGGTAGGGCTTCCGGGTATAGCGCGGCAACAGCTCGTACACGGCGATCACGCCCATGTAGATCGTGGCGTTGGCGTACATGTGGCCGAACCAGTAGATCAGGTTCTTGATCACCAGCGGATCGAGCTTGAACTCCGGGTAGAAGACGTTGATCAGGCACATCACCAGCGCGACCGAGCCGGTGAGGATGCCGATCGAATTGGCGATCAGCACGCCGGCGCCGGCGACCACCGCCTTGGGGTGGTCGGGATCGACCGTGCCGGAAAACAGCCACTGCATCCCCATCGCCTTCGCGAGATTGCCGTAGCGGGCGGTCATCCCCATCGCGACATCGAGATAGAACAACAGCTGGCCGACGCCGATGAACAGGTAGCCGAGCATGAACAGCGCCGACCACTGCCCCGACCACAGGCCCATGCCCTGCACCGGCAGCGGATACAGGAAGGTCCACAGCGCGCCGTAGTGGCCGACGAAGATGGACAGCAGGATGGCCACCACGCCCATCATGAACAGGACGTAGTTGGTCACGAAGGCCCACATGTGCAGCTTCATGTACTTGCGGACGAAGAACCACATCGCCGCCGTGGTCGCCAGCGACATCGTCCCGAGCATCCCGGCGCCGTGCAGCGAAAGGAACTCGTAGAAGAGGTTCGGCGGCAGCTTGAACCAGGTCGCCTGGGTCAGGCGCATGGTCAGGCCGACACTCATGATCACCACGAACAACGCCATCGCGGTGATCAGGTACAGATTGAAGACGGTACGGTTGGCGCCGACCAGGCGCTCTTCTTCGGGATAGAGGGTGAGCGATGCCATCGTCATTCTCCCTTCGCTGCCGCCACGACGAAGGTGGTCTTCATCGGGGCGTGGCCGATACCGCAGTACTCGAGGCACTGCACCGTGTAGGTTCCGGGAACGTCGAAGCGGTAGAGAACCTTGTTGGTGTACTCCGGCATCGCCTGGGTCTGGATCACGATATGTCCGTCAGGCGCATACAGCGCGAAGCCGTGGTTGACGTCGGCGCTGGTTACCCGGAACTCGACGGTCTTTCCCGCCTCCGTCGATGCCGGCTGCATCGTCCAGCTCCACATCCGGGCCGTGACATCGACCACCTGGTCGGCCTGCAGCGCCGTGTCCTGCCTCGGGATCGGGAAATTGTGCAAGGTGGCCCAGGTGCCGAACACGAAGCCCAGCAGCAATACGGCAAACAGCCCGGTCTGGATCCTGCGGGTAGCCGCGGAAGCGCGGGATCGCCCCGCCTCGTCGTCGCTTTTCCCGGCGCCCAGCAGTATCCAGATGAAAACCAGCGACACGATCGCGATGCCGGACAGCGCGATGGTCCAGATGACGTCTTGTTCGGTCATGATCCCAGCCTCCCCTTGCGCGTCTTGCTGACTGCAACAACGCCGACGCATGCTGCGCTTCGGGCGGGGTCAGGATCGGCCGGGCTCGGACGCAGGCGTCGGAGGACCGCTGCGCGCATCTGGCGCAGCAGGGTCGATCATACGACAGCATCCGGGTTCAGTGAACATTCACGCGGTCGGCCAGATACACCTCCATTCCACCCCCAACCGCCCGGATCACGCGGGCCGACTTCACCTCACCACGGCGGCAGCCGGCGCCGCATCCACCCGGTTCCGCTGTCCTGCGGCTGGCCGTTTGTGCGTTATAAATAGCCGACGCATCCCGTTCACCACCCTCCGGAGAATTGCCATGGGTCTCATTCAAGCCGCAGTCGGCGCAATCGGCGGCACGCTCGCCGACCAGTGGAAGGACTTTTTCACCATCCCGGACGGTTTGCCGCAAACCGCGGCGATCTTCCCGGCCGTGCCGCACGGCACCAATGCCGGCCGCGGTTCGAACACCAAGGGTTCCGAGAACATCATCACCAACGGTTCGAAGATCATCGTTCCCGAGGGCTACGGCTTGCTGCTGCTTGAAAACGGCAAGATCACCGGCCTCGCCGCCGAAGCCGGCGCCTACGAGTGGAACTCCAACGACATCAACTCGAAGTCGATCTTCGCCGGCAACGGCATCCTCGACCCGTTGATCATGCAAAGCTGGGAGCGCTTCAAGTTCGGCGGCCAGCCCGGGTCGCAGCAGCTCGCCATCTTCGTCTCGCTCAAGGAACTGCCGAACAACCGCTTCGGCACGCAGTCCGAGATCTACTGGGACGACGGCTATCTCAACGCCCAGGTCGGCGCGATGACGCGCGGCTCCTACACGCTCAAGATCGTCGATCCGATCTTGTTCGTGAAGAACTTCGTCCCGGCCACCTTCATCCAGCCGGGCGGCCAGGTCTTCGACTTCACCGACATCGACAACGATGCCGCCAGCCAGTTGTTCAACGAAGTGGTCAGCTCGCTGGCCCCGGCCTTCAGCGCCTACACGAACGACCCGAGCAAGGGCAACCGCATGAACAAGATCCAGCAGGATTCGCTGGGTTTTGCCAAGAGCCTGTCGGAAGCCGTCGAATCCGGCTACCAGTGGAAGTCCGACCGCGGCCTGGAGATCGTCAAGACCGCGATCGTCTCGATCGAATACGACGAAAACACCCGGGAACTGCTCAAGACCGTCCAGCGTGCCGACGCGCTCATGGGCGCGCGCGGCAATTCCAACCTGCAGGCCAGCGTGGCGTCCGGCTTCCAGTCGGCGGGCCAGACCGGCGGCGCCGGCGGCGTCATGGGCCTGGGCATCGCAGCCGGCGCCGTGGGCCTGGGCGGGCTGCAGCAGCCGGTCGGCGCGGCCGCGGTCGCACCACAGGCCGCGGCACCTGCCGCCGCGGAAGACGACACCATCGCCAAGCTGAAGAAGGCCAAGGACATGCTCGACCTCGGCCTGATTTCGCAGGCCGATTACGACGCGCTGAAAGCCAAGGCGCTGGGCCTGTAATCCGCAAGGGCAACAACGCGCATGACGAACGGGAACCCGCCCTCGCCTCCCCCACTGCCCTCCCGGGCGGGGGGGCCGCCGCCGCTGCCGACCGGACCCGGCTCGCCGCAGGACGTGCCGCCGCCGAAAGGCAGCTTTCCGATCGATCCGGACACCCTGCCCGAGCCGATCCGCGAGGAAATCCTCAAGCCGGATCCGGTCGCCATCGACACGGCGTCCGACGAACTCAAGGACGGCGCCAACCACTGCCCGAAGTGCGGCTCGACCGACATCAAGCAGCGCCCGGGCACCGACAAGCTGATCTGCCTGTTCTGCCGCAACGAGTGGACGTCCCAGCGGGTGGAAGAGCAGTACGGCCTCGGCGCAGGGCTAGACGAACTGGAAGGCACCATCGTCGCCTCCGGCGCCAAGGACATCGCCGCCGACGCCTCGGCGATGATGAGCTTCAAGTGCCCTGGCTGCGGCGCCGAAGTGACGGTCAACACCGAAAACGCGATGACCGCGCGCTGCCACTGGTGCCGCCACGTTCTCGGCGTCAACGAACAGATCGCCAACGGCGCGGTGCCCGACGCGGTGCTGCCCTTCCACATCAAGAAAGACGACGCGATCGCGCGCATCCGCCAGTTCGCCGGAAAGCGCCAGTTCTTCGCGCTCAAGGCGTTCAAGCAGCAATTCACGCCGGAGAACGTGATCGGGGTCTATCTGCCGTACATGATCGTCGACGCCAAAGCCAGCTCGGATGTCGCCGGCGAGGGTGAAATCGAAACCCGCCGCTACACGGTCGGCAGCGGCAACAACAAGAGCACCCGTTATGACGCCGACGTGTACCAGGTGCGGCGGCACGTGGACTACACCGTCGACGACCTGCCGATGGAATCCTCCTCCAACCGCGGCAACCTCGACACCAGGCGCAACACCAACAACATCATCAACACCATTCTGCCGTTCGACACCAAGAACGCGGTGAAGTGGAACGCTTCGTTCCTGTCCGGCTATTCCTCGGAAAAGCGCGACATGGACGTCGAGGAGTTGCGCCCGCGCCTGGAAGACCAGCTGATGTCGATCGCCCGCGCCGAGGTCGAATTGTCGGTAGGCCAGTACGATCGCGGCGTGCGCTGGCAGGAAGAAGCCCTCAAGGTCCACGGCTCGCGTTGGGTGGCGATGTACCTGCCGGTCTGGCTGTACTCGTACCACCAGCCTGGATCCAACGGCGGGATGTTGCACTACATCGCGGTCAATGGCCGTACCGGCGAGACCATGGGCAGCATCCCGATCCAGCAGTGGAAACTGCTGCTCGTCGCGCTGACCCTGGGCACCTTCCTCGAAACGATAGTTATCTGGTTCATGAGCTGACCATGAGCGACGACGGCAGTTTATTCTGGCTGTTGCTGGGACCTGCGGGTGGCGCCGGCTTCTACTGGGCGATGTACCGGTATTACCGCAACACCGACAAATCCCACGACTTCGAGCACGAGACCGCGGTCAATGCCCAGCCGGTCGAAGGCATGGAGGACGATCGCAAGATCAGGGAGATCAAGGGCACCAGCAATTCACGGGCCGAAGGCGACAACGTGAAGGAATACCGCAAGCGCGTGAAGCGGGTGCAGGCGGGCGATTCGTCCTGAAGACACGCCGGCACGACCCGTGCCTATGCTTTGCCGTGATGTGCAACATCCGGCCGTTCCTTCGCGAGATCTGGAACACCAGCAAGACGTTCTCATCCATCGCCCGCCGGGCGTGGGGTGACCTTTACCGCAGGATTGAGCGCCAC
This sequence comes from Thermomonas sp., assembly GCF_025993755.1. Classification (GTDB taxonomy): domain Bacteria; phylum Pseudomonadota; class Gammaproteobacteria; order Xanthomonadales; family Xanthomonadaceae; genus Thermomonas. The sequence goes on along the minus strand of NZ_JAMQHN010000040.1, from coordinate 8,438 downwards.
CGGCTCCAGCGCGGGTGGGCTCCCGGACGCCAATCGACAGGCGTTCGACGCCTTCGCCTCCGCCTGCCGGGCTTCCCACTCCGCACGTCCGCCCGACTGGGAAAACAGCACCGGAATGCTGACCTCGCTCTTCGGCACCGGTTGCCCGGCGACCCGTTCGGGGTCGAAGCGAAGCGTCTGCACCCACTGGCGCAACTCGGTTTCAAACGCCTTGCGGGTCCCGGCGTTGATCCGAGTGTTGCCACCGTGAAACGCCTCGTTTTCGAAGCGCTCGAACGACGCATGGCCTTGCCCATCGATGTTCACGATCACCGTGAGCTCGGCCTCGACGCCCCGCATGTCGGCTTCATGCGGATATCTCGGGGACGGCAACGGCTGCCCTCCTGCCGCGCGCGGCCCGTTGCCGTCGAAATCGACGTCCAGGCGGTACCCGCCCTCGACGGGCACCGCGCAGGCGTCGACCCGGACATAGGTCGTTGCCGATTGCGGCACGCCGTCCCGGCTTGCCGGCAGGTACTGCCACGACGCCACGCGCCGGGTGACGAAATCGCGAACTGGCGCGGGGTACCCTTCCGGCATCTCAACCAGCGTGGGCTTCCCGGCGGCGTCCACATCCACGCGTACGTTCACATGGAAGCGCATCACCGCTCCGTCCTCCGGCTTGTCCGACGCCACGCCGGCCTGCGTGCCGCCCAGCGCCGCCAGCAGCGCCCCCAACAGGATCACCTTCTTTCCAAGCATGCCGTTCCCCTCTTGCTCGCCGCGCATCATAACCGTTCCGGTTCCACCCGAATCAGCACATGGCGTTGCGAAACAGCGGCAAGGACAATCAAATCCGCATCTCACGAAGAATGCCGTCGTGAAAGAACCGCAACTCGGGGCACACCCATCGATCACGTCCACTTGAACTGCCTCTGCAACACGGCAGGAACGGCGTAGCCTCGACACCAACCCGACCCACCAACACGATCGCGCTCTTTCCGGCCACTGTGCCAGCACCGCATACTCGGACCATCGAATGAAGGCGGTACCCATGCCCGGACTGACCTCTGCCGAAGCCGCGGCGCGACTGACGCACAATGGCCCCAACGTGTTGCCCGAGCCGGGCCGGAAGGGCTGGCTGGCGCTTGCCGGACAGGTGCTGCGCGAGCCCATGCTGTTGCTGCTGCTGGTGGCTTCGCTGGTGTACGTGCTGCTGGGCGATCCCGGGGAGGCCGCCCTGCTAGTTGCATCGGTGGTGCTGGTCATCGGCCTGACGCTGTACCAGGAATACAAGTCCGAGCGGGCGCTGCAGGCACTGCGCGACCTCGGCAGCCCGCGGGCGCGGGTCCTGCGCGACGGCGCCGCAACGGTGGTGGCTTCGCAGGAACTGGTGGTCGGCGACCTGCTGCTGCTGGAAGAAGGCGACCGCGTGGCCGCCGACGCGCGCGTGCTGGAGGCCGCCGACCTGCACGTGGACGAATCCCTGCTCACCGGCGAATCGGTCGCGGTAGCGCGGCACGCAGGCGCCGACGGCGATGCCGGCATCGTCCACGCCAGCACCCTGGTGGTGCGCGGACGCGGCACGGCCGAGGTGGTCGCGGTGGGCGTGGAGACGGCGGTCGGGCGCATCGGTCGCTCGCTGCAGTCGATCGTCACCGAACGCTCGCCGCTGCAGCGCGAGATGCGCCGGATCGTGGCGATCTTCGCGGTCATCAGCGCGGTGACCTGCGGGCTGGTGGTGGTGTTGTACGGTCTGCTCCGGGGGACCTGGCTGGAAGGGGTGCTGGCCGGGATCACGCTGGCGATGGCCAACATTCCCGAGGAGTTCCCGGTGGTGCTCAGCGTGTTCCTGGCGCTGGGCGCATGGCGGATGGCCAGGCACAACGCGCTGGTCCGGCGCGCGCCGGCGATCGAGGCGCTGGGCGCGGTCGGCATCCTCTGCACCGACAAGACCGGCACCCTCACCGAAAACCGGATGGCGGTGGCCGAACTGGACGCGGCGGATGCCACCCGCGCGCTGGAAACGGGACGCCTGGCCTGCCCACCGCTGTCGCATGACCCGATGGACCGCGCACTGGTGGACGCGGCGGCGCAGCAGCAGATACCGGCGGAACCCTCGGGCTGGCAGCGGCTGCGCGACTATCCGCTGAGCAGCCAGCGCCCGGCCTTCATCCAGACCTGGCGCACGGATGCGGGTGAACTCTTCATCGCCGGCAAGGGCGCGCCGGAAGCCATCGCAGCGATGTGCGCGGGCTCGGCGCCGACGCAGGCGGAACTGGAGCAGCGCTTGGCCGCGATGACGCAGCGCGGCCTGCGCGTGCTTGCGGTTGCCGCCGGGCGCGTGCCCGATGCGGCCAGCACGCCGCTGCCGGAAGACCCCACGACATTCCAGTTGGACTGGCTGGGCCTGATCGGTTTCGCCGACCCGCTGCGCGCCGCCGTGCCCGACGCCGTGGCCGAGGCGCGCGCGGCCGGCGTGCGCGTGATCATGATGACCGGCGACCATGCCGGCACCGCCCGCGCGATCGCGCAGCAGGCGGGCATCGACACCGACGCGGGCGTGGTGCGCGGCGACGCACTGGACGACTGCGACGACGCCACCCTGGCCGACCGCCTTGCCACCTCCAGCGTGTTTGCGCGGGTGCGGCCGGAACACAAGCTGCGGCTGGTGGAAGCGCTGAAGGCGCGCGGCGGCGTGGTGGCGATGACCGGCGACGGCGTCAACGACGCGCCCGCGCTGATGGCGGCGCACGTGGGCATCGCGATGGGCGGTCGCGGCACCGACGTGGCCCGCGAGGCCGCGGCCATCGTGCTGCTGGACGACAACTTCGTCAGCGTGGTGCGCGCCATCCGGATGGGCCGCACCATCTACGAAAACATCGCCCGGGCCACGCGCTACATCCTGGCGGTGCACGTGCCGATCACCGGGATGGCGCTGCTGCCGCTGCTCACCGGCTCCGCGCCGATGCTGATGCCCCTGCACGTGGTGATGCTGGAACTGATCATCGACCCGGCGTGCTCGGTGGTGCTGGAGCGCGAGCCGCCGCCCGACGACATCATGCAGCGGCCGCCGCGCCCCGCCGGCCACCCTCTGCTGGACCGGGCCACCCTGTTCGCCTCGCTCGGGCAGGGGCTGGTGATGTTCCTGGCGGTCGCCCTGGTCTACCTGCTGGGCATCCGCGCGGGCTTGGAGGATGCCCAGCTGGCGGCGCTGTCGTTCACCGCGATAGTCACCGGCAACCTGTTCCTGATCCTGCTGCACCGCTCGGGCGGCTCGATCTGGCGGGCACTGCGCACGCCCAATGCCGCCTTCTGGACCGTGGCGACGGCCGCCAGCGCAGTGCTGGCGCTGGCGATCCTGCATCCGGCGGTGGCCGGCCTGTTCGGTTTCGTGCGGCCACCAGCACCGCTGCTGGGGGTTGCGGTGGCGCTGCCGCTGCTCGCGATCGTCGCACTGGACCTGCTGCGTCGGCCAAGAATGGCGTCAGGGACAATCACGGCTTGAGCGCGGCGGCAGCCGACCGCCGCGCCGGCCGGCGCTCCCGTCGGCCGTCACTGTAAACGGGGTCAGGTTCACTTCCTACCCGCGCGTGCCGCATCCGCCGACCTGTTACAGGTGCCTTCACTGATGGCCGACCACCGTCGTTCCGTCGATCCTCGAGCGATGGCACGGCAACCCCGCATCGACCTCCCCGGCATTCCGCAGCACATCGTGCAGCGCGGCAACAACCGCCTGCCCTGCTTCCTGGATGACACCGACCGCGCCTGCTATCGCCAGTTGCTGCGCGAGGCCCTGCTTGCCAGCGAATGCCAACTGCACGCCTATGTGTTGATGGACAACCACGTGCACCTGCTGGTCACGCCACCACGGGCAGGTGCCATCGGCCAGCTGATGCAACAACTTGGCCGGCGGTACGTGGGGCAGTTCAATGCCCGTCACCGTCGCACCGGCACGCTCTGGGAAGGACGCTACAAGGCGTGCCTGGTCGATACCAGCGAGTACCTGCTGCGCTGCGTGCACTACATCGACCTCAACCCCGTCCGCGCCCGCATGACCGACGCCCCCACCGCATTCGTCTGGTCCAGCTGCGCCAGCCTGTGCGGCCTGCGGATCGATCCGCTGCTGACCCCGCATCCCGTGCAGCGCGCCCTGGGTACCGAGGGCTATCGGGCGTCGTTGGCCGAGGCCATTGGCGACGAAGACCTCGCCGCCATCCGCCTTTACCTCCAACAACAACGCGCCTACGGCCGCGACGATTTCCGCGCCATGGTCGAAGCCAAGACCCAGCGCTTCGCCGGCGTGAGGCCGGCGCATCGGCCGGCCAGATCATCGGCTACCGATAAGTGAACCTGACCGCGTTTTTGCGCGATCCGTCGCCGATCAGGCGAGCGTGGCGCGCCACGCCTGTCGCAGGACGCCCTTGGCGTCGGATTCGATCAGGTCGCCGTGCGCGATCACCACCCGCTCGAAATCCCATGCCAGGACGCGCTCGAGCGCGGCGCGAGCGGTGGCGGGATCTTTCCATCCGGCGAGGCGATATTCGGGCGCGAGCGCCGGACGGTTCCACATGCCCAGCAATTTCATGCAAATGCGCAGCATCCAGTTGAGGTTTGGCGTGTCGCTGCCGAACCGCTCGACCAGATCAACCAGCAACAGCGTGCGCGTGGGCCGATGCAGCAGTGGAACCTCGGCCATCAAACGCCCGCCGACAAACGTCTGCGCGAACTCGGGCTGCATCGACGCGGGCAATCGCTCGCCGAGCACGCCATCGAAGCGCAACGCCCGGTTCCTGCGCTCGACGCCAGGGCAAACCCACGTCTCGGCATCGGGAAACGCCCGCTGGCATTCTGCAGCATGCAGATGATGGAAATTGCCGGGGACCAGGATCACGGTGACGCGTCCGAGTGAGCGAATCCACTCGCCCACGCCTGCGTCGAGAGGACCCGGCGAATGGATGACGAGCCGACCGTCGCCAAGCCGAACAATGGTCATTCGCGCCTTGAAGCGTGCGCCTCCAAGCGAAACCTGATAGGGCAGCAGCCAGATCGTCCCCGGAACGTATGCCTGGATGTCCACGTCTACAGGGTAGTCGGTCCGGAGGGGGTCGGCGAAGCGCTGTTGCTGCGGAATCGAAATGAGGGCAGACCACTTCCGCTTCGCGCGGACATGCTCTGTGGCACCTTTTCGCCCCCCCCCTGGCCTGTTCTCCCGATATGGTGAAAATGTACTCCGACCACGCTTATTTCCAGTTACATCTCCGGGACGTGATCCTTGATCACGTTGATGGCTTCGTCGGCCTTGCGCTGCGACTCGCGGATTTCGGCCTCGGTGGGCGGACGCTATGGCTTTAGCGACTGAACGTCCTGCCTTGGGGCGGTATCCGGCAGAGGCACTGTCGTCTCTGCCCGGGTATTGGCCGGCGCGGGCGGTGAACGGGGTCAGGTTCACTTCTTGGCCCACGCTTTGCAAAACCTGGGCGGAGGAGCGTCGACTTTGCATAACGTCCGGGATAATCGCCCACGCTTCCCTACAGCCTGCAATCCCGAAGAATCACAGGCTGCGGCACCACCCGCACCGGACAAAGCGCCTCCACCACCGCCATCAGATCAAGCCACGCATTGATGCCATCACCCTCGGGCACGGCGCAGTACGGCACGCCCGCTTCTGCCACCAGCAATGGCTCATGGACATCCACTGGAGTGGCATTGCCTTGTTCTCCAAAGAGTTCATCGAGCAAAGTCTTTCGGCGTGCGTCCAGCGCACCGACCGCCGATGCCACCCACCACGCCGGAATAAGTGAACCTGACCCCGTTTTGGGGTTCCTCGGGACTTGATCCGGACAACGCAAAGCCGCGTCCGGAGTGGACGCCGCCAGGCCGGGAATACGGGGTCAGTTCACCTGCAACAGCAACGCGCCTATGGCCGCGACGACTTCCGCGCGCTGGAGGCCAGGACCCGGAGTTTTGCCGGCGTGGCCTGCGCATCGGCCGGCCAGATCATCCGCTACGGAATGAGTGGGGATAAGTGAACCTGACCCCGTTCCCCTGGACCCCGCACTCCATCCAGCGCGCGCTCGGCGCCGAAGGCTATCGCGTCATGCTCGCCGAGGCGATCAGCGACGATGACTTGGCCGCGATCCGCCTCTACCTGCAACAGCAACGCGCCTATGGCCGCGACGACTTCCGCGCGATGGTCGAGGCCAAGACCCAGCGCTTCGCCGGCGTGAGGCCGGCGCATCGGCCGGCAAGGTCATCGGTTGCGGAATAAGCGGGATAAGTGAACCTGACCCCGTTTTACCGTTACTCGAAATTGTCCCTGACACCTTTTGTCCGCATCAGAAATTGTCCCTGACACCTTTTTTGCAACCGGCACCCGAACCGGGACAGCGCACCCAACAGGCACTGCAGGTAGCGCTGGCGATCATCGTCGTCCAGGAAACAAGGCAGCCGGTTGTTGCCCCGCTGCACTATATGTTGGGGGATGCCGGGAAGATCGGGGCGAGGAAGTCGGGCCATACCTGCAGCGTGCCCGCCCGTCCGGCGTCAGGCGATCAGGAAAACCAGCAACCGTCGATCAGAAATTGTCCCTGACACCTTTTGTCCGCATCAGAAATTGTCCCTGACACCTTTTTTCCCGCCGGAAAACGCCGGAAACGGCGCGTAAAGGCGGTGACGAAGCAAAAAAGCTGCTCTGTGGCCCAGGATTGAAGCCTCAGGGTGTGTTGATCAGACCTTCCTTAGCGATTACCCTTAGCGCGGTTGTGCATGACACAAAGCATTTCGCAGTTATCGAGCGTGGACTCCCCACCCTTTGACCATGCAGAGACATGGTCGGCTTCCATCTCTCCGATCTTGTAGATCTTCGTCTTGTTCGCATTATCCCCGACAGCACACAGCGGGCAGTTCGAAACGCGGCTTTTCTCCGCCTTCTCTGTTTGCCGGTTGTATGCCTTTTGCTTCGTCTTGCTATCGAACAACCGCACATTGAGCAGTTTCGGATCGCTCTTCCGGCCTAGCAAATACTCGTAGATTCCCTTTTTATCAGCTACGGACTCGTCATCCAGTAGCGTCCTTACATCAGCGGCCAAATCGACAGCGTTGTACGAATTGCGGTAGTACGTCTGGTAAAGCCTTCCCCAGTCAAGACCTCGCATCGACTTATCCGGGCTGGCCGTGAACACGCTCACAATCCAGTCAATAACGGTAGTGAAGTACGTTTTTAGCTCGCCAATATCCTTGTCGTGGCGGTGCGCAGCCATGTAGGCATCGATGGTTTGGCCCTTCGACGCGGCCACCCACTCCAAGGCCTCTTCGAGCACCCCCTGACGCTTCGGGTCGCCCTTGATGAATGACGACCACTTCTGCTGCATCGCATTTCCCGAGTTCGAGAACTCTGCCTTGGCGGCGGTTACGAATGGTCCGGAATAAATGGCGTTGCGCAACTCCTGTGCTTCGAGTGGCACACCGGCGATGTTGATGGTCTGAAACCAGTCCTTGATTTCTGTTTCCGTGCCACGACACACATAGACCAGCAGTTCACTCTGATTGATCTTGTCCTGCAGGTCTTTGGGCAGCGATGAAAATGTCTGCTCCCTTCCTCCGGACTGTATGGCGAACTTTCCTGTAACGAATCGCCCTACGCTGGTAATGCGCTGTTGGCCATCAAGCACCTCTAGGTGGCCGCCCGCATCGACGAAATAGATCAGCCCAAGCGGGTAGCCCTGCAATAAAGAATCAATGACGGCAACATCCCGCTTCCCATCGTTGTAGATGTAGTTGCGCTGGTACTCAGGCTGGATAACGAGCTTACCGTTGAGACCGTAAAGACCTTTTCCTTCTAACTCGTTGTAGAAAAATCCTTTCGTGATCTCGGCAACCGTGTAGCGTTTGAGTTCGGTATCCATAGTCAACTCTTCTTGCGGATGACGATACGTTTATAGATTGGCTGTCGATCAACTATTGGGCCATTCCATTGCATCACTTTTCCATTGGATACCATTTCAGAATACGTCGCACCAAGCTCCTCGCCAGCGGTGCCCGCATTGAAACTGCCGATGATTTCAAATTGGTCAGGGTTGTACTTATTTAAAAATGTTATCGGTACTCCCATCGCACCGTCATGATCACTCGGGATTGCGTCTGTAAAGGGCACCTCGATAGCGTCAAAATTGTCGTATCTCTTGTAGCCGACTCCACGAACCTCTTTATGGCGGCTGAACTTGTTATTTTCGTCGATTGTCATGAGCTGAAGTGGCTCGTGGCGACGCCCGTGCTCCATGTTAGTAAACCATTGCACGCCGGGAACACGTACCACACCATCGCCTTCTTGCTCAACCCATGGGCTATAGACCTTGTACGGCGTACGAAAGTGGGCCATGTTGCGAGGAAAGCCTTTGCCAAGCCACATGCGATTCGTTTTAATCAACCCAAATATTTCTTGGTAGGTAATTGCGTTT
>NZ_JAMQHN010000039.1 GCF_025993755.1 Thermomonas sp. | reverse complement strand
GCCTGGTCTACCACATAGGCCGTCGCCCAGAAGGCGTTCTCGGCGGCCTGGAACACCGCCTGCGCGCCGTCCCAGGCTGCCTGCACGGCGGCATCCACCGTGTTGGCCGTTGCCTTGAAGACGTCTTCCGCCGCCTTGAACACGACTTGTACGCCCTTGTTGATTTCCTGGTAGATCTGCTCCGAATCGATGTCGATGTCGGCCAGCGTGAACTGGCCGCTGCGCCAGTAGGTGCCGCCGCCAGCGACATTATCCCATTCCTCCGTCACGGCGTCCCAGGCGACCGGGGCGCCGCCGATGAGCGGGATGTATTCGTGCCAGCCGATATAGCCGTCGAAGTTGCCCCACATGTTCTGGTTCTGCGAAGCGAAGGTGAGCGTGCCGCCCGACTCGGCGACGTCGTAGGCCAGCGCCACCGTCTGTTCCGTCGCCCCGGTCTGCGTGTGGTCGGGGCGGTAGCCGGTGGCGGTGACGGTGAGCTCGCCCAGCGTGTCGGCACCTTCCGGCAGCACCAGCCAGAACTGCTCGGCGCCATCGAAATCGCTGACGCCGGCCGTGGCGTCGCCATCGTACTGGTCGCGCAGCGCCGCCCCTGCCGGCAGACCGGCAAAGCCGAGGTCAATCTTTTCGGTGCCGGCCGGCTGGCAGGTGACGGTGAGCAGGATTTCGTTCGCCGCGACGCCGGGCGCCGCGGTTACCGTCAGCGTGGGACAGCGCTGGTCGATGACCAGGAAATCGAGGGCCGTCGGGCTGGCAATACCCGAAAAGGCCTGGCCAGCGACGTCCAGCACCGCGCCCGAGTCGATCAGGACATGGTAGTGCCCGCCGCGTAGCAAATCCTGGGCCGGATCGATGGTCAGGACATTGCCGTCGAACGCGATCTGGCTCTTGTCGCCGATGGGGATCGTGCGCACGTCCCCCTTGCCGTCGCTGATGACGATATTGCCTGCACCATGCTGCACGATCTCGGAAAACTGCAGCACGATGTTACCGGCGATGTCGAGGCTGCTGCCGTCCGCCGGCGTGGCCGCGACCAGATGCGGCAGCGGATCCGCAGGTTGGCCGCCGCCGCCACCACCGCCACCGCCACCGCCACCGCCACCGCCACCGCCACCGCCACCGCCATTCGTGGCGCCCCACGGAGGGATCTCGACATAGCTCCCACCACCGCCGCCGCCATTGATGGCACTGTCGAGGTTGCTTCCGGTGAAGGCGGAGAGCACAGCGTCAAGCGACCCCGAGCCCCCGAAGGCTTCAGCGATGGCGGTGGTGGCATCGCCCTGGGTGACGAAGGCCACTTTGGCCAGCTGCGCCAGGCTGCCGGCATCGGCCGCCTTGGCATTGCAGGCTGCCGTGATCTGGGCCAGCTGCGCCGCCGCGCCAGCGACCTCGGGCACGCCGAGCGCCTGCGCCGCGCCCTGGATGATGGCGGCGAGGGTGGCCGCATCGCCCAGGTTCAGCGGCACGCCGGAAGCGAGCGCGTGCGCCAGCGCATCGATGACTGCGCCAGCGCCATCGAGGCGCGTGACCGCCGCGCCACCGGCGGCGTCGAGGGCCGCCCCAGCCTGGCTAACGAGGTTGGAGATCTGCAG
>NZ_JAMQHN010000038.1 GCF_025993755.1 Thermomonas sp. | reverse complement strand
TGTTGATTTGCGCTCAAAACTGAGCCACATCGGCTAGGGATTTCCGTCCAAAACTGAGCCACCTCCCGTCACCCTCCGTCCGTTCCCCGGACGGAGTTTTCAGGAGTGATCGACGTGGCCCTATTGAGCGTTATCCGACGCTGGCACCTTCGCGAGAAGGTGTCGATCCGGGAGATTGCCCGGCGCACCAAGCTGTCGCGCAACACGATTGCCAAGTACCTGGCATCGGAAGAGACCGTGCCGCGCTACCCCAAGCGGCACAACCCCAGCAAACTCGACCCTTATGCCGCCGACCTGTCGGCTTGGCTGCGCAGTAACCAGCATGCACCGCGCAAGCAGAAGCGGACACTGCGGCAGATGCATGCCGCCCTGCTAGCGCGGGGGTATACCGGTTCCTACAACCGGGTCGCGGCCTTCGCCCGGGCTTGGCGTCAGGCCGAGCAGGAGCAGGCCCGCACCGCCGGTCGGGGCGTGTTCATACCACTGGTCTTCGCCCCGGGCGAGGCCTTCCAGTTCGACTGGAGCGAAGACTGGGCCCGTATCGACGGCGAGCGGGTCAAACTGCAGATCGCCCAGTTCAAGCTAAGCCACAGTCGTGCGTTCGTACTGCGGGCCTACCTGCTGCAGACCCACGAGATGCTGTTCGACGCGCACAACCACGCCTTCGCCGTGTTCGGTGGCGTGCCCCGCCGCGGGATCTACGACAACATGAAGACGGCGGTGGACAAGGTGCGCGCCGGCAAGCGCCGTGACGTCAACACGCGGTTCACCGCCCTGACCAGCCATTTCCTGTTTGAACCCGAGTTCTGCAACCCGGCTTCCGGCTGGGAGAAGGGCCAGATCGAGAAGAACGTCCTCGACGCCCGCCGTCGTCTCTGGCCGACGGTGCCGCCGATGCCCTCGCTGGATGCCCTCAACTCCTGGCTTGAACAACGCTGCCGTGAGATGTGGGAGGAACTGCCGCATCCGGAGTGGCGGGATCGGACGATCGCCCAGCTCTGGCATCACGAACGCTCGGCGCTAATGCCGGTGACGGCCCCCTTCGACGGCTTTGTCGAACAGACCAAGCGGGTCACGCCGACCTGCCTGGTGCACGTGGATCGCAACCGCTACAGCGTCCCAGCCAGCTTCGCCAACCGCCCAGTCAGCGTGCGCCTGTATGCCGACCGCGTGGTGGTGGCCGCCGAAGGACAGGTGATCGCCGAGCACGGGCGTCGGATACGGCGCGCCCACGACGGCGGCTGCACGGTATTCGACTGGCGCCATTACCTGAGCGTAGTGCAGCGCAAGCCCGGTGCGCTGCGCAACGGCGCGCCGTTTGCCGAACTGCCGGAAGGTTTTCGGCGCTTGCAGGCGATCCTGCTCAAGCGCCAAGGCGGCGACCGGGAGATGGTCGAGATCCTTGCCTTGGTGCTGCTGCATGACGAGCAGGCCGTCCTTGCTGCCGTCGAACTGGCGCTTGAGGCCGGCGCGCCGTCCAAGCCGCACATCCTCAACCTGCTGCACCGGCTGCTCGGCGCTGATCCGCCACCGCCCATGTCCGAGCCGCCCATGCTGGCCCTGCAGGTGGAACCATTGGCCAACGCCTCCCGCTACGATGGACTCCGGGAGGCGCGCCATGTCGCATGACGACACGCTGGCCACACTCAAGGCCCTGCGCCTTTACGGCATGGCCCAAGCCTTCGATGAGTTGGTCCATCAGGGCGGGCCGCAATACCAAGCCGCCTTGCCCCTGATGAACCTGCTGCTCAAGGCTGAGGCCGCCGAACGGCAGGTCCGCTCGATCAAACATCAGCTCAAGACCGCCCGATTCCCGCACTATCGCGACTTGAGCACCTTCGACTTCGGCCAAGCCAGCGTAGACGAGGCACTGATCCGCCAACTGCACCGGGGCGACTTCCTCACCCAGCGGCACAACTTGGTCTTCGTCGGCGGACCCGGCACCGGGAAAACCCATCTCGCCACCGCATTGGGCGTGCAGGCCATCACCCACCAGCAACGCCGGGTGCGCTTCTTCTCCACCGTCGAACTGGTCAACGCGCTCGAATTGGAAAAAGCGGCCGGAAAACCCGGGCAGATCGCCAGCCGGTTGATCGCCACCGACCTGATCATCCTCGACGAGCTCGGCTACCTACCGTTCTCGCAGGCCGGCGGCGCATTGCTGTTCCACCTGATCGGCAAGCTCTACGAGCACACGAGCCTCGCCATCACCACCAATCTGAGCTTCGCCGAATGGCCCAGTGTCTTTGGTGATGCCAAGATGACCACCGCACTGCTCGACCGACTGACCCACCACTGCCACATCATCGAAACCGGCAACGACAGCTACCGTTTCCGCCACAACACTGCCAACACGCAGAAGGAGAAAGCCGCCACCGCCAACCGACGCAAGTGACCTAGACTGCACCCAGCGGGTGGCTCAATTTTCGATGGAAAACCCGGCTCAGTTTTAGATGGAAATCAACA
>NZ_JAMQHN010000037.1 GCF_025993755.1 Thermomonas sp. | reverse complement strand
TGCGCGACGCCGACGCCGCCATGTACCGCGCCAAGCAGGATGGTCGCGACCGCTGCGCCATGTTCGACGAGGAAATGCACCGCGAGGCGACCCGCAGCCTCGACCTCGAAGCGGACATGCGCCGCGCGATCCAGTCCGAACAGTTCCTGCCGTTCTACCAGCCGATCGTCGATATCCGCACCGGCGAGATTTTCGGTCACGAGGCCCTGCTGCGCTGGCAGCACGAACAGCTGGGCCTGCTGCTGCCCGGCCAGTTCCTCGATATCGGCGAGGACAGCGGCCTGATCGAACAGGTCGACTGGCTGATGTACGCGCGCGTGATTTCCGACATGGCCAGCCACGCGCTGCCCGGCTATGTGGCGATCAACGTCTCGCCCCGGCATTTCCGCGCGGCGGATTTTTCCAGCCGACTGCTCGGATTGGTCGAGGGGGCCGGTCTGGCGCCGGATCGGCTGCGCGTGGAAATCACCGAAGTGGCCCTGCTCGACGATGCGCCGCGCACCCGCGAGTGTCTGGACCTGCTGCGCCGGCACGGGATCCTGGCCCAGCTCGACGATTTCGGAACCGGCTTCTCCGCGCTGTCCTACCTGCACCGGTTCCCGATCGCCAGCCTGAAGATCGACCGCAGCTTCGTTTCCGGCCTTGAAGGCAACGTGCGCAACGAGAGCATCGCGGTGATCCGCGCGATCATCGCGCTGGCGGGCAGTCTCAACATCGAACTGATCGCCGAGGGCGTGGAAACGGAAGCGCAGCAGCAGACCTTGATCGAACTGGGCTGCACCCATGCCCAGGGATTCCTGTTCGGCCGGCCGGCGCCGTTGGCTCTGGTCGAGACGAGCGGTTGATCCCTCGCGCCGCTGGCGCGCGACGCGGCCCGCTCCCGCCGGGGCGGCGGACCCGCTTCAGGACGATGGCGGCGGCGTGGCCGCCTCGGAAGCGCGGATGCCGGTGATGGCGAACTCCAGGCTGCCGTCGACAAGGCGCGCGCTGGCCTGCTCGCCGACGGCCACGCCTGCAACCGTGTGGATGATCGATCCGTCCGGTCGCTGCAGGATGCTGTAGCCGCGTGAGACGGTAGCCAGCGGGCTGACGGCGTGCAGCGAGCGCGCAAGGCCGCGCAGGTGCAGCAGGTTGTTTTGAAGCGATTGAACGAGGATCGCGCGCGGTCGGTCGGCCAATCGCTGCAGACGCTCGCGCTGTTGTTCGACGCGGCGGCGCGGGTGGCTGCCGCGCAGTCGTGCGGCCAATGTCTGCAGGGTTCCGGAATCCTGCTGCAGGCGCCGTGCGATGGTGCCGGCGAGGCGCAGACGCGCGTGGGCGAGGCGCTGGCGCTGCGCGTCCAGCCGCGCCTGCGGGCGCTGCGCGTGCAGACGCAGGAAGGCGCGGTCGGCGCGCTGGGCACGTTCACGCAGGCCGGTTCCGTTCAAGGCGCGCAGGCGGCGCTGGAACTGCGACAGTCGCGCGCGCAGTTCCGCCTGGTCCGGCGCCAGCAACTCGGCGGCGGCCGAGGGCGTGGGCGCGCGCAGGTCGGCGGCGAAGTCGGTCAGCGAAAAGTCGGTCTCATGGCCGATCGCGGAAACCGTCGGCGTGGCGCACGCGGCCACCGCGCGCGCCAGCGCTTCGTCGTTGAAGGCCCACAGGTCTTCCAGCGAGCCGCCGCCGCGCGCCAGCACGAGGATGTCGTAGCGGCCGCTGGCGTCGGCGCGCGTCAGCATCGCGTGGATCTGTGCGGCCGCGGTGGAACCCTGCACCGGCACCGGAAGCAGTTCGACCTCCAGCAGCGGAAAGCGGCGGCGCAGCACGCTGAGGATGTCGCGGATCACCGCGCCCGACGGAGAGGTGAGCACCGCGATCCGGCGCGGGAAGGCGGGCAGGGCGCGCTTGCGCGCGGGGTCGAACAGGCCTTCCTTGTCGAGCCGCGCCTTGAGTTCCTCGAACGCGCGCCGCAGCGCGCCTTCGCCGGCCTCCTCCATGGTGTCCAGCACCAGTTGGTAGTCGCCGCGCGGTTCGTACAGGGTCAGCCGCCCGCGCGCCAGCACCTGCATGCCTTCCTTCGGGACGAACTTCAGCCACTGGCTCTTGGGCTTGAACAACGCGCAACGCACCGCCGCGCGGGCGTCCTTCAGGGTGAAGTAGATGTGTCCGGAAGCGGGGCGGGCGAGGTTGCCGATTTCACCCTCGACCAGCACGGCTGGAAAACTGCCTTCGAGGAGGTCGCGCGCCAGTGCGTTGAGCTGGCTGGGGGTGAGGGTGGAGTCGCTGCGGGCCATGCCTGCATGTTAGGACAACACCCGTGGAAGCGCGCCCTGCGCGCGACGATCCGCACCGGACGGCATAAAATGCGCGGATGAATGCAGACAGCCTTGGGCCTGGCACATCAATGGACCGATTCGGCCCGCTGCCGCGCCGCATCACCCGTCAGGTCGAGATCGACGGGGTGAAGGTGGGCGGCGGTGCGCCGGTGGTGGTGCAGTCGATGACCAATACCGATACCGCCGACGCGGCGTCCACCGCGCGCCAGATCGGCGAACTGTGGCGCGCCGGTTCCGAATTGGTGCGGATCACCGTGAACACGCCGGCGGCTGCGGCTGCGGTGCCGAAGATCGTGGACCGGCTGGCGATGATGGGGGTCAAGGTTCCGATCATCGGCGACTTCCACTACAACGGCCATCAGCTGCTCGCGAAGGAGCCGGCCTGCGCCGAGGCGCTGTCCAAGTACCGGATCAACCCCGGCAACGTCGGTTTCGGCAAGAAGAAGGACGTCCAGTTCGCGCAGTTG
>NZ_JAMQHN010000036.1 GCF_025993755.1 Thermomonas sp. | reverse complement strand
TCCTCGAGGATCAGGTGGAACGCGACGGCATGACCGGCGGGCGGTTCGCGAAACGGCCTTCGCGGCCGCGTTGCGAGCGCCCGGCGGCAGTCGCCGGCGCAACGGAATGCTTCATTTTGCCGCTTCAGGCGGAACCTGCGGAAATACCGGCCCGACATCGCCACATTGCGCGCGATGCCGCAGCGCCTGGTCCATCAGCACCAGCGCCAGCATGGCCTCGCAGATGGGGGTGGCGCGGATGCCGACGCAGGGGTCGTGGCGGCCGATCGTCACCACGTCCACGGCGTTCCCGTCCCGATCCACGCCCGGCACCGGCAACCGCAGGCTGGAGGTCGGCTTGAAGGCGACCGACACCGACACCTGCTGACCGGTGGAGATGCCGCCGAGGATGCCGCCGGCGTGATTGCTCAGGAAGCCGCCCGGCGTCATCGCGTCGCGGTGCTGGCTGCCGCGCTGCGCCACGCTGGCAAAACCGTCGCCGATCTCCACGCCCTTGGCCGCGTTGATCGACAGCATCGCCGCCGCCAGCTCGCCGTCGAGCTTGCCGTAGATCGGCTCGCCCCAGCCCGGCGGCACGCCGTCGGCCACTGCCACGACCTTCGCGCCCACCGAATCGCCGGATTTGCGCAGGGCGTCCATGAAGGCTTCCAACTCCGGCACCTGCTCGGCGCAGGGCCAGAAGAACGGATTGGCCTCGACTGCATCCCAGTCATGCGTGCGCGGCACGATCCCGCCGATTTGCGCCAGATGCCCGCGCACCGTGACGCCGCGCTCGGCCAACCACTTCTTGGCGATCACCGCCGCAGCCACCCGCACCGTGGTCTCGCGCGCCGAGGCGCGGCCGCCGCCGCGCGGGTCGCGGATCCCGTATTTCTGCCAATAGGTGTAGTCGGCGTGGCCGGGGCGGAACTGCGCGGCGATCGCCGCATAGTCCCGGCTGCGGGCGTCGGTGTTGCGGATCAGCAGGGCAATCGGGGTACCGGTCGTGCGCCCTTCATATACGCCGGACAGGATTTCCACCGCATCCGCCTCGTGGCGTGCCGAGGTGTGGCGGGTCTTGCCTGTGGCGCGGCGTGCCAGGTCGTGGGCGAAATCCTCCGGCGCAATGGCGATTCCGGGCGGGCAGCCGTCGAGCACGCAGCCGATCGCCGGCCCGTGCGACTCGCCAAAGGTGGTGACGCGCAGCAGGTGGCCGAAGGTGTTCAAAAGGAGGCATCCAACGCCGGAATGACGCGCCCGATGGCGCACTGCAACATCCAGACGCGACTTTAGCGCATCCCGGGCCGGCGCGACGGGCCGCATCAGGCCCCGCAGCAAACACCGGGTTCGACCGTCATGCCATTTCATTCCGAAGTCGACAGCAAGCCGCCATGACCCCTGTGTGAATCGCACCCCACGGCGCGACCG
This sequence comes from Thermomonas sp., assembly GCF_025993755.1. Taxonomy (GTDB): domain Bacteria; phylum Pseudomonadota; class Gammaproteobacteria; order Xanthomonadales; family Xanthomonadaceae; genus Thermomonas. The sequence continues at coordinate 11,131 of NZ_JAMQHN010000036.1, read as the reverse complement.
TATAAAATGGAATGTCACAGACAGAGTTCGCCATGTCCGCGATCCAGCTCAGCTACAGCACCTTCGGCCTGACCAATCTCGATTTCCTCGACGCCATCGACGCGGTGGACCGCGCCGGCTATGACGGGATCGAGATTTCGTTCCATCGCGACCAGTTCAACCCGTTCAACGTGGACGATGCGTATCTGGACGCGGTCAAGCAGCGCCTCGACGCGCGCCGGGTCAAGGCCTGCTGCGTGGCCACCGCCTCGCACTTCTTCGACCCGCACCGTCCGCACGAGCCCTCGCTGATGGCGCTGGAAAAGGCCGCGCGCATGCGCCGGATCGACCTGGTCAAGCGCGGCATCCACGTGGCGCGCAAGCTGGGCGTCAACCTCGTCACCTTCGGCAGCGGCTTCATTCGCGACGACCACGTCGCTCATCCGGAGGTGGATCCGAGCGCACTGCTGGTCGATTCCATCCACGAATGCCTGCGCGAGATCCGTGACGACGAGGACATCACCCTGCTGATCGAGCCCGAGCCGGGGATGCACATCGAGACCCTGGAACAGGGGCTGGCGCTGCTGGACGCGGTGAATTCGCCCAAGTTCAAGCTGCACATCGACATCTGCCACGCCTATTGTTCGGAAAAGAACTACGTCGACGCGCTGCGCAAGGCGGCGCCGCAGGCGCGCTACCTGCACATTTCCGACGCACAGGAAGGCTACAACCTCAAGATCGTCCACGACCGCGACGATCTGGCGCCGGATCTCGATTTCGCCAGCGTGCTGGTGCATTTCCCGGACACCGCCGACTTCCTGCTGCTGGACCGCAATCACCCCATCCACTTCCGCGAGCAGGCGCCCAGCGCCGCGCGCACGAAGCGCATCGAAACCCTGATGCAGCGCGCCGGCATTCACAAGGATTTGCGGGTGGTGGACTATTCCAGCCTGTACGCCGGCAGCTCGCCGCTGGACGACGAGATCTTCACCTACCTGATTTCGATGCCGGGCCTGAGCTACGACGTGCTGGAGCGCGCGCGGCCGATCTGCGGCTACCTGCGCGGGGTGAAGACTCCGCCGCTGGTGGACAAGATGGTGGCCAACACGCTCACCGGCATCGTCCACTTCCACGAAATCCCGGGCGAAGGCACGCTGGATCTGGCCGGCAGCTTCCGGGCGCTGGAGGAAGGCGGCTTCAAGGGCTACGGTTCGGTCGAGCTGTACCACCACGTCGAAGGCTGGCAGAAGGCGCTGGACGACAGCTACCGGCATCTGGCTGCGATCACGGGCGGGCGTTGAGCGGGCCCATGATCGACGTCGCCTCACTGGGTTGGCCCACCGAACTGGTGGGCGAACTCGACCACCGCCGGCTCAAGGCGCCCAGCGTCAAGCTGCGCTCGGCGCGCCTCGGCGAGCACGGCGACGCGTTCTTCTGCGTGGACCTGCGCATCCGCCGCCCCAACGCCGACGATTTCCTGACCTCGACCGAGCTGCATTCGGTCGAACACTTCCTGCTGGAAGGCTTCGGCCGGCTGCTGCCGGAACACTTCGTCTCGGTCGGCATCATGGGCTGCCAGACCGGTTTCTACCTCGGCTTCCAGAACGAGGGGCGCGCCGACCTGCTGTGCGCAACGCTGGCGCACATCCTCGAAGAGATGCAGACCGCCGCTGCGGTGCCCTACGCCAACGTCGAACAGTGCGGCAACTGGCGCAACCACAGCCTCGGCGACGCCCAGCGCGTGGCGCGGGAAATCCTGGCGCGCCGCGAACACTGGCTGGACGCTGCATGAACGTCGGCAACGACCGCTGGCAGGTGCGCACGCAGCGCCCGATCGGCTATGACGTCATCAAGACGCCGGACTTGTTCGACGCCGACAACGGGACGCTGCTGCGGTTCGGCCGCCACGCCGGCGGACGCCGGTTCGTGGTGGTGGACGGCAACGTGGCGCGCCTGCACGGCGCGGCGATCCGCGGCTGGTTCGCGCACAACGGCATCGACGCCCGCGTGGTGGTGTTCCCCGGCGGCGAGGAACACAAGAACATCGAGATCTACCAGGACATCCTGCGCGAGCTCGACGTTTTCCCGATCCACCGCCGCGACGAGCCGATCATCGCCATCGGCGGCGGCGTGCTGACCGATGTGGTGGCCTTCGTCGCCGCCACCTACCGGCGCGGCATCCCGCACGTCAAGGTGCCCACCACCCTGATGGGCTACATCGACGCCGCGCTCGGGATCAAGGCCGGGATCAACTTCAACGGCAACAAGAACCGCCTCGGCAGCTTCGAGCCGCCCGCTGCGGTGTTGCTGGACAAGCGCTTCCTCACCACCCTGCCCGCGCGCCACCTGCGCAACGGCGTGTGCGAGATCGTCAAGCTCGCGGTGGTCTGCGATGCGCACCTGTTCGCGCTGCTCGAACGCGACGGCGCCCACGGCATCGCCACCGCCTTCCAGGACGCACGCGGCGACGCCATCCTCGATGCCGCCATCGGCGGCATGCTGGCCGAGCTGGAGCCGAACCTGCACGAGGACGAACTGGCGCGCAAGGTCGATTTCGGCCACAGCTTCAGCTACGGGCTGGAAACCCGCCACGAGCAGCACCTGCTGCACGGCGAGGCGGTCCTGCTCGACGTGCTGGTATCGACCGTGCTTGCGAAGCGCCGTGGCCTGCTGGCCGACGCCGACGCCGAGCGCGTCTTCGCGCTGGTCGAGCGGCTCGGGCTGGCGCCCGATCCCGGCCTGCTCGATGCCGATCTGATGTGGCAATCCCTGCGCGACCGCATCGAGCACCGCAACGGCCGCCAGCGCGTCCCGGTGCCGTCCGCGATCGGCGAGTGCGTGTTCCTCGACGACATCCGGCCGCGCGAGCTCGACGCCGCGATCCCGGCCCTCCACGCCCACCTCAAGGCCCACGATGAACCAACCCTCGAACGTCGATAGCCAGGAAGTCAGCAAGTTCGACCGCGTCGCCCAGCTGTGGTGGGACCCCACCGGCAAGATGGGGATGCTGCACGTCATCAACCCGCTGCGCAGCCGGTTCACCTTCGACCACGTGCCGGAGATCCGCGGCGCCAGGGCGGTCGACGTCGGCTGCGGCGGCGGCATCCTGACCGAGACCCTGGCCAAGGCCGGCGCCGACGTGATCGGCATCGACCAATCGGAAATGACGCTGGAAATCGCCCGCCAGCACGCCGCCAAGAGCGGGCTTTCGATCGACTACCGGCTGCAGACGGTCGAGGAACTGGTCGAGAAGGAAGCTGGCACCTTCGATGTCGTCACCTGCCTGGAAATGCTCGAACACGTCCCCGACCCGGCGGCCATCGTCGACGCCTGCGCGCGCCTGCTCAAGCCCGGCGGCCACGTGATCTTTTCCACCATCAATCGCACCTTCAAGGGCTGGCTGTTCGCCATCGTCGGCGGCGAGTACATCCTGCGCATCCTGCCGCGCGACACCCACGACTACGCCAAGTTGATCCGTCCGGCCGAGCTGCGCAGCTGGTCGGAGGCCAGCGGCCTGACCTTCGTGCGCTGCGCCAGCCTGATGTACAACCCGCTCCGCAAGACCTTCAAGGTCGCCGAAGGCAAGCTCGACGTGAACTACATGATGAGCTACGTGAAGCGGGCCTGAGCCGCATGCGCAAATTCCTCGCCCTCTCGCGCTCCACCCACGGCGTGCTCGACATCGCCATGCCGGGCTTCGCCGCCCTGCTCTGGCTCGGCCACTTCCCAAGCTGGCCGGTGCTGCTGGTCGCGCTGCTGACCGCGCTGGCCGGCTACACCGCGCTGTATGCGCTCAACGATCTGATCGGGGTCGAGGTGGACCGCGAGAAATTCGCCGGCGCCGGCCCCAATCCCGGCTATTCGGTCGAGGCCTCGGACCTGCGCTATCCGATCGCGCAGGGCAAGCTCAGCCTGCGCGCCGGCATCCTCTGGTTCACCGGTTGGTATCTGATCGCGCTGGTCGGCGCCTGGTGGCTCAACCCGCTGCTGGTGGCGGTGGTGCTGGCCGCGCCGGTGCTGGAAGCGCTCTACTGCAAGCTGTTCAAGGTCAGCCATTGGCGGGTGATCGTCAGCGGGCTGGTGAAATCGCTCGGTCCGGTCGCCGCGGTGCTGGCGGTGGTGCCGCGCCCCGACCCGGCCCTGCTGGCGCTGATGGTGGCCTGGCTGATGGCGTGGGAAATCGGCGGCCAGAACGTGCCGGCCGACTGGAACGACGTCGAGGAAGACCGCCGGGTCGGCGCGCGCACCATCCCGCTGGTGTTCGGCGAGCGGATCGCCGGCACCGTGGTGCTCATTGCGCTGCTGGCTACCCTCGCGCTGGGCTGGTTCCTGCCGCTGGCCTCGCCGCTGCCGCTGGGTCTGCCGTTCCAATTGGCGATGCTGGCAATCGGCGCGGTCCTGCTGCTGATCCCGGGCTTCCGCCTGTTCCGTTCCCATGAAGGCCGCGGCGCGGCGCGGCTGTTCGACCGCGCCAGCCTGTACCCCCTGGCGCTGCTGGCGCTGGTCAGCGGCTTTGTGCTCTGGTACTGGCTGCATCCGGCCGCCTGACGCACGCCACGCCGGTCGTCGCGGCGCACGCGACGGCCAGCCGCCAGCGCCTTTCCGTTAGAATTGCGCGTCCTCGCCGCCGGAGCCCGCCATGCCTGAACTCGCCTATCGCCGCGTCCTCCTGAAACTGTCCGGCGAGGCGCTGATGGGCGACGAGGACTACGGCATCGACCCCAAGGTGCTGGGACGGATTGCGCGCGAGGTGATCGAGGCGCATGACGCCGGCGCCGAAATCGCGCTGGTGATCGGTGGCGGCAACATCTTCCGCGGCGCGGGGCTGGCCGCCGGCGGCATGGATCGCGTGACCGGCGACCAGATGGGCATGCTGGCCACGGTGATCAACGCGCTGGCGATGCAGGACGCGCTGGAGAAGCTCGGCGCCAAGTGCCGGGTGATGAGCGCGCTCAAGATCAACGATGTCTGCGAGGACTACATCCGCCGCCGCGCCGTGCGCCATCTCGAAAAGGGCCGGATCACCATCTTCGCCGCCGGCACCGGCAATCCCTTCTTCACCACCGATTCCGGCGCCGCGCTGCGCGCGATCGAGATCGGCGCCGACCTGCTGCTGAAGGCCACCAAGGTCGACGGCGTCTACGACAAGGACCCGGCCCGGCATGCCGACGCCGTGAAGCTGGACCAGCTCAGCTACGACGAGGTCATCAAGCGCGACCTGAAGGTGATGGACACCGCCGCCTTTGCGCTGTGCCGCGACGCCGGCTTGCCGCTGCGGATCTTCGACATGGCCCGGTCCGGCGTACTGCTGCGCATCCTCCACGGCGAGCAGATCGGCACCCTGGTCGGCGGGCGCTGAGATCGCCGTTCGAGCCGCTTATAATGCCCGATTCGGGACGACGCCAAACGTCGTTCCACACGCATTGCTGGGACTGAAGGCGCCGGCGCAACCCGGCCCTTGGTACCGGATCAGCCGATCGCACGACAGTCCATAGTCTGCGCCACCCCGACGCACGACACCTCCCGGAGATTGCGGCCATGCTCAACGAGATCAAGAAAGACGCCCAGGCCCGCATGGCCAAAAGCATCGAAACGCTGCGCCACAACCTCGTCAAGGTGCGCACCGGGCGCGCCAACACCGGCCTGGTGGACAGCATCAAGGTCAACTACTACGGCTCGGACATGCCGCTGTCGCAGGTCGCCAGCGTCTCGGTCTCGGACGCCCGCACGATCATGATCGTGCCGTGGGAAAAGCAGATGGTCGGCGCGGTCGAAAAGGCGATCCTCGCCTCCGATCTCGGCCTGACCCCGAACACCGCCGGCACCACGATACGCCTCAACATCCCTGCACTGACGGAGGAGCGTCGCCGCGACCTCACCAAGGTCGTGCACGGCGAGGGCGAGGACGCCAAGGTGGCGATCCGCAACATCCGCCGCGACGCCAACCATCAGGTCAAGGAACTGCTGAAGGAAAAGCAGATTTCCGAAGACGAGAGCGCCCGCGCCGAGGCCGAGATCCAGAAAATCACCGACGCCGCGATCAAGGACGTTGACGAGGTGGTCAAGGCCAAGGAAGTCGAGTTGATGGCGGTCTGAACGACCCCGATTCGAGACCGACGATTCGTGAAAGCGCCGCAGCCCGGGTTCCGATTGGAGCGTTTCCTTGACTGACGCTCATGCCGCGCAGGGAGCTCCGCTGTCCGGCGTTTCCGACACCTGCGCCGGGAACCCTGCGGTGCCACGGCATATCGCCATCATCATGGACGGCAATGGGCGCTGGGCGCAGGCGCGGCGCAGGCCGCGGATCATCGGCCATCGCGCCGGTTCACGCGCGGTCAAGCGCTGCGTGGAGTTCTGCCTGCAGCGCGGCGTCGGCGCGTTGACCCTGTTCGCCTTTTCCAGCGAAAACTGGGATCGCCCGGAAGACGAAGTCAGCGGGCTGATGAAATTGTTCCTCGGCGCGCTGGAGCGCGAAGTCGATGAGTTGCACCGGCTCGGCGTGCGGCTGCGCTTCATTGGCGAGCGCGAACGCTTCTCCGAAGGCCTGCGCAGCCGGATGGCGGCCGCCGAAACCCTGACCCAGGCCAATTTCCGCCTGCAACTGAACGTGGCCGCCAGCTACGGCGGCCGTCAGGACATCGCGCGCGCGGCGCGCGCGCTGGCGCAGGAGGTCGCGGAGGGTCGGCTGCTTCCCGGACAGATCGACGAGGCGGCGCTGGCGTCGCGGATGGCGCTGGCCGACCTGCCCGCGCCCGACCTGTTCATTCGCACCGGCGGCGAGCTGCGGATCAGCAATTTCCTGCTCTGGCAGCTCGCCTACACCGAGCTGTGGTTCACCGAGGCGCTCTGGCCGGACGTCGACGCGGCGCTGCTGCACAAGGCACTGGACGACTATGCGGCGCGCGAGCGCCGTTTCGGGCTGACCGGCGAGCAAATCCGCGCCATGGGCAAGGGGAAGACGGCATGACCAGGACACGGGTGCTGGCGGCGCTGGTGATGGCTCCGGCGGCAATCGCCGCGGTCTTGCTGCTCCCCACCGCCTGGCTGATGCTGCTCAGCGCCCTGCTGTGCCTGCTGGCGCTGTGGGAGTGGACCCGGCTGGTGGAGATCGAGGACAGCCTCGCTCGCTACGTCCTGCTGGCCTGCAATCTGGCGCTGATGGTGGCGCTGGTCTGGGGTTCGCGCTCGGCGCAGACCAGCGCGCTTCCCCTGTTCGAGGCGATCGCGGTGCTCGGCGTCGCGTGGTGGCTGCTGGCGCTGCTGTGGCTGCTGCACTACGACTTCGCCTCCGGAACCAGCGGCAATGCCCGCGTCTTCAAGCTGATCGCCGGCACTGCCGCGGTGGTTCCCGCCTGGTGCGCGCTGGCCTTGATCCATCGGCAGGCGCCCAACGGCCCGTTCTGGCTGCTGCTCTCGCTGCTGCTGGTCTGGTCCGCCGACAGCGGCGCCTATTTCGCTGGCCGGCGTTTCGGCGGGCGCTGGTTCGGCGGGCGCAAGCTGGCGCCAAGGGTCAGCCCGAACAAGACCATCGAAGGCCTGCTCGGCGGTTTCGCCCTGTCCGCCATCGTCGCGGTCGCAGGCGCCCAGCTGTTGCATGTCCCGACGCAGAAAATGCCGGCGGTGATTGGCGTTGCGCTGGCGACGGTCGCGTTTTCCGTCGTCGGAGACCTGTTCGAGAGCCTGCTCAAGCGCCACAGCGGGGTCAAGGATTCGGGCACCCTGATCCCCGGCCACGGCGGCATTCTCGACCGGGTCGACAGCCTGCTGGCGGCGCTGCCGGTGTTCGCCATCGGCAAGGCCTGGTTCGGGTTCTAGGCATGCGCAGGATCGCCATTCTCGGAGCCACGGGCTCGATCGGAACCTCCGCGCTGGACGTGGTGGCGCGGCATCCGGACGCACTGCGGGCGACCGTGCTGGCCGCTGGAACCCGGGTCGAGGAACTGCTGGCGCTGTGCCGCATCCACGCGCCGGAGCATGCGGCGATCGGCGACGATCGCCTGTATCCGCGCCTGCGCGACGGCCTGCGCGAGGCCGGATTGCCCACCCAGGCCCACGCCGGCGCCGACAGCATCGCCAGTCTCGCCGCCAGTCCGTCCTGCAATACCGTGGTCGCCGCGATCGTCGGCGCCGCCGGCCTGCCCTCGACCCTGGCCGCCGCGCGCGCCGGCAAGCGCCTGCTGCTGGCCAACAAGGAATCGCTGGTGCTGGCCGGCGAACTGCTGATGCGCGAGGTGCACTCGATCGGATCCGAAGTGATCCCGATCGACAGCGAGCACAACGCGATCTTCCAGTGTCTGGCCGGCGGCGAGGCCAAGCCGCTGCGCCTCACCCTGACCGCCTCGGGCGGGCCGTTCCGCGGCTGGGGCCGCAACGCCCTCGCCGCCGTCACGCCGGCGCAGGCCGTGGCGCACCCGAGATGGTCGATGGGGCCGAAGATTTCGGTCGATTCGGCCACCCTGATGAACAAGGGCCTCGAAGTCATCGAGGCGCACCACCTGTTCCACGTTCCGGCCGAACGCATCCGCGTGCTGGTGCACCCGCAATCGTTGGTGCATTCGATGGTGGACTTCAGCGACGGCAGCACCCTGGCCCAACTGGGCCTGCCCGACATGCGCACCGCGTTGGCGGTCGGGCTGGCCTGGCCGCGCCGCATCGCTTCGGGCGTTCCGCCGCTGGATCTGCTCGCGCAGGGCGGCCGGCTGGATTTCGAGCCGCCCGACCTGGAATCCTTTCCCTGCCTGGGGCTGGCCACCGCGGCGTTGGCATCCGGCGGCACCGCCCCGGCCATCCTCAACGCCGCCAACGAGGAAGCCGTTTCAGCCTTCCTTCAGGGCGAGATCGGTTTTCTGGATATCCCCGACACGGTTGCCGCCACCCTGGACGCCCTGCCCCACAGCCCCGCGGATTCGCTGGACGTCCTGTTCGACGCCGACCGGGCGGCGCGCGCGACGGCGCGGGCGCGGATCGAGGAACGCAAACGACCATGAACGAATTCTTCGGCTCGGTCTGGTGGCTGCTGGTCGCCCTCGGGGTGCTGGTCACCTTCCACGAATACGGCCATTTCTGGGTCGCCCGCCGCTTCGGGGTGAAAGTCCTGCGGTTCTCGGTGGGCTTCGGCAAGCCGCTGTGGACCTGGCTCGGCAAGGACGGCACCGAATACGTGATCGCCGCGATCCCGCTGGGCGGCTACGTGCGCATGCTCGACGAACGCGAGGGCGACGTCGCCCCCAACGAGCTGGCGCAGGCGTTCAACCGCAAGCCGGTCCTGCAGCGAATGGCAATTGCCATTGCCGGTCCGCTGGCCAACCTGCTGCTGGCCTTCGGGCTGCTGTGGGCGATGCTGGTGATCGGTCGGCCGGATTACGCGCCGGTGGTCGGACACGCCCAGGGCATCGCCGCCAGCGCCGATCTGCAGCCGGGGGACGTCATCACGGAGGTCGGAGACCGCGCGACCCCGACCTGGAGCGAGTTGGGAATCGCGCTGTCGATCGCCGCCCTCGACCACAAGCCGGTGACGCTGGGCGTGCGCAAGCCGGACGGGCAGGAAACCACCCGCGTGCTGGCGCTGCAGAACCTGCCGGCAGGACGCGACGAAACCCGCGCGCTGATCGACATCGGGCTGATTCCACGGCACCTGCTGCTGCCCGCCGTGGTCGGCAGCATCCGCGAGGGCAGTCCGGCCTGGGGCGTGCTGGCCGAAGGCGACCGGATCACCGCGATCGATGCCCAGCCTGTGGCCAGTTTCGAGGACATCGCCCCGCTGGTGACGCGCCTGGGCGAGGACGGTGGTCACGGAATGGTCGAAGTCGAGCGCGACGGCCAACGGCTCGCGCTGCCGCTGGCGCCGCAGCGTTTCACCGACGATTCTGGCCATTCGCGCTGGATCCTTGGCATCACCGCCGCCGACGCCGCCGAGGAGGCGCCGCACGATGCGGTGCTGCGCCTGGGCGCACTGGCGGCGATCCCGGCCGCCACCCGCGAAACCCTGTTCCAGAGCCGGCAGATCGTCGAGATGATCGCCCGCGCCTTTCGGGGCCGGGTCGCGGTGGAGAACACCGTTTCCGGGCCTCTGACCATCGCCCGCGCGGCCAACGACTTCGCGGCGCGCGGCCCCGCCTGGTTCCTGGAATTCCTCGCCCTGCTCTCGGTCAGCCTCGGTTTGCTGAACCTCCTGCCCATCCCGGTCTTGGACGGAGGTCACCTGCTGTATTACCTTATCGAGCTGGTCGCCGGTCGCCCCCTGGGCGATCGCGCACAAGCCGTGGGCCAGTACGTCGGTCTTGCGCTGATCGCAGGACTGATGGGCTTGGCCTTCTACAACGACATCCTGCACCTGGTGTCGTGAGCCACCTTCCTGCCCTGCCCTCAAGTGGGGTTCCCGTTTTTGCAGCACCACCTACAGGATGTTTCGCATGACCCGAGCCCCATCCCGCCGCCTTCTGGCCATCGCACTGGCCTCGGCGCTGTCGCTTCCGGCCTGGGCCCAGTCGGCGTTCACTCCGTTCACGGTGAACGACATCCGCATCGACGGCCTGCAGCGGATCGGCGCCGGCACTGTGTTCACCTATCTGCCGGTCGAGCGCGGGGACACCCTGGACCAGGGCAAGGCCGCAGAAGCGCTGCGCGCCCTGTACAAGACGGGATTCTTCGAGGACGTGCGTCTGGATCGCCAGGGCAACATCCTGGTGGTCACCGTGTCCGAACGTCCGGCGATCAACCGGCTGACCCTGGTCGGCAACAAGGACATCAAGACCGAGGATCTGCTCAAGGGCCTCAAGGACATCGGCCTGACCGAGGGCGACACCTTCAACCCGCTCAACCTCGACCGCGTCACCCAGGAACTCAACCGCCAGTACAACAACCGCGGCAAGTACAACGTCGAGATCACCCCGTCGATGGAACGGCTGGACCGCAACCGCGTCAACCTGACCATCACCATCAAGGAAGGCAAGGCGGCGCGGATCCGCCACATCAACCTGATCGGCAACGACAGTTTCCCGACCGGAGACATCACCGATGGTTGGGAATCCCATACCACCAACTGGGCCAGCTGGTACAAGCGCGACGACCAGTACTCGCGCGAGAAACTCTCCGGCGACATCGAGCGCCTGACCGCGTGGTACCTCAACCGCGGCTACATCGATTTCAGCCT
>NZ_JAMQHN010000035.1 GCF_025993755.1 Thermomonas sp. | reverse complement strand
GCGTGACACACAAAAAAACGGCGACCTTGCGGTCGCCGTTTTCATGACTCGATGCCCTCCGACGATCACTCGCCAGTCGGGCTCTCGTGTCCGGCTTGCCCGGCGGTATCCTCGCCCCCGGCCGAAGCCGCGTTCGGCGCCGCCTCTGCTGCAGGCGCCTCGTCCATCGCAACATCGGTGGCATCGACGTTCGCGGCTTCCGCCTGATCCGCCGGCGCCACGGCAGCGACCGGCGCACCGGCCGCCGGGGCTTCGATCGCCATCGGCTCGGTCGTCGCCGTGGTGTTGGCGACGTTGACCGGCAGCAGCGGCACGATCAGCAGCGCCACGATGTTGATGATCTTGATCAGCGGGTTCACGGCGGGGCCGGCGGTGTCCTTGTAGGGGTCGCCCACGGTGTCGCCGGTGACGGCGGCCTTGTGCGCCTCGCTGCCCTTGCCGCCGAAGTTGCCGTCCTCGATGTACTTCTTGGCGTTGTCCCAGGCGCCGCCGCCGGTAGTCATCGAAATGGCCACGAAGATGCCCGTCACAATGGTGCCGATCAGCAAGCCGCCCAGCGCCTGCGGGCCCAGCGCCAGACCGACGATCACCGGCACCGCGACCGGCAACAGCGACGGCACGATCATTTCCTTGATCGCCGACCTGGTCAGCATGTCCACCGCCTTGTCGTACTGCGGCTTGCCGGTGCCGTCCATGATGCCCTTGATCTCGCGGAACTGGCGGCGCACTTCCTCCACCACCGCGCCGGCCGCGCGGCCCACGGCTTCCATCGCCATCGCGCCGAACAGGTACGGGATCAGGCCGCCGATCAGCAGGCCGATGATGACCATGTGGTTGGACAGGTCGAAGGTGAACTGCACGTCCGGATGCGCGGTCTGCAGGTTGTGCGTGTAGTCGGCGAACAGGACGAGCGCGGCCAGCGCCGCCGAGCCGATGGCATAGCCCTTGGTGACGGCCTTGGTGGTATTGCCCACGGCGTCCAGAGGGTCCGTCACGTTGCGCACGTCGGCCGGCAACTCGCTCATTTCCGCGATGCCGCCGGCGTTGTCGGTGATCGGGCCGTAGGCGTCCAGCGCCACGATCATGCCGGCCATCGACAGCATCGAGGTGGCGGCGATCGCGATCCCGTACAGGCCGCCCAGCTTGTAGGCGCCGAGGATCGAGGCGCACACCGCCAGCACCGGCAGCGCGGTGGACTTCATCGACACGCCGAGGCCGGCGATGATGTTGGTGCCGTGGCCGGTGGTGGAGGCCTGGGCGACGTGCTTCACCGGACCGTACTGGGTGCCGGTGTAGTACTCGGTGATCCACACGATCACGCCGGTTAGGACGAGGCCGATCAGCGCACACCAGTACAGGTTCATCGCGCCGAAGCTGGAATCACCCATCAACGACGTGGTGATCGGGTAGAACGCGGCCGCCGCCAGCACCGCCGACACGATCACGCCGCGGTACAGCGCGCCCATGATGTTCGGGTTGCTGCCGGAGACCTTCACGAAGAAGGCGCCGATGATCGAGGCGATGATCGAAGCACCGCCGAGCACCAGCGGGTACAGCACCGCGTGCTGGCCGACGGTGGCGACCATCAGGCCGCCCAGCAGCATGGTGGCGATCACGGTGACGGCGTAGGTCTCGAACAGGTCGGCGGCCATGCCGGCGCAGTCGCCGACGTTGTCGCCCACGTTGTCGGCGATCACCGCCGGATTGCGCGGATCGTCCTCGGGGATGCCGGCTTCCACCTTGCCCACCAGGTCGGCGCCGACGTCGGCGCCCTTGGTGAAGATGCCGCCGCCGAGGCGGGCAAAGATCGAGATCAGCGAGGAACCGAAGGCCAGGCCGACCAGCGCGTGCAGGGCCTCGGCGTCGGCCACGCCCATCGGGCCGGTGAGCACGTACCAGTAGCCGGCCACGCCCAGCAGGCCCAGGCCCACCACCAGCATGCCGGTGATTGCGCCACCCTTGAAGGCAACGTTCATCGCCGGGCCCATGCCGCTGCGCGCGGCTTCGGCGGTGCGCACGTTGGCGCGCACCGACACGTTCATGCCGATGTAGCCGGCGGCGCCGGACAGCACCGCGCCGATGGCAAAACCAATCGCGGTATGCCAGCTCAGGAACAGGCCGATCAGCACCAGCAGCACGACGCCGGCGATGGCGATCGTCGAATACTGGCGGTTGAGGTAGGCGCGCGCGCCTTCCTGGATCGCGCCGGCGATTTCCTGCATCCGCTCGTTGCCGGCGGGCTGCCTGTTGATCCACGCGGCCGACCACAGGCCGTAGAGGATCGCGATACCGGCGCAGACCAGCGCCAGCACTAAACCGTATTGCTCCAGCATGGAACTCTCCCCGGAGGTATCTGAATTTGCAGGTGGTAGACGTGCCCGCGTCCGGGGCAACCGTGCAATTATCGCGCAGTTGCGGCGCAATCGGAACGGCTTTGCGTCGAAAAACCGGCCATTGCTCCCGATTCAGGCAGTCCGTGGCAATCTGAACCGCCTGTCCTTCCTGGTTGTCGGCAGGCTCGTCCGGATCTGCCCCATCCATTCGGAGGCCATATGCCATCCACTCGCCCCGCCTCACGACTGGACTGCGCGCTGACTCTGGGCCTGTCCGGCCTGCTCGGGACTGCGTTTGCCGCCGATCCGACGCCGGAGATCCGCCGCGAGCCCCTGCCGGCACAAGCCGATGGCGTGACCCTCACCCTGCGCGTGATTCCGGAGGCCTGCGTTCGACTGGAAGGACGTTTCACCGGCGACAAGGCCAGGCCCTTCGCGCTGGCCGCCGAACCCTCGCGTACTCGCTGCCTGCCGCATGCGCAACTGGTCGAAGCCGCCAGCGCACGGCCAAGCGCGCAGCGCGGCTGGATACTCAATGACGAACTTCGGGTGCCCAGCGCCCGCTGCCAGGCTCAGCAAGCGGTGGTCAGGATCTGGCGCGAACGGGGCCCGGATGCGACGCCCTAGCTCGTTGCCCAGGGCCGTGTAAGGATCTATCTGCGTGAGGAT
>NZ_JAMQHN010000034.1 GCF_025993755.1 Thermomonas sp. | reverse complement strand
GGCCCATCTGCCCGGGGCGGAACCGGGAACCGCCGAACTGCATCGGCCCGCCGTGCACGATCGCCTCGCTGACCAGCAGGCGGCTCGCCTTGACGTCGGGATCCTGCAGCGCATTGGCCACCGCCGACGCCAGCACGCGCTCGATGAAGCGCGCGGCGCGATGGCGGTCGTGGCGCAGCAGATCGAGCGCCTGGTTGACCGGCCGGCCGCGGATCAGGTCGATGACGTGGCGGGCCTTGCGCGCCGTGATGCGCGCGTAGCGGTGTCCAGCTCGGAATTCGCGGGTCATGCGGAGCCTCCGTCTACCCTTCCTTCTTCGCGTGGCCGCGGAACGTGCGCGTCGGCGAGAACTCGCCGAGCTTGTGCCCGACCATGTCCTCGGTGACGTAGCACTTCAGGAAGGTCCGGCCGTTGTGGACCATGAACGTGTGGCCGACGAACTCCGGCACGATCGTGCAGGAGCGGGCCCAGGTCTGGATCGGATTGCGCGTGCCGGCGCGGTTCTGCGCGTCGACCTTCGCCAGCAGCTTCGGATCGATGTACGGGCCCTTCTTGACGCTACGACTCATCGATCACGCCTCGGTCTTGTGCTTGCCCGGCTTGCGCCGGCGCAGGATGAACTTGTTCGACAGCGCCTTGCGGCGGCGCGTCTTGCCGCCCTTGCTGAGCTTGCCCTTGGGCGAGCACGGATGCCGGCCACCGCCGGTGCGCCCTTCGCCACCACCCATCGGGTGGGAGACCGGGTTCATCGCCGTGCCGCGGTTGTGCGGGCGCCAGCCCATGTAGCGGCGCCGGCCGGCCTTCCCCCACCGGATGTTCTGCCAGTCGAGGTTGCCGACCTGCCCGATCGTCGCGCGGCAGCGCACGTGGACCTTGCGCTGCTCGCCGGACGGCAGGACCAGGATCGCGTAGTCGCCGTCACGCGCCAGCAGCTGACAGGCCATCCCGGCCGAGCGGACCAGCCGCCCCCCGGTGCCTGGCCGCAGCTCGACGTTGTGCACCTCGAGCCCGAGCGGGATCGACGACAGCGGCATCGCGTTGCCGACGTTCGGATCGACCCGCTCGCCGGACAGCACGGTAGCGCCGACCGCGAGGCCACGCGGCGCCAGGATGTAGCGCTTCTCGCCGTCGGCGTAGTGCAACAGCGCGATGTCGCAGGTGCGGTTCGGGTCGTACTCGATCGCAGCCACCGTCGCCGGCACGCCGTCCTTGTCGCGGCGGAAGTCGACGTTGCGGTACAGCCGGCGCACGCCGGCGCCGCGGAAGCGGCTCGTGATGTGGCCGTGCGCGTTGCGGCCCGAGCGGCTCGGCAGCTTCTCGACCAGCGCCTTCTCCGGGCGCTTGCGCGTCAGGTGGGAGAAGTCGAGGACCGACGAGTTGCGGCGGCCCGGCGAAGTCGGCTTGTAGACCTTGATCGGCATCGGAGCGACCTCAGGCGAATTCGATGCGCTCGCCGGCGCGCAGCTTGACCAGGGCCTTCTTCCACGGACGCGTGCGCGCCTGCTGGCCGACGATGCGGCGGATCTTGCCCGGGACCTTGATGATGTTCACCTGCTCGACGTGCACCTGGAACAGCGCTTCGACCGCCTTGCGGATCTCCGACTTGTTCGCCTTGGGGTGGACGCGGAACGTGAACTGGTTGCGGATGTC
>NZ_JAMQHN010000033.1 GCF_025993755.1 Thermomonas sp. | reverse complement strand
GGACTGCCGTCGGTGTCGAACACCTCGTAGATCCAGGTGTCCGGATGGTATTTCGGCAGGTCGGTGCGTTCCTTGAAGGTGATGCCGTAGAGCTGGGTGGCGGCATGGAACACGCCGTTTTCCAGCACGTTCTTCAGCTCGAAATAGGGCTTGAGCTGGCTTTCGTCGAAATCGTACCGGGCCTGCCGCACCTTCTCGCTGTAATACGCCCAGTCCCAGGGTTCCAGCTGGAAGCTTGGCCGGCCGGCGCGTTGCTGCTCGGCGTCGATCATCGCCTGCAGGTCGGCGCCTTCGCGGCGGGCGTTGGCCAGCGCCTTGGGCGCGAGCTGGCCGAGCATGCGGTTGACGATGTCCTGATTGCCGGCGGTCTCGTCGGCGAGGATGAAGTTGGCGTAGGTATCGAAACCGAGCAGGCGGGCGCGCTCGGCGCGCAGCTTGAGGATGCGCGAAACCACGCCGGTGTTGTCCCACTGGCCGCCGCGGCTGCCGCGGGCGACCGAGGCCTGGTGCAGGCGTTCGCGCAGGGCGCGGTCGCGCAGCTGTGCCTCGGCCGGCTGGCCGGTGGTATTGGTCAGGGCGATCACGTATTTGCCAGGCAGGTCGCGCGCGCGCGCGGCCTCGGCGGCGGCGGCGATCTGCTCGTCGCTCATGCCGGCCAGCTGGTCGCGGCTGTCGACCACGAGGGCCGAGGCGTTGACCTCGTCCAGCACGTTCTGGTCGAACGTCGTGCCCAGCTGTGAAAGCTCGGTGTTGATCTCGCGGATGCGCGTCTTTTGCGCATCGCCCAGTGCCGCGCCGGCGCGAACGAAGTCCTGGTAGCGTTTTTCCAGCAGACGCAGGTCGATGGCGTCCAGCCCCAGCGTGGCGCGGGCGTCGTACAGCGCCTTGATCCGGGCGAACAGCTTCGGATTCAGCGCGATCGCGTCGCGGTGGGCGGCGAACTTCGGTGCGTACTCGACTTCCAGCGCGGCCCGTGCCGGAGTCTTGTCGCTGGCGACGAAGTTGAAGAACACGCTGGTAGCGCGATTGAGCAGGCGGCCGCTGCGCTCCAGCGCGACGACGGTGTTCTGGAAGGTCGGCGCCTCCGGGCTGTTGGAGATGGCGTCGATCTCGCGCAGCTGCTGTGCCATGCCGTAGTCGAAGGCGGGCGCAAAGTCACTGTCCTTGATCCGGTCGAACTGCGGAAAGTTCAGGTCCAGCGGGCTGGGGGCGGCGAACGGACCGCTGTAGGCTGGCGTGGATGCAGTGGATGCAGTGGATGCAGTGGATGTAGTGGAGGCGGGGGCGGGGGTCTGGGCTTGGAGTGTCATCGGGTTGCTGCCGAAGGCGACGGCGAGCGCAAAGGCAAGGAGTCCGGGGGACGAGAGGTTCATGGATATTCGGGAGAAGCCGGCTGAAGACGGCTAGAGTAGCGCATCGCGGTTTTCCGGCGCACGGGCGGGTGGTCCGATGCTGCTGCGGATCGCGTTGTTCGGGCCGGACGGACGGCCTGCGAGGAGGTTGCGATGGCGGTGACGACGGCCTTTGATTTCGAGGCGCTTGCGCTGGATGGGACGGCTTGCGCGCTGGAGCAGTGGCGCGGCAAGGCGCTGCTGATCGTCAACGTGGCCAGCAAATGCGGATTCACTCCGCAATACGCCGGCCTGGAGCAGCTCTGGAAGAACTACCGCAAGCGCGGATTGGTGGTGCTGGGCTTTCCCTGCGACCAGTTCGGCCATCAGGAGCCGGGCGATGCGGAGGAAATCCGCAGTTTCTGTTCGCTGACCTACGACGTGAGCTTTCCGATGTTCGCCAAGGTCGAGGTCAACGGAGCCGGCGCGGATCCGCTGTGGAAGTGGTTGAAGGCGCAGAAAGCCGGGTTGCTCGGGATCGGCGCGATCAAGTGGAACTTCACCAAGTTCCTGGTCGGCCGCGATGGCCAGGTCGTCGCCCGCTATGCGCCGACCGACAAGCCGGAATCGCTGGTCGGTGCGGTCGAGGCAGTGCTCGGCTGAGGGTTCTGCGGAAGCGTATCCGGCGCCAGGCGGCTGGAACGCGAGCTTCCGGGCGGGGAGCGCTATTTCTCGACGAAGGCGCGCTCGAACACGTATTCCCCGGCGGAACCGATCCGCGCCGACGCGTTGAAGCCGCGCGCGTCGAGGATGCGGCGGAAGTCGGCCAGCATCTGCGGGCTGCCGCAGACCATCGCGCGGTCGTGGGCGGCATCGAGCGGGTCCAGCCCGAGCGCTGTCGGGATCCGGCCCTGCTCGAGGTGATCGGTGATGCGGCCGCGGTGATCGTGGCCCTTGTACTCGAAAGCCTCACGCGAGACCGCCGGATAGTAGAGCAGGCGTTCGCGCAACAGGTCGCCCAGCAACTCGTGGCGCGGCAGTTCGCGTTCGATGTAGTCGCGGTACGCCAGGTCCTTCGCCTCGCGGACGCCGTGGCAGAGCACCACGCGTTCGAAGCGTTCGTAGGTGGCGGGATCCTGGATGATCGCCAGCCACGGCGCCAGCCCGGTTCCGGTGCCGAGCAGATAGAGGTTGCGGCCCGGATGCACGTCCGAGATCAGCAGGGTGCCGGTGGGCTTCTGGCCGACCAGCAGGATGTCGCCCGGCTGGATGTGCTGCAGGCGCGAGGTCAGCGGTCCGTTTGGAACCTTGATGCTGAAGAACTCCAGCTGCTCGTCCCAGTTGGGACTGGCGATCGAGTAGGCGCGCATCAAGGGCTTGCCGTCCACCTCCAGCCCGATCATGACGAACTGGCCGTTGTCGAAACGGAAGCCGTCGTCGCGGGTAAGGGTGAAGCTGAAGTAGGAGTCGGTCCAGTGGCGGACGTCGAGCACCGTTTCGGTGCCGAAAGGGGCGGCCATGCGCGTGGGGATTCGTGCTGGATGAATGGGGATTTTACGACGCGGCGCAACATCGAGGTTTGATCCTGAGCAAAATCGCCTGCGTGAAGCGCGATTCGACCGGCGCGGGCGCATGCTTCGGGAATGGCGGAGCCGCTGCGCACCTTGTGGACGATCGGGCATTCGACCCGCCCGTGGCCGGACTTCGTGGCCATCCTGCACGAGGCGGGAATCGAAGTGCTGGTCGATGTCCGTCGCTTCGCCGGCTCGCGGCGCAATCCGCAGTATTCCCGCGACGCCATGCCGGCGGCGCTGGCCGCGGCCGGGATCAAGTACCGCGCCTTGCCGACGCTGGGCGGACGGCGCAAGCCGGTTGCCGGATCGACCAATGCCGGCTGGCGGGTCGATGCCTTCCGTGCCTATGCCGATCACCTGGCCAGCGACGAATACCGGCAGGGGCGTGCCGAACTGATGGCGCTGGCGCTGGAACGACGTACCTGCGTGATGTGTGCGGAGGCGGTGTGGTGGCGTTGCCATCGCCGCATCATTGCCGACGACTTCAGCGCACGCGGCTGGACAGTCGAGCACCTGATGGGCGCGGGCAAACGCACGCGCAACGCCCTGCAGCCGGGTGCGGTGCTGGTCGACGACGTCCTGCGTTACCCGGGTTTGCCGCCGGTCAACGCTTGATCGTGTAAAGCGCCAGTTTGTTGTCGACCGCGGTGCCCGGCAGCCCGAGACTCTTGGCGATCCCCTTGAGCGCCTCGTATTCGCGCTCGTGCAGACGGCCATCGGAAGCGGCCAGCCGTACCAGGATGTCGAACAGGCGATCGATCTGCTCGGAGCCGGGCTTGTAAGTGTCGGTGAAACGCAGCAATTCCGCGTTGGAATTGATGTTTCGGCTCATCCCGCGATCGAATGCCATCGAGGCGATCTCGCGCTCGGCCAGCGACAGCTCGATCTCGTCCATCACGGCATTGGCGACATTCGATTCGTGGCTGCTGACCAGGCGGTCGGTCTTGGCAACGTAGCCCATCATCCCGAAGAAGACCTCGATGGTCATCCTGCGCTCGGCGTCCGGCTTGCCCAGCCCGAGCATGTCGCTCAGCAACAGGCGGATGTCGTTGAAGACGCCTCGCATGCCGGAGTGCTTGTCGTTTTCTGCCATGATCCCCGTTCCCGAATTGACCCGGCTCCATCCTGCTCTACTTCGGGCCTGCTGAAAAGGGGGCCGGAGGGCGTTTGCCGGGTTTCGTGACCGGGTTCCCGCGATGTCCGTCAGGTGCCGTCGGCGGGCGTCGCCGCGGGTTCCAGAAGATTGCCCACGTTTGCCGCCCGCTGCGCGCGATCGACCTGTGCATCCAGGGTATGGTCGACCGAGGTATCGCGTGCGCGTCCGTTCTCGCCAGGAAGCGATCCGAGGTCGTCGCTTCGCACCAGATTCACCCGGGTCCGGGCCTCCGGAGGCACGATGCCGGCCTGCCGCAGCGCCCGCCGAACCCGGCGCATGGCCTCGCTGCGGGTGCGCGACAGGTCGCTGCGGGTCTGGTTGATCCAGCCGGTGAAACGCAGCGCCGCGCCGTCGTTGTCCAGGCGCAGCACGCAGCCGTCGGGCGCGGGATCGGCGAGGACGGCATCGATGGCGGTGATGGCGGCGATGCCTTCGTCCAGCGCGGTGTGCAGGGAAGCGCCGTGCCCGACCATGACGTCGAAATCGAAGCGACGCTGCGGATTGCGCGAGTAGTTGAGGATGACCGACTTGAACACCAGTGCGTTGGGAAGCTGGAGGTGGTTGCCTTCGGCCGTCATCAGCACCGTGGCGCGGGAATCAAGCGCGATGACCTTGCCCTCATGGACGTCGATGCCCACGCTGTCCCCGGGTGCGAACGGCTGACGGATGCTCAGCAGCACGCCGGCCACGTAGTTCTCGGCGATGTCCTTGAACGCGAAACCCAGCACCAGCCCGACCACGCCGGCCGAACCCAGCACCGCACCGACCAGCGACGTGGCGCCCAGCAGGTCGAGTGCAACCAGCACGCCGGCCAGACCGATCAGGATATGGACGGTGTTGCGCAGCAGACCCTCCATGTAGGGGT
>NZ_JAMQHN010000032.1 GCF_025993755.1 Thermomonas sp. | reverse complement strand
CTGCTGGAGTCCGCTGAGGGTCACCAGCGGAGCCCCGCGCACGACCTCCTGGCCGCTGTCGAAATGCACCGCCTCCACGGTTTCGCTGACCTTGGCCGTCACGGTGACAGCCTCATGCGCACGCACCGTGCCCAGCGCCTGCAGCGTGTCGGTCCAGTCCTCTTCCCGAACCACCTGGGCGCCGACCGCCACCGGCGCGTTGCCGCGCCCGCCGTGGCCGCCTTCGCCCTGCCTGCCGCAGGCGGTCAGGCCGAGGCAGCCCAGCAGCAGCACGGCAAACGCAAGATGTGCGGGACGCAAAGCCATGGCCCAACCCGTTCGGCAAGCCGCCGATTCTACGTGCCCGGCGTGAATCCTTCCCGTGCCATCGGTTTGGTCCGGAATCGGGAATCGGAACGTTGCGTCTCGCGGCTACCCCAGCATGACCCAAACCGCCAGCGCCAACAGGCCCAGGACGAGCATCACCCAACGCAGGCTGCCTGGAGCATCGCCCATGGCCACGGTCGGCTTGCGGTCGTTGGCACTGAGTGCGCGCTGCATGGACTGGGCGTGACTGTGCTGGCCATGCCGGTCGGCGGCTGCAGTGGCCGCCTGTGCGATCTTCGTTCCGGCAGCGCGGGCAGCCGGGCCGGAATGGGTGTCGACGAAAGCGACCACGTCCTTCAGGGAGCCCCCGCTGATCTGGCGGGCAAGACGAATTGCAGCCATCTTGTCGCCGCGCGCCAGCGCTTCCATGATCTGCGCCTTCGCCTCTTCGGGTATCGCCATCACAGCCTCCACTTCGTTGCCACGGGCGAGCCGACCGTTGCGTACCCGCTCGACGCACGCTTCGGCAAGCACTGCCTCCTGCCGCACGAAGCCGGATCCGGGCGCGCGGCTTCGACTCTTCCACGGGCCCAAGTTAGCCGAAAACGCGAACGCCGGCACGAAGCCGGCGCGCGTTCAGCGTTGAATCAATGCCAGGGCCTCGCGCGCGAGGCGTGCCCGCACAGGACGCAACCTACCCCTGCCACTGCCCCAGCGCGGCCAGCCCGTTGGCCTTGGCGCGCTCGAACACGGTCTGCTGGGCAGCCGCGTAATTGCCGGCCATGTCGGCCGCCCACAGCTTGAGCGCTGCCTGCTGCATGGCGCGGCCATAGCTGAACGACAGCGGCCAGGGATTGGGCCCCATCCGGTTCATCGCATCCAGGTGGGCGGTGGCATCGTGATCGCTCTGACCACCGGAGAGGAACACGATGCCCGGCAGGATCGCCGGCACCGAAGACTTCAGGCACATCAGGGTGGACTCGGCGACTTCCTCGACGCTGGCCTGCTCGGCGCAGTTCTTTCCGGGCACGACCATCGAGGCCTTGAGGATGGTGCCTTCCAGCATCACGTTGTTGTTGTAGAGCGCGTCGAACAGCGAGCGCAGCACGACCTCGGTCACTTCGTAGCAGGTCTCGATGTCGTGGTCGCCGTCCATCAGCACCTCGGGCTCCACCATCGGCACCAGCCCCTGCTCCTGGCACAGCGCCGCATAGCGCGCCAACGCGTGGCTGTTGGCCTCGATGCAGCTGCCCGAGGGGATGTCCTCGCCGATGTTGATCACCGCGCGCCACTTGGCGAAACGCGCACCCAGCGCGTAGTACTCCTTGAGGCGATCGCGCAGGCCGTCGAGGCCTTCGGTGACCACCTCGCCGGGGAAACCAGCCAGGTTGTGGGTGCCCTTGTCGACCTTGATGCCGGGGATCATGCCGTTGTCGGCCATGTATTTCGCGAACGGCACGCCGTCGCGGGTGGACTGGCGGATGGTTTCGTCGAACAGGATCGCGCCCGACAGGTACTGGCTGGCGTTCGGCGCGGTCAGCAGCAGTTCGCGGTAGGCGCGGCGATTTTCCTCGCTGCACTCGACGCCGACGGCATCGAAGCGCTTCTTGCAGGTGCCGGCAGATTCGTCGATCGCGATGATGCCCTTGCCCGGAGCGACCATGGCGCGGGCGGTTTCCGCGAGTTGTTCGATGCTCATGTGGCCTTCTCAAATGCAAAAGTCGAGTCCGGCCATTATAGGCAACGAACACCCCTCCATCCATCGCATACAGACGAGCGTCAGCGCCGGCCCTGGTTTCCAGAAACGCTGCTGCCGACGCCATTTCCGGAATTTCGCTGATCCCGGGACATCTGGCTTTCGCTCTGCCGCTGCGCCCGATACTGCTGGTCCACGCGATTGACCATCGCCGGATCGATATCCAGGCGATCGTAGATCGGGAATGCTTCCAGCCTGCGGCGGGTCTTCCCGTCCGCGCGAATCTGCACGATATGCAAGGCAAGATCGGAGATCGCGCATTTGCTGCGCAGCTTCGCCACGTCTTTCGCACCGAACAGGAAGGTTGCGACGGTATAGACGGGCTTGGGATTCGTCACCTCCGGCTTCGGGGCGAATTTCCAGCGCGCGAGCGCGTTCGAAGCATCGTTGGCGAACAACGACCAGTACTCTTCCTTCGCCTGACTCGGCTCGTCAGAGCTCCACGACCTGAGCAGGGAAAAATCCGAAGTGGTGCCGTCCTCGTTGAGCAGATAGCCGATCGCGACGCAAACCTCGGCGCCGCTCGATCTATAGATCTCCGGATAGGCAGGCGCAGGCAAGGTGGCTCCGGGCGCCAGGGTCCAATTGTTCGAAATGCCACCTTCGTTGACCACAGGGATCTTGTCGGCCGCCAGCGCACCCGTGCAGAACGTCAGTGCCAGCGAGCAGAAAAGCAAACGCTTGAACATCATGAACCTCCAGAGCAACCGCATGAAGATGGGCTTAGGGTACGACACCCGGGCATCGGAAAGAACCGGCCCCATTCATCACCTGCGTCAGAGCTCCCCCAACCCCGTGGCCTGGCCATCCGGCCCGATCTCCAGCAGCCGCAGGGTATTGGTCGCGCCGCGGGTCTGCATGTGCTCGCCGCTGGTGAAGATCACGCGATCGCCGGGCGCCAGCAGGCCGCCGTCGACCAGCAGCCGGATGCTGCCGCGGGCGGCTTCGCGCGGGGTCTGGCCGCGGCTGTCGTAGTCCATCGGGAACACGTCGCGCATCAGCGCCATCCGCCGACGCGCGCCGCCGTGGTGGGAAAACGCGTAGATCGGCACCGAGGAGCGAAAGCGCGAAAGGTAGCGGGCGGTCCCGCCGCTTTCGGTCATCGCCACCACCGCACGGATGCCGATGTGTTCGCACAGGAACATCGTGGCCATGGCGATGGCCTGATCGGCGCGCTCCAGCCCACGCTCGGCCTGCTCGAAGTCGGTATCGGCGACGAACTGACGTTCGGCAGTGGCGCAGATCCGCGCCATGGCCTCGACTGCGCGCACCGGCCAATGGCCCGCCGCCGATTCCTGCGAGAGCATCACCGCGTCGGTGCCATCGATCACCGCATTGGCCACGTCCAGCACTTCGGCGCGGGTCGGCATCGGGCTGTCGACCATCGACTGCAGCATCTGGGTGGCGGTGATGACCACCTTGTCGCGCGCCACCGCCTCGCGGATGATCTTTTTCTGCAAGCCAGGAAGCTCGGCGTCTCCGACTTCCACGCCCAGGTCGCCGCGCGCCACCATCACCACCTCGCTGGCGTCGATGATCTCGGCCAGATGGTCGATCGCTTCGGCGCGCTCGATCTTTGCCACCAGCGCGGCCTTGCTGCCGTGCTCGCGCGCGATCCGCCGCGCCTCGTGCATGTCATTCGCGGTGCGGCAGAACGAGATGGCGATGAAGTCCACGTCCATCCCGGCGGCCACGGCGATCAGCTCGCGGTCGCGCTCGGTGATCGCGCCCAGCGACAGTCCGCCACCCTGCTTGTTCAGCCCCTTGCGGTTGGACAGCACGCCGTCGTTGAGCACCGTGGTGACGATGCGGTCGCCCTGCACGGATTCGACCCGCAATTGCACCAGGCCGTCGTCCAGCAACAGCACGTCGCCCGCCGCCACGTCGGCCGGAAGCCCGAGATAGCTGACCGCGACCTGATGTTCGTCGCCCGGCGGCGCATCGAGGCTGGCGACCAGATCGAAGCGCTGGCCCGCGCCCAGGTTCACCTTGCCGGAGGCAAACGTCTCGATGCGTATTTTCGGCCCCGGAAGATCGGCGAGGATGCCGACTTCGCGTCCGATCTGCGCTGCCGCCACGCGCACCGCCGCGCCGCGCGCGATCTGCGCCGACGGATCGCCGTGGGAAAAGTTCAGCCGCACCACGTCCACGCCGGCGCGCAGGATGGCCTCCAGAACGTCCGGCGGATCGGTGGCCGGTCCGAGGGTGGCGACGATGCGGGTGTGGCGGCGGCTGACGGGCAGGCTGGAAGAAGTCATGCCCGGCACGTTAACGCAAAACCGGTCGCCTGCGTCGCAGTGGCGGGATCCCGCTCAGGCGGTGGCCGCGCGTGTCTCCAGCGCCACCACCGCCGGCAGGGCCTTGCCTTCGAGGAATTCGAGGAAGGCACCGCCGCCGGTGGAGATGTAGGACACGTCGCCGGCGATGCCGAATTTGTCGACAGCAGCCAGAGTATCGCCACCGCCGGCAATGGAGAATGCGTCGGAAGCGGCGATCGCACGCGCCACCGCCTCGGTGCCGGCGGCGAAGGCGTCGAATTCGAACACGCCGACCGGGCCGTTCCAGACCACGGTACCGGCCCTGGCGATCAACTCCGAATACCGCGCGGCGGTCTGCGGGCCGATGTCGAGGATCATGTCGTCGGCAGCGACCTCGGACACCGGCTTGACCGTGGCCGGCGCGTCGGCGGCGAAGGCCGGCGCGACCACGACATCGGAGGGAATCGGAATCTCGGCGCCACGCGCCTTCGCGTCGGCCAGGATGGTGCGCGCCGTGTCCAGTAGATCCATTTCCACCAGCGATTTGCCGACGCCCTGCCCCTGCGCGGCGAGGAAGGTGTTGGCAATCCCGCCGCCGACGATCAGCTGGTCGACCTTGGCGACCAGGCTGCCCAGCAGTTCGAGCTTGGTCGACACCTTGCTGCCGGCGACGATGGCCAGCAGCGGGCGCGCAGGTGCGGCCAGCGCGCGGTGCAGGGCATCGAGTTCAGCCATCAGCAGCGGGCCGCCGCAGGCGACCGGCGCGAACCGGATCACGCCGTGGGTCGACGCCTGCGCGCGGTGCGCGGTGCCGAAGGCGTCCATCACGAACACGTCGCACAGCGCCGCATACTTCCGCGACAGCGCCTCGTCGTCGGCCTTCTCGCCGACGTTCATGCGGCAGTTCTCCAGCAAGACCAGCGCACCCGGCGCAACCTCGACGCCATCCACCCAGTCCTTGCGCAGCGGAACCTCGCGCCCCAGCAGCTGCGACAGGCGGGCGGCCACCGGCGCCAGCGAATCGGCGGCGCTCCACGTGCCTTCCTTGGGCCGGCCGAGATGCGAGGTTACCAGCACCGTCGCGCCTTTCTCCAGCGCCTGCTTCAGGGTGGGCAACGAAGCCAGGATGCGTTGTTCGGAAGTGATCTGGCCGCGCTCGTCGATCGGCACGTTCAAGTCTTGCCGGATCAGGACCCGCTTGCCGGCAAGGTCGAGGTCGGTCATGCGCAGGATGGCCATGGAGCGGGCTCCGTTCGGTGGGGTGGGCATTGTCGCGTGCGCCACCGGTTGCTTCAAACACGCCTGCCTGCAAAGACGGACCCGGAACGGCGGCTCAGACGCTGGCGCGGTCGCGGCCGGCGCTCTTGGCACGATACAGCGCCTCGTCGGCGCGCTTGAGCAGGGCGTCGATGCCCGCATCGTCCGGCGAACGCGCCGCGACGCCAATGCTGACCGTGAGCCGCCCGCTCGGAGTGTCGTCATGGGAAATATCGGCTTCGCGCACCCGCGTACACACGCGGACCGCCACCTGCATGGCCTGCTGCGGCGAGCAGTCGGGCATCAGTATCGCGAACTCCTCGCCTCCCGGACGCGCCAGCACGTCGCCGGAACGGAACAAGGCGCTGCGCACCGCACCGGCGAAGCGGCGCAAGGCAACGTCGCCCTCGGCGTGGCCGTAGAGATCGTTGTAGTGCTTGAAATGATCGATATCGAGTGCCAGCACGGACAGCGGCTGGCTGTCCGGATCGTCCCAGATTTGCTCGCAGGCCTCGCGAAAGCCCCGGTAGTTCAGGGCTCCGGTCAAGGCATCGGTCTTGCTCTGGCGGCTGAGCTCCGCGACGGCCGCATTGAGCGATTCGGTGCGCTCGGCGATCACCTCCTCGCGTTCCTTGAGCACACGCTGGACCTGCGCGTAAGCGGCGTTCATCCGTTCGCCCAGTTCCCCGATCCCGCGCGCCAGCGGCTGCAGCTCCCCCGGCAGCGCCCGCATCCGCCGCGCATCCATGCGCCCGCCCAGCACGTAGCCGCGCAGGCCCTGCCGCAGGACATCGATGCTGCTGCCGAGCGCGCGCCACTGCATCGCCAGCACGCCCATCACGCCGAGCAGGGTGACGACCAGCAGCGCGGCCAGCAGCAGCATGCGCGGCCACAGCGGGGCAATCAGCCGGGCACGGGGCGCGACCAACGCCAGCACCCAGCCGTTGCGCATGCGCACCGCCTCGACGTAGGCCGGCGCACCATCCTTCAGCAGACCGCGCAGCAGCATCTCACGGGTGGGCAGATCGGCCGTGGCCGCGACCTGCCCGAGCGTGGTTCCGATCGCACCGGCATCGCCCAGCACGCGGTAGCGCAGTCCGTGGCTGGCGAAAACCACCCGGTTGGCGCGATCGAGCAGCAGCAGTTCCCATTGGCTGCGGGCCGCGCTTTCGGCACTTTGCCGCAACAGGCTTTCGACCGGAATCGCCGCCAGCAGGGCGCCCTCGAACCGATGGCCGCGCAGGATCGGTGCGGAAACGCCGATCACCGCGTCCGCGCCATACACCGGACGAAGGTAGACGTTGGTGACATGGGGCCGGAAGCGGTCGCGGGCCATGCTGAACCACTCCTCATCCCCCGCCAGCCCGGCCAGTTTCGGCAAGCTCCTTCCGCGCGCATCGCGGATGGAGACGACATTCCCCTCGGCATCGACCTCCAGCACGCGCAGTATCGACGGGTAGGCATGCAGCAGACCGGCAAGATTGACACCGCTGTCCCCGGAGCTGTCGGCGATGTACTCGGCCTGCAATTTCAAGGCCGCCTGCTGGGATTCGACGAAATCGTCGATCAACCCGGCATTGAGCCGCACGCTGGCGTCCAGACCCGCGGTCAGGCTCTCGTGGTCACGCCGCCACTGGCCGACGAGCAGCGCCGTGCTGAACAGGATGGACGGCAGCAGCGCGGCCAGCACCAGCCCGAAGGCGAGGCGCCGCCGCAGACTCCACCCCCCGTTCCTGTCGTCCGATCCGGCCACGTTGGTCTTCCCGTCACGCGCAGTCGAACGCCATCCGGATTCGATTGACCCAGATCAAGCGATGCCCGGACAGGGCGATGGGCGCGACGTATCCTTTTCCCATGTCCGCATGGTACCCGCTGATCCTGTTGTTGCACCTGTCCTGCGCCATCATTTTCGTCGGCGCCGTGTGCTTCGAGGTGCTGGTGCTGGAATCCTTCCACCGCCAGTTCGACCACGCGATCATGGAACGCATCGAGGCGGCAGTGATGGCCCGGGTGCGGCGCTTCATGCCGGTCGTGGTCGCCCTGCTGTTCCTCAGCGGTTTTGCCCTGTTCGACATCCGCTGCAGCGGCTTCACCTGCCTGGGCACGCCGTTCGGCTGGCTGCTCTCCCTGAAGGTGCTGCTCGCATTCGGCGTGCTGGGGGTGTTCGTCACCGCGATCCGCGCCGGGCTCAAGGGCACCATGGATCCCTGCCGCTTCCGCCACACCCACCGCATCGTGCTGGGGCTGATGGTGGGGATCGTGATCCTTGCCAAGCTCATGTTCTACGCCTGAGTGCCAGCGCGAAGCGGAATGCCGCATCGCTTATAATCCGCAAGCCACCCGCCGTTTGCCGTCATGACCCACGTCGTCACCGAAAACTGCATCAACTGCAAGCACACCGACTGCGTCGAGGTGTGCCCGGTCGACTGTTTCCACGAGGGACCGAATTTCCTCGTGATCGACCCGGAAAGCTGCATCGACTGCACGCTGTGCGTGGCCGAATGCCCGGTCGGGGCGATCTTCGCCGAGGACGACGTCCCCGCGGGTCAGGAGAATTTCCTCGGAATCAACGCCGAGCTGTCGCCGCTGTGGCCGGTGATTACCCACAAGAAGCCGGCGCTGCCGGATGCCGACGAATGGGACGGCAAGCCGGACAAGCTGCCCCTGCTGCAACGCGAATAGCGCGTCACTTTGGCGCCGGCAGAAAGCAAGAGCCCCGCACATGGCGGGGCTCTGCGTTTGTACGGATGGGGCGTTGCGGGGCTTACTTGCCCGCCATCACCTTGACCATTTCCAGGCACTTGTTCGAGTAGCCCCACTCGTTGTCGTACCAGCTCACCAGCTTGACGAAGGTGTCGTCCATGGCGATGCCGGCGTCGGCGTCGAAAATCGAGGTACGCGCATCGCCGCGGAAATCGGTGGCCACCACCTTCTCTTCCGTGTAGCCGAGAATGCCCTTGAGCGCGCCTTCGCTCTGCGCCTTCATCTCCGCCTTGATCTCGGCGTAGGTCGCCGGCTTTTCCAGTTCGACCGTCAGGTCGACCACCGACACGTCCGAGGTCGGCACGCGGAAGCTCATGCCGGTGAGCTTGCCGTTCAGCTCGGGGATCACCTTGCCCACCGCCTTAGCGGCGCCGGTGCTGGACGGGATGATGTTCTCGAGGATACCGCGGCCGCCGCGCCAGTCCTTGTGGGAGGGGCCATCGACGGTCTTCTGGGTCGCGGTCGCCGCGTGGACGGTGGTCATCAGGCCGCGCTTGATGCCCCACTTGTCGTTGAGGATCTTGGCCACCGGCGCCAGGCAGTTGGTGGTGCAGGAGGCGTTGGAGATGATCGCCTCGCCGGCGTACCGGGCGTCGTTGACGCCATAGACGAACATCGGCGTGGCGTCCTTGGACGGGGCCGACATCAGCACCTTGTTCGCTCCGGCGTCGATGTGCTTCTGCGCCTGCTCGGCGGTCAGGAACAACCCGGTGGACTCGATCACCACGTCGGCGCCGACCTCGCCCCACTTGAGGTTGGCCGGATCGCGCTCGGCGGTCAGCCGGATGCGCTTGCCGTTGACCACGAGGTCGCCATCCTCGACTTGAACCTCGCCGCGGAAGCGCCCGTGCACGGAATCGTGCTTGAGCATGTAGGCCAGGTAGTCCGGCTCCAACAGGTCATTGATGCCGACGATCTCGATGTCGTCGCCGAAGTTCTCGACCGCCGCGCGGAACACGCAGCGCCCGATGCGGCCGAAGCCGTTGATGCCGACCTTGATTGCCATCCGGAGCTCCTGAAGAGGGATTACCCGTCGGACAAGACGTCCGAACGCGGGTATTTTAGCCGTTCCCGACCTTGCGGCCACCCCGATGCCCCGGTTTTCCACGCGCCTGTTCATAATCCTCTTGATCTGCATCATTCCGGCTGCAGCATTGGCTTGGTCTGCGCTCGGGCACCAGCTGGTCGGTGCGCTGGCGCAGCGCCTGCTCGATCCCAAGGCGAGCGCCGAGGTCGCCACCCTGCTGGTCGGCGAGCCGGATCCGACTCTGGCCGGCGTCGCCACCTGGGCCGATACCCTGCGCAGCAGCGACCCGGAGCGCTTCCGCCAGACCTCGCGCTGGCATTACATCAATGCCCTCGGCGGCGGCTGCGATTTCGACGTCCAGCGCGACTGCCCCGACGGCAACTGCGCCGTCGCGGCGCTCGAAAACCAGATCCGGATCCTCGGCGACCGCAGCCAGCCGCTGGCCGCCCGCCGCGACGCGCTGAAGTGGGTTGTCCATCTGGTCGGCGACCTGCACCAGCCGCTGCATGCCGGCAACCGGCCGGACGCCGGCGGCAACCGCTTCCAGATCAGCCTGCGCACCGCCATCCAGCCCGAGGACTACGCCCACAACCGCTACGTCGACGGCCTGATGGGGACCAACCTGCATTCCGTCTGGGACTTCTACATCCTTGCCAGTCGCCGTCTGGATCTTGCCCAGTACACCGCCGCGCTGGCGTCCGAGGACAACTCGCCGGCGATCACCACGCAGGCCCGCAGCCTGACCACGCCGCTGCAGTGGGCCGAGGAATCCTGTCGGTTGATCGACGCCAAGGCGATCTACCCGCCAGAGAACAAGCACAAGATGACTTCGTACTACCTGGAGCAGATGCGCCCGCTGGCGGAACGCCGGGTGGAGGTCGCGGCGGTGCGGCTGGCCGACATCCTCAACCGCACCATCGGCAACGGCGCTCCAGTGCATCAGTAAGCGCGGGCGGGCCTCGCCCGCCACGGTTGACACCGGCGACCGTTCGCCTGCCGGTGTCAACGCAAACCGGCCTTACTGCTGGCTCAACCCGGGCGGGCCGCCCAGTGCGAACTCGATCGGCACCCGCACCCTGCTGGCCACCGGCTTGCCGTGTTCGATCGCCGGCAGGAAGGTCCAGCGTGCGGCGGCGGCCAGCGCTGCGCGATCCAGGTCGTCATGGCCGGACGACCGGTCGATCCGCAGCCCCTGCACCCGACCATGGTCGTCGATCGCAACCATCAGGATGACGGTCCCGGCCACGCCCGCCTTGATGGCCTCGGCCGGATACTGCGGGGGATTGAGCTGCCGCGATGCGGCATCGATGCTGCCTTCGGGAAGCCTTTCGTCAGCGGCCATCGGAGGCGGCGGAGGCGGAGGCGGCACCATGCCAGCGTCCATGGCCGGCGGCGGCGGAGGCATCGGTGCGGTCGGCGACGGAGGCGGTGCAGGCGGCGCCGGAGTATCTGCCGACTGGAGCGCCGGCTGGCTGGCCCACGAGGCATAGGCGCCGCCGGACAGCAGGATCGCGAGCAGCGCCATGCCCAGCAGGCTGCGTTTCAGGGTTGGCAAGGGACGAGTGAGCATTTCGATTCTCTCCTTGAGGGGATGGACCTGCCCCCAGTGGCAGCCCACCGGAAGCGTTTGTGACGCGAGTTGGGTCAGCAGCATCGCCTCACCGTAGCAGCGTCGCGCCTGCGGCGCGCGGGCCAGCACGCGGGCATCGCAGGCCAGTTCCTGATCGTGGCGGAACGGGCGCGCCGCAAGGTGGACCAGCGGGTTGAACCAGAACACGCAGCGCAGCGCGACGGCGATGAGATTGGCGTACATGTCGCCGCCGGCGATATGCGCCTGCTCGTGCCGGCGCAGCAGCGCCAGCTGTTCACCGCTGTAGCGGCGATCGCAATCGGCCGGCAGCACGATTCGCGGCCGCAGCACGCCCACGACCGCCGGCAGGCCGGCACTGCCCTGCGCGCGATACAGCCCCTCGCCGCAGGCGCTCAGCGCGCCCAGCCCACGCACGAAGCGGCGCTGCCGATGCAGGAAATAGCCCGCGCCGACAAGGCCGCCCACGCCCCACAGCAACAGCACCCAGAACAGCGGTGGCAGCGCATCCGTCGCGGCCTGCGGCGGCGTTGCGACGACCAGCACGGGGATCGCCTGCCGCACGGCCACCGTCATCGACGACGGCTGGCCCGCGGGCAGCAGCGTCGCCAGCATCGCCAGCGGCACCAGCGCCCACGCCGCATAGGCCAGCCGTGCGCCAAAGGCTTTGCGCAGCAGCCGGCGCAGCGCCAGCACCAGCAGGATCGCGACGCTGGACGCCAGCGCGGCCTGAACCAACGCCTGCAAGGATTCAGCGGGATTCATGGTCGATTCCCTCCAGCAATTTGCGCAGTTCGGCCACGTCCTTGCGACTCAATTTCCGCTGCGCGGAAAAATGCGCGACCAACGGCGCGACGCGGCCGCCGAACAGTCGGTCGATCAGGCTTTCGCTTTCGCCCTGCACCCAGTCCTCGCGCCGCAGCGCGGGCGCATAGAGATAGCGGCGACCCTCTTTCTCGGCGCGAATCGCGCCCTTGTTGAGAAGACGGTTGAGCAGGGTCTTGATCGTCGCCTCCTGCCAGTCCTGGCGTCCGGCCAGCGCGGCCACCACCTCGTCCGCGCCCAGAGGGCTGCGCGTCCAGAGGACTTCCATCACCACCGATTCGGCGTCGCTGATCTGCATTGTTTACACCTGTAATTCATTTGCAGATTACATGCGTAAACACCATTGTCAAGCCCCGGCGATGCGGAAACGCGCTTCAGTGCCTGTGCGCGCCGGCATCCATTGCCCGTACTTCAAAGCTCGCCTTGCGCGCTCCGGCGCGCTCGAACACCAGCGTTGCCTCGAAGTGTTCCCCGGCGACCAGCGGGCGAACCGGACCGATCAGCATCAGGTGATTGCCGCCGGGAGCAAACACCACCCGACCGTGCGCCGGGACGACGATGCCACCTTCGATCCTGCGCATCCGCATCACGCCGTCCTCGTGCACGGTTTGGTGCATTTCAATCCGCTGGGCGATCGCGCTGTCGATGCGCAGCAGCCGGTCGGCCGTATCGCCATCATTGACGACGGTCAGATAGCCCGCCGCCACCGGCGCCACGGCGGGCGTGGCCCGCGCCCAAGTATTTTCGATGCGCAACTCGCCGCCGGCGTTCCCCGCCTGGACACCACCGAACGCCACCAGCGCCAGCGCCAGTGCCCATCCCGTCATCCGCTTCATTTGCCTTCTCCTTGTCATTGGTTGGTCCGATGCCGCACGCGGTGGGACAAGTCCACCACGAACGGCATCATCGCTGCGTCACAGCGTGAAGTTGAGCTTCAGCCAGAGATTGCGCCCCGGCTCGTCGATCCGCACCGGCAGCGCCGGGTAGCCAAAGTCGGCGTTGCCGGCCAGGTTCAGGTGCTCGCTGTAGCGGCGGTCGAACACATTGTCGATGCCGGCGGTGAGCTGCAGCCGCTCGCTGACACGATAGCCGCCATTGAGCGCCAGCGTGACGAAGCCCGCGCTGGGGCCGAGGTCGCGGCCGGCGACGTTGCCCTGCATCGGCGCCACCCGGGTCTGCGCAGCCACCGCGCGCAGCAGCACGCCGGCGTTCCAGCGGCCGTTGTCCCAGGCGGCGGTGAAGCGGCCCTCCAGCGGCGTCATCTGCGGCAACGCGGTGCCGGCATCGGCGTTTTCGCCCCAGGCCCAGGCCACGCTGCCGCCCAGCGTCCAGTCCTTCGTCGGGCGGAATTCGCCGCCGGCTTCGGCACCGTGGATGCGGGCATCGACATTGGTCGCCATCGAGGTGCTGCCCATCATGCCGCCGCTCATGTAGCGGAACAGGATGAAATCCTCGACCCGCCCGAGGTAGCCGGACACCCACGCGCTGCCGCGCGCGCCGTGCCACTGCAGGCCGGCATCGAGCTGGGTGGTCTTCTCGGGCTGCACGCCGACGAAGGCGTTGGCGCTGCCCATCGGCCCGCGATTGGGCGAGAACAGCTCCCAGTAGTCGGGCATGCGCCGGGTGAGGCCCACGCCCGCGAACCAGCCCAAGCCGCTGCCGACGATGTCGCGCTCGTAGCGGAGGAAACCGGCCGGCAGGGTTTCGCTGCGGGTCTGACCGAAGCTGGGATTGACCATCGCCGGGGTGCCGACGATGGCGCGACGGTCGGTGGCTTCGGCACGATCCACGCGCACACCTGCCACCAGCCTCTGCGCATCAGCCAGCGCCCAGGTGCCCTCCGCGAACAGTCCATGCTGGCGGAAGTCGGCATCGCGGGTCCAGGGACGCGTGCGCCAGACATCGCGGCCCATCGCATTGCGGCGCCGGTGTTCGCTGCGCTGCGCATCCACGCCCGCGACCAGCGAGAACGCCTGCCAGCCCCATTCCAGCGCCACCCGGCCGCCGCTGGTGGTGCGCTCGACGTTGGAGCCCATCGGCATCGGCATGCTGCCCATCGGGTTGGGCGTGCGCAGGCTGTAGTTGTCCATCACGTGATCGGCGGCGTTGCGGTAAGCGTTGGCTTCGACCTTGCGCAGGGTGCCGACGAAGGTTTTTTCGAAGCGCAGGCCGAGGCTGTCGCGGCGGAACTGCGAGCCGTCCATGCCGCGGCCGGCATAGCGCGCCCACCCGTCGCCGGCGCCGACGGAGAGCTCCAGCAGGGTATCGGCATCGGGCGTCCAGCCCAGCGCCAGGTCAGCATTCCACTTGTGCCAGGCCGACGGCACGCGCACGCCGTCGCCGTCCTCGTAGTCGCGCGCTTCCGAACGGTTGGCATCCAGCCGCACGTAGCCGCGCGGGGCGCCGGCCAGCAGCTCCAGCACCTGGTCGTTGCGGCCGAAGCTGCCGCCGAGCAGGCTGCCCTGGACGCGCAGTTCGCGCTGCTCGAAGCGCGGCGTGTCGCGTTCGAAGCGGACCGTGCCGGCCGAGCCCACCGGCCCCCACTGCACGGTCTGCGGGCCCTTCACCACCACCAGCGCATCGAAGGTTTCGGGGGCGACGTAGGACATCGCGTTGTCCATCCGCGACGGACAGGCGCCGGGCATGCTGCCGGCGTTGGTCAGCAGGTTCAGGCGCGAACCGAACATGCCGCGCAGCACCGGGTCGCCGTTGGTGCCACCGTTGCGCAGCGCGGTGAAGCCGGGGATGGTCTTGAGGTAATCGGCGCCGTCGCTGGCCGGCACCGGCTGGCGCGGCAGCTTCGGGTCGGTCTCGAAGGTCAGCGGCTGGGTCTGCATGCCGATGACCACCACGCGGTCGAGGGTTTTCGCGTCGTCCTCGCCGTCGGCGGCAAGTGCGGACACGGGGAACAGGGCGAGCGCAAGCGCGCAGGCAAGCGCACGGCGCGACGGCGCGGCCGTCGCGGAACGAAGGGAATTCATGTTGGCTCCAAAGCACAAGTGGGATGGCGGAAGTCCGCCGGTGGACGCTTGTGGTTCAGAGCTGGAGCGGCGGCCCCCTTGCCCCCAGGCCGCGTAGCTGCGGCAGGGGATGCGCAACCTGCGGCGTCCATGCCGCCAGCGGCACGCACGGGCGCAGCGGCAGCAGGACCACCAATAGGAGCAGGACCGGCGCCAGCGATGCCAGCAGCGGGCAATAGCCGCAGACGTCGCCCGGACCGCCCATCGGCATTGGCATCGGCATCGGTGCGGGCGATTGGCCGGCGTCGGCCGCGTGATGGTGCATCGCCATCGGCATGCCCACGTCGGGCGCGTGATGGTGCGCCGCCATCGAGGCCAGGTGCATGTCCGCGGCGGCGCCGTGCGCCATCATGCCAGCGGTCGCCATGCCCGCATCGACATGCCACATTGCAGCGGCGGGCGCCGTGTCCGCGCGGGCGCTTTCCAGCCAGCGATTCACGGTGGGCATCGCCAGCATCAACAAGAGGGCCACCAGCGCGAGGCGGGCCATCCGGGCGTGGAAACAGGGCGAGCGCAAGATCACCGTGCCGGTAATGTTATGACCGCACGCGCACCGCGATACTGACCTCGATCAATTTTTCGACAGTGATGCCGAAGTGCGCGAACAGCGCACCCGCCGTCCGCATGGACGCCCCGGGGTACCACGAGCGCCAGCGCCCATCCCTCATCCGCTTCATTCGCCTTTTCCTCGATCGATTTCCCGGTCGTTGGTCGCCGCTCATGGCGCCGGCCGGTGCCACGCACGTCGCGCATCGTGCTCGCTCAGAACCTCATGCGCAGGCCCAGGGACAGCGTTCGCGGCGCACCCGGTTGCAGGATGGCATCGCCCACGCCGGCGTAATCGCGCACGCTGAGGGTGCCGACGTACCTGCGATCCGCCAGGTTGCGCAGCTCGGCAAACACATCCCAGCGCTCGCCGGACATGCCGACGCGCAGCCCGATCAGGCCGTAGGCGCCGATCCGGTAGGTGTTGCCGAAATCGGCGTAGCGCGGGCCGACGACATCGAAGGTCGGGCCGAAGAAGAAGCCGGCGTCGTTGCGGTACAGCAGCTCACCGCGCAGCGCGTAACGCGGCGCGGCGGGCAGCCGGTTGTCACCGTAGACCGGATCGTCATCGAAGGAGAACGCATTCCAGGTGACGCTGACCAGCGGTTCGATCCGGTGCGCGCCGCCTGCAAACGGGATGCTGGCGCCGATCAGGGCTTCGAGGCCGGCGTGGACGGTGCGCGGCACGTTGGCGGACAGGCTGGTACCCGGCGCCGCGGGATCGTCGATGGACAGGATCTCGTCGCGGATCCGCGCGTAATACAGCGACGCCTCCCAGCGCCAGCCGACCACGTCCGCAGACGCCGCCCGGGAACCGCGCAGACCGACCTCGACGACACCACCGTGCATGGCGTCGAGGGTGGCGTTGCCACCGCGCACATCGTCCTGGAGCTCGAACGTGGTGGGCGCTTCGTACAGCCGGCTGATGCTGGCGTAGGCTTCGTTGCCGCTGCCCAGCGCGCGAATCACGCCAAGGCGTGGATTGAAGGACGCGTAATCGGCCTTGGGGTTGCTCAGGACGCCGGTAGCCACCTTCAGGCTGCGCACATCGCGGCGGGTCAACACGCCCTGCGCGC
This sequence comes from Thermomonas sp., assembly GCF_025993755.1. Taxonomy (GTDB): domain Bacteria; phylum Pseudomonadota; class Gammaproteobacteria; order Xanthomonadales; family Xanthomonadaceae; genus Thermomonas. Next base: position 10,096 of record NZ_JAMQHN010000032.1, on the reverse strand, counting down.
CGTAGACCAGGGTCCAGTCGGCGTCGATCTTCCAGCGGTCCACGAGGAACAGCTCGGCGCTGCGGGAACGGTAGTCGAGGGCGTCGGTCAGGCCGTTGCGGTGGCCGCCGTCGTTGCGGTAGTTGCCGCCTTCAAGATGGGTGTCGGCCAGGTTGATGCCGGCCAGCACGTCGTGGTTTCCGATCTGGACGCTGTAGCGCAGCATCCCGGCCAGTGTGCGCTGGTCGCTGTTGATGAGCAGGCTGAACACTTCCACCGGCGGCATCGGGCCCGGGCCGTCGAAGTCCACCATCACCTTGTCCACGATCGGGTGGTAGAGGTTCTGCGTTTCCCAGGACAGGCCGAATTCGAGGCGGCTGCGCTCGTCAATGCGCCATTCGCCCTTGGCGGCCAGCCGGCGGGTCCGCACGTTCAGCTGGAAATTGCCGGAGACTGCGGACGGGTTGGCCTGGCTCGGGTCGGCGTTGAACTGGGCCAGGGTGAGCGCACCCGGCAATTCCTGACGGTTGTCGACATGGCTGGCGAACACGCGCAGGTCAAGGTTCTCCGATGCCTGCCAGCCGGCGTTGGCGTACACGCCCCAGCGCTCCTGACGGCTGTGCTCGCGCCAACCGTCGCGCTGCCGGCCCTCGACCGTCAGCATTCCGTCCAGAGCATCGCTCACGCCGCCCACGCTGGCGCGCGCATTGAACGTTCCGGCGCTGCCGCCTTCGAGGAAGATCTGCCCGGCGTTGCCATCGCGCGCGGTCGCGGACTGGAAGTCGATGGCGCCACCCAGCGTGCTGGCGCCATAGGTCAGGGCGTTGGCTCCGTGGGCCACGACGATCCGCCGTGCCGCCATCGGGTCGGGAAAGCGATTGTGGTTGTTGCCGTCGGCCGTTGTCACCGGCAGGCCGTCCTGGAACAGCTTGACGCCGTTGTTGTCGTAGTCGGTTGCGTCCAGGTTGGAACCGCGGCTGGTGATGAACAGGGCATCACCGCCGCTGCCACTGACGGCCCACACGCCGGGGACGTAGCGCAGCGTATCGGCCAGGTTGTCGACCGCACGCTGGTACAAGGTTTCGCCATCGACAAGGCTGACCGCGCCGGGCGTCTGTGCGCGTTCGGTATCGGCCGCATCGCGGGTCCCCAGCACCTGGACCCGGCCCAGCGTGATGACCTGCGGATCGTCATCGGCAGTATCGTGATCGGCAGCAGCAGCGGCAAGGGGAAGCAGTACGAGCGCAAGCGCGCAGGCAAGCGCGCGACGCGACGGGCGCGTCGCCGCGAAATGGGAGGTAGACATGTGAACTCCAAATCACAAGAAGGCGAGGCAAGGCCCCGCACGGGAAAATGCTTGTGTTCAGAGCAGGATCGGCGGCCCTCGCGCACCCAGGCCGCGCAGCAGCGGTTGCCCTCGGGGAGGACGCCGCGTCAGCTGCGGACGCGGAACGTCGGGCCGCAGCGGCAGCAGGACGACCAGCGCAATCAGGATCGGTGCCAGCGACGCCAGCAGCGGGCAGTAGGCGCATACATCGCCATCGCCCATTGGCATGGGCATCGGCGATTGCCCGGCGTCGATGGCATGGTGATGTGCGGCCCCAGGTCGGTCTGCATCCGACGCCAGGGTGTGCATCGCCATGCCCGCGCCATCATCGGCCATGTCCATCGCCGCCCGTTCGCCGGCGGCCATCATCGCCATGTGCGACACCATGCCGGCCTGGCTGCCGTCCACCCAGCGGCTGACGGTTGGCACCACGGCCAGCAGCAACGCCGCCGCCAGCGCGAGGCGGGTCATCCAGTGCAACAGACGCGGGGAACGCAAAGCCAGCATGGACGGCAAGGCGGTTTTGCTGCGAACGATTCTTGTTCCTATTCTAGTGTGGAAACAGCCGCAATCAATGCCTCGACGGTGATCCCGAAGTGCGCGAACAGCGCATCCGCCGGCGCGCTGGCGCCGAAGCTGTCGATGCCGATCACCGCGCCGTCCAGCCCCACGTATTTGCGCCAGAAATCGGTGACGCCGGCCTCGATGGCAACACGCCTGCGGCACGCCTTCGGCAGCACGGCCTCGCGCCAGGCGGCATCCTGGCGATCGAACACGCTGGTGCAGGGCATCGACACCACCCGCACGCCCTCGCCCAGCTGCGCCGCCGCCTGCATCGCCAGACCGACTTCGCTGCCGGTCGCTATCAGGATCAACTCCGGCGCGCCCACGCTGTCCTTCAGCACGTAGCCGCCGCGCGCGATAGCCGCGACCTGCGCCGCGTCGCGCGATTGGTGCGGCAGATTCTGGCGGCTGAACACCAAGCAGCTCGGGCCGTCCGCGCGCTCGATCGCGCACTTCCACGCCACCGCCGACTCCACCGCGTCGCAGGGGCGCCACACGTCGTTGTCCGGAATGTAGCGCAGCGCGGCCAGATGCTCGACAGGTTGGTGGGTGGGACCGTCCTCGCCCAGCCCGATCGAATCGTGGGTATAGACGTGGATCGCGTGCGCCCGCATCAGCGCGCTCATCCTCACCGCGTTGCGGGCGTAGTCGGAGAACACCAGGAAGGTGGCGTCGAACGGCAGGAAACCGCCGTGCAGCGCCAGCCCGTTGCTCATCGCGGTCATGCCGAACTCGCGCACGCCGGAATGGATGTAGTTGGCGCCCGCATCGTCCGTCGTCACCGGCGTGCTGGCCTTCCACAGCGTCAGGTTGGAATGCGCGAGGTCGGCGGAGGCACCGATCAGTTCCGGCAGCAGCGGCGCGAACGCCTCGATCGCCATCTGCGAGGCCTTGCGCGAGGCGACCACCGGCCCTTCGGCCTGCAACTTCGCGATGAAGGCATCGGCGGCGGCATCGAAGCCTTGCGGCAGATCGCCCGCCATGCGCCGCTCGAACTCGGCAGCGGCTTCGGGATGCGCGGCCTTGTAGGCGGCGAAGCGCGCATGCCAGCCCGCCTCGTCGGCAGCACGGTCGCGCGCGCGCCAACCGGCGTAGATTTCCGCTGGAATCTCGAACGGCGCATGTGGCCAGTCAAGCGCCGCGCGCGTCAGCGCGATCTCGTCCTGCCCCAGCGGCGCGCCGTGCGAGGACTCCTTGCCGGCCTTGTGCGGCGACCCGAAACCAATCGTGGTGCGGCAGCAGATCAGCGTCGGCCGGTCGGTGCAGGCCAATGCGGCCTCGATGCCGGCCTTGATCGACGCCGCATCGTGTCCGTCCACGCCGCGCACCACGTTCCAGCCGTAGGCCTCGAAACGCTTGGGCGTGTCGTCGGTGAACCAGCCGTCGGTGTCGCCGTCGATGCTGATGCGGTTGTCGTCCCAGAACGCGACCAGCTTGTCCAGGCGCAGCGTTCCGGCCAGCGACGCCGCCTCGTGGCTGATGCCTTCCATCAGGCAGCCGTCACCGAGGAAGACCCAGGTGCGGTGATCGACGATGGCGTGCTCCTTGCGATTGAAGCGCCGCGCCAGCAATTTTTCCGCCAGCGCGAACCCGACCGCGTTGGCCAGCCCCTGCCCCAGCGGCCCGGTCGTCGTCTCCACGCCCGGACAGACGTGATTTTCCGGATGTCCCGGCGTCTTGCTGCCGAGCTGGCGGAACTGCTTCAGGTCGTCGATGGACACGGCATACCCGCTCAGATGCAGCAGCGCGTACTGCAGCATCGAGCCGTGCCCGTTGGACAGAATGAAACGGTCGCGGTCATGCCAGCCCGGATCGGCCGGATTGAACTTCAGGTAATCGTTCCACAGCACCTCGGCGATGTCGGCCATGCCCATCGGCATGCCCGGATGGCCCGAGTTGGCGGCCTGCACCGCATCGATGGCGAGGAAACGAATGGCGTTGGCGAGGTCGCGGCGGCTGGGCGCGGTCATGGCGGGCAATACGGGGGATGAACGCCTATTGTCCCACTCCGCGCGGGTCGGTGTCGCGGTGGCGATCTCATCCACCGCAGAGCCTCGATTTAAGGATCCGCCAGAGCGCCTTGGGGCCGCTTAGCGACCAGTCGCAGTCAGGTACAGCGCGCAAATCGCCCACCCCACCAGACCTACGGGAGCAGCTACAAACAAAGACGCCCAAACAGAGACCCCGTATTCGCCACCGTGAAACATCATTAGTCCAATCACCAATGGGATAGTTGCACCGAATGCTAGCTGGGTGCTGAGCCAGGCATCCACCGGCTGGCAACGGCTCGAGCTTCATTGCAACGAGCACTACAGCGCGGCAAAACCGAATCACCGCCCCACGAACACCTGCGTCGCCGCAATCGCCTGCCTGCCGGCCTCCCATTCGGTGGCCATGCGCTCCCGGAAATCGCCTTCCAGCCGCGCGCCGTGCGCTTGCCACGTCTCCGACATCGCCGTGCCGATGCGCTCCAGCACCTGCTCCGGGCGGCGCACGCGGCAGATCGTCCGTCCGAACTCCAGCAGGTCGCCGCGCGACGGGAAGTTGCGGTGTTTCGCGCCGGAAAAAAGTTTGAGCGCCAGCGTTCTATCCACCCGCTGCTCGCCCGTGCGCCAGTTCAGATACGGGTAGGCCGTGGTCGTCACCACGTCGTACAGGGGGGCAAGCAGTCGGCTTCCCGTCACCGGGTCGTCGTAGGTCAGGCCGAAATTCTTCAGGTGCGCATCGCCATTGCGCACCATCGCGCAGAATGCCAGATACTCGAAGAACGCCGCCAGGTTCGCAGACGCATCGGTGCCGGTCAGCGCCACGATGAAGCGCGTGATCGCCTCGTAGCTTTCCGTGTACTTGTAGTTGCCTTGCGGGTCGCGCGTCTTGCCCATCAGCACCGACATGTCCTCGAATCCGCGCCGCGCGGGCGTCAGGTCGAAGCGGCGCATGATGAACAGGCTGCCGTCGTCGGACAGCCAGAACTCCGGCACCGTCAGACCGGCACGGCGTGCGGCATCCATGCACAGGAATTCGTTGCGCGCGAGCTGTTCGTACTCACCGCCGCCGGATTTCACGATCAGGTCGGAATGCACCAGCGTGGCGCGGTCGGCGGGCAGTCCCGCCAGCCTGTCCGCATCCGGCAGCATCACCTTCGGTTGCACGCCGGAAATGCCGGAATCGAAGTAGGCGTCCACCAGAAACTCGAACAGTTCGCGCGATGCACGCTCGGTCCGCAACTGCGTCAATCCAATGCGGGGCACCTGCTCCTGCCGCTGCTCTCCCGGCACCGCGAATTGCAGGCGACCGATCTGTTGACGGCCGGTGATGGCCAACAGGCGCATGTCGTCGATGCGCTCGTGCTTGGCCATCCGCCGGACGATCATGTCGTACAGATAGCCTTCCGGCAGGTTCATCGCAAACACCGGCGGCAGCGGATTGCCGGCGTAGCTCTGCGCGCGGATCGGCATCGTCAGCGACACCTCGCCGCGCCGATCCGTGGTCGCATAGTTGAAGACGTATTGCGACTCGCGATGCAGATCGCCCGCAAGACCCAGCGGTGTGGTGACGTGCAGTCGCTTAATCTTCATCCGGCGCATCCAGCAGGCTGGACAATTGGTCGGGATCGGGGCGTGCGTCCATCAGCCTCAGCCCTTTTCCCAAGGCGCTCAATGCCGCGAACAAGGTCTGCACGGACACGTTTCGGCCCGCCTCCAGATCCACGATGGTCTGCCGGCGATAGCCCGCAGACTCGGCCAACGCCCGCTGGGTCAGGCCGAGCGCGCGGCGCTCCGCCCGCAGGGCGCGGCCCAACTCGCGCGGGTTGAATGAAGTTTGATTCGACATGTCCGCTATTTCATTCAATTTACCCTGTTTTATGAAAATAGTTCGATATTACGGACATTGCAAGTGCAGGGCACGCCGCAGCCAGCGCGTCGGCAATGTATCGAATCGAGCCTCGCGCCGAACTTGCCCCACCCGCTGCGGCAAACCCTCACACAGCAACGCGGCAAACCCCGATTCCGTGGCGATGCGGCACACCGCAAGCTGCATCCATGCCTGCCACCCACCTCGCCACCGCCTGCGCTGCCGTGCCGGCCATTGCCAATGGAACCGAAATGGTTGTATACTGGTTTCAACGCACGGGAGGCGTCCGCATGCCCACCACCCTCACCCTGAAGAACATCCCCGATGCGGTGTATGCGCGGCTCAAGTCCACGGCCGCGCGGCATCGGCGCAGCTTGAACAGCGAGGCGATCGTGTGCCTGGAAACGGCGCTGGCGCCCGGCGGCATCGCGCCCGAGGAGCGCCTCGCGCGGGCGCGGGCGCTGCGCGCCGGGTTGCGGCCCGGTGTCTTCGGCGCAAGCACGCTCGATCAGTTGAAGCGCGAGGGCCGCGCGTGATCGTGGTGGACTCCAACGTGCTGGCGTATCTGTACCTGCCGGGGGAGTTCACCGAGGCGGCGGAACGGCTGCTCGAAGACGACCCGGACTGGCACGTGCCACTCCTGTGGCGCAGCGAGTTCCGCAACATCCTGGCCGGCTGCCTGCGGCGCGACCTGCTGGAGTTCGAGCAGGCGCAGGCGATTCAGCACGAGGCGGAAGCGCTGCTCGACGGCGCGGAGCATGTGCCGGAGTCACGGCAGGTGCTGGAGCGGGTGCGCGACAGCGAGTGTTCGGCTTACGACTGCGAGTTCATCGCACTGGCGGCGGCACTGGGAACGCAACTGGTCACGATGGATCACCGACTGCTCAAGGCATTTCCAACCCTCGCTCGCCCGCTGGGAACGGCCTGCTGACCGCGCGCGCCTCGGTTCACAGTTCGATTCACCCCAGACGGATCAGGCGGTCGCGGCCGGCTCCGGCTCCGGCGCGTCGGCCGGCTCGCCCTTGGACACCACCGCCGCCAGCATCAAGTCGCCGGTGACGTTGAGCGTGGTGCGGCACATGTCGAGGAAGCGATCGACCCCGAGGATCAGGCCGATCCCCTCCGGCGGCACCCCGACCATGCCGCAGATCAGCGCCACCACCGGCAGCGAGCCGGCCGGCACGCCGGCGGTGCCGATGCCACCGAGGATGCACACGAACATCACCGTCAGCTGCTGCTGCAGGTTCAGATCGACGCCGAAGAACTGCGCGAGGAACAGCACGGTCACGCCCTCGAACAGCGCGGTGCCGTTCTGGTTCGCAGTCGCCCCCACGGTCAGCACGAAGCGCGAAATCCGCCGCGGCAGGTGCAGCTGCTCCTCGGCGACCCGCAGCGACACCGGCAGGGTGGCGTTGCTGGATGCCGTGGAAAACGCCATCACCATGGCTTCCTGCACGCCCTTGAAGAAGCGCGCCGGCGACCAGCCGCCGAGGAACCGCAGCATCAGCGAATACACCACGACGAGATGGAGAGCCAGCGCCAGCACCACCACCCCGACGTAGGCGCCGAGCGAGCGCAGCAGGTCCCAGCCGAACAGGGCGGCGAGGTTGAACATGAAGCAGAACACCGCGTACGGCGCCAGCGAGATGACCAGCTCGATCAGCTTCATCGACACTTCGAACAGGCCCTGGATGCCGCGCAGCAGCGCCTCGGTGGCCTCGGTGCGCACCAGTACCAGCCCGATCCCCAGCATCAGCGCGAAGAACATCACCGCGAGAATGGTGTTGTTGGCCGCGGCCGCCACCACGTTGTCGGGCACGACGCTCAGCAGCATGTCCAGGCCCCTGGGCTGCTCGCCAGCCCCGCTCACGATCGCCTGCGCACGCTCCGCGCTTTGCGCCAGCATCGAGCGCGCCACCTCGGGATCGACGCCACCGCCCGGATGCAGCCAGTTGACCAACGTCAATCCGAGCACGACGGCGATTCCGGAGGCAACGATGGTGTACGCCAGCGTCTTCCACCCCACCCGGCCCAGCGAACGCACGTCGCCCATTTCGGCCACGCCGATGATCAGCGCCGAGAACAGCAGCGGGATCACCAGCATGAAAATCAGCCGCAGGAACAGCGTGCCGACCGGCTGGGTGACGTACTCGGTCAGGTTCTGCACCCAGCCCGCCTCCGCGCCCGACAGGTAGTGCGCAAGCAAACCGAGGCCGAGGCCGGCGAGGAAGCCGATCAGCATCTTCCAGTGCAGCGCCAGCTGTCCGCGTTTGCCCTCGGCCATCGAACCACCTCCTCCAGTGCAAGGGGGCGAGCTTAACAAACGCACACACTCACATCGGATAAAGCGGCGGCAGCAGATCGGAACGGGATGAAGCCGGCTTTTGCCAGCGCGCGCCAGCGGCGAACGCGGCGCGCAGGGCACGACGCGCATCGTCAGCGCTGCCGTCACCCCAGAGCGCGGACTGCAGCAACGCAACGGCGCTGCGCTGCGACGCGTCATCCAGCCGCGCGAGCACGCCTTCCAGATCGTCCGCCTGCAAGTTCGCCTGCCGGGTCAGGGCGAGGGAAATCTGCGCGAAATCGCCCTTGTCCAAGGCCTTGGCCAGCGGCGCCGGCAACGGCCGATCCTGACCGCCCGATGCGCTTGCCAGACGCCGACTCCAAAGGCAGATTCCCAGCGATACCAGCAACAAGACACCCACCAGGCTCGCCGCGATCGCCCACCGTCCAGGCACCCCCGCAGTCGATGGCGATGACCGCTCGCCACCATTCGCCGCGGCATTCGCTGCCGCGGCATTCGCGCCACCCGCTGGCGCCCCCTTCGCCCCGCCGCCCAACGCCCCGCTCGCAGATGCCACATCGAGCTGCAGCGGCGGCAATTGCGTCGTTCGCGCCACGCCCGCGGTCGCATCCCACCAGGACACGCTCGGCCCGGGAATCGTGAGCGGGCCGCTTTGTCCGGGCACCAGCGAGAAAGTGCGCCGCACGGTCGCGCGCAGCTTGCCGTCGATCACCTGCGTATCCGCTTGCGCGGGATCGGCGAACACCTGCGCCCCTGCCACGCCCTCCAGCTCCAGCGGCGGCAGCTGGACGTCGGTGGCGCCTTCAGCCGTCATCCCGATCTCGATCTGCACCGCTTCGCCGGCGCGCGCGCGCGCCGGCTTGCGCAGATAGCGCAAACTCAGACCGCGCAGCGGCAGCCAGGGCTGGCCCGCAGCCGCCGGGATCGGACGCACCTCGATCCGCCGCGCGGGCGCGGCCACCGACACGTCCTGCCGATCGCCGCCGCCGAACAGGGAGCTGAACACGTCGCTGTCGCGCAGGCCGTTGAAGCGCGCCCCGGGAACGGTCAAGACCCCACTGCGTTCGGGGATCAGCAGATAGTGTCGCTCGACGACGCGATAGCGCCGGCCGTCGAGATCCCGGGTGTAGCGCCGATCCTCGCCAATCTGCTGGAGCGTGGCACCATCCGGCGGATCCTGCGTCAACTCGCCGGACTGCAAGGGCAATGCGTAATTCAGTCGAACCGTCACACCCACCGATTGCTGCACGTAGGGATGGTCGTCGTCCACTTCGGTTTCGACGAACAGATCCGAACTCGCGTTCGCCGACTGCGCCGCCGGCGGGCGCACCACCAGCCGCAGCGGCTCGGTCGTCGCGGCGCCGACCCGCAGAGGCGGAATGGTGATCACGCCGGGCGCGCGCGGGCGCAGGCCGACCGCAAGCAGGGTGCGGGACCGGCTGCGTCCGTTCGTCCACTCCAGGCTGCGGCGCAGGGTCTGGCCGGCAATGTCGAACTGTTTTTCCAGCGGCGCGTAATCGGCGGCATCGACCGATTGATCGGTTTCGATGTTGAGCGCGACGGTTTCGCCGAAGTTGATTTCATTGCGATCCAGCCATGCGCGCGTCTGCGCGTGGACCGGCAGCGCCAGGCAAGCCAGCAACAGCCACAGCCCGACCCGCGACGCCCGCATCATTGCGTCTCTCCGCTGCGGCGCTGCGCCTCGCGCAGGAACCGCGCGCGCAGCAGCGCGCCGGGATCGTCCAGGACCCGTTGCAACCAGGCTTGGTTGCTCAACCGCCGCTCGCGCTGCTCCGGGGTTTCCCGGGCGTTTTCCGCATCCGTCGGGCGCTGGTCCGCTGCCTGCCGACGCCCCCGCAGAGCCTCCTGCATCCGCTGGCGCTGCGCCGCATTGGCACGCTGCTGCGCCTGGGGGTCCTCTGGGCGGATCTGGCGCGGCCCCCCCGCTCCGGACGACCGCGCGGGACTCTGCTGTTGCTGTTGCTGTTGCTGTTGCTGTTGCTGTTGCTGTTGCTGTTGCTGTTGCTGTTGCTGTTGCTGTTGCTGTTGCTGTTGCTGTTGCTGTT
>NZ_JAMQHN010000031.1 GCF_025993755.1 Thermomonas sp. | reverse complement strand
CCCCCACGGGATCGAGCAGGCCATGGATGGCCTGCGCCCGCGAATTGGAGCCGGACGCGCAACCTGAGCGGCGATCCCGTGGGGGCGACCGACGCGGATGGCCGCCGCGAAACCCGCCAGGACAACGTGTCATCACGTCACCGTTCGCAACCTTCCCGCTTTCGCAAACCTCATGACCGACAACCCCTTCCCGCTGGAACCCACCGCCGCCGCAGCCCAAGCCGCCATTGCCGACGAATTCGGCTTCTTCGGCGACTGGTCGGAGCGCTACCAGTACCTGATCGATCTCGGCCACAAGCTGCCGGAATTTCCCGAAGACTGGAAAACCGAGGAGCACCGCCTGCACGGCTGCCAGTCGCTGGTGTGGATCGTGGCGGAAGGCGACGCGCAGCGCCTCGATTTCCATGCGATCAGCGATTCGGTCATCGTTTCCGGACTGATCTACCTCGCGCTGCGCGTCTATTCCGGGCGCAGCGCGAACGAGATCGTCACGACCGAACCCGATTACATCGCCGCGATCGGGCTGTCCAGGCACCTGTCGCCCACCCGCAGCAACGGGTTGGCCGCACTGCTGGATTTCATCCGCGAACGCGCCCGGTCCGCCCTCGCCGGATGAGCCGGCCCGCCTCGCCGCTGGGCAGCATCGGCTTCCGCTGGCTGATGCTTTACCGCATCTGCACCCTGCTGTCCTACCAGGTGGTGTCGGTGACGGTCGGCTGGCACATCTACGAGCTGACCCACGACACCCTGTCGCTCGGACTGGTCGGCCTGGCCGAGGTCATCCCCTACTTCTGCGTGGCACCGTTTTCCGGCTATCTGGTCGACCACCTGCCGCGTCGCAAACTCGGCGCCGCCGCCTGCCTGCTGCTGGCGGTCAACGCCGCCGCCTTGGCGCTGGTCGCCGGCAACATCGTGCTTCACACCCACGGCACCTGGCCGATCTACCTGGCGGTGGCCATCGGCGGCGTCGGCCGCTCCTTCCTCGGGCCGGTCTACAACGCCCTGTTCGCGCGGGTGCTGCGGCGCGAACAGTTCACCACCGGCGCCAGCATGGGCAGCGTGGTGTTCCAGACCGGGCTGATCCTCGGACCGGCGCTTGGGGGCCTGATCGTGGGAGCGCTGGGCAAATCGATCGCCTACGGCTCGGCCACCGTGATGGCGCTGGCGGCCGCCGCCACCCTGCTGCTGATGCGCGTCACCGAACCGGCGCTGCAGCAGCAGCGCGGCCCGGTGCTGGCCAGCATCGCCGAGGGCGCGCGCTTCGTCGCCGGCAACCAGATCATGCTCGGCGCGATGGCGCTGGACATGTTCTCGGTCCTGCTCGGCGGCGCGGTGTCGATGCTGCCGGCGTTCACCAAGGACATCCTGCACGCCGGCGCCGAAGCGTTCGGCTTCCTGCGGGCGGCACCGGCGATCGGCTCGATCCTGGTGGCGCTGTGGCTGACCCGGCATCCGCTGGAACGCCACGCCGGCCCGGTCCTGCTGTGGGCGGTCGCCTGCTTCGGGTTATGCACGATCGCCTTCGCGCTGTCGCGCAACCTGTGGCTGTCGGGCGCGCTGCTGGTGTTCTACGGCATGTGCGACGGGGTCTCGGTGGTGATGCGCTCGACCATCATGCAGCTGGTGACGCCCGACGACATGCGCGGCCGCGTGTCCTCGATCAACGGCATCTTCGTCAGCTCCTCCAACGAATTGGGCGCCTTCTACGATGGCGTGATGGCGAAGCTGCTCGGACTGGTCCCGGCGATGATCCTCGGCGGTTTCGTCACGCTGGGCGTGGTGACGACGACCGCGAGGCTCGCCCCCAGGCTGCGGCGACTGGATCTGCGGGAATTGCAGTAGCGGGAAACCGGAATCCGGCGCTTGCCGGCCTCAGCAACGGAAAGGGCGCCATCGGCGCCCTTTCCGTGATCCCGACGCAGTCACGCTCAGTCGCCCATCTGCTTCTGCATGTGCTCCCAGCGCTCCTGCGCGTCCAAAGTGCGCTCCGCGGTCAGCCGCGCCTCGAGGCGATCCAGTCCGATTTCCTCGCCGGTATCGACGCAGAAGCCGTACTCGCCCGCCTCCAGCCGCTTGAGCGTGCTGTCGATCTTGCCGATCAGCTTCCGATAGCGGTCGCGGGTACGCAGCTCCAGCGAATTTTCGGTTTCGCGGGTCGCGCGCTCGGCCTCGTCGCCGACGTCGCGCACCTCTTCCTTGAGGTTCTCGATCGTCTGCTTGGACTCCTCGACCAGACTCGCGCGCCAGTCGAGCAGGCGCTGGCGGAAATACTCGAGCTGCAGTGCGCTCATGTATTCCTCGTCCGGCGACGGCTTGTACCCGTTCGGAATGATCGGGCGTCCGGTGGCGTCGTCGGTCCGATAGGCAACGACCTTGTATTTGACCTTGGGCGTCGGACGCGCCGCCGCCGACTTGGGAACGGCCACGGCCACCTTGCCCGGGATCCGGGGCGTGGCCGCGACGACCGACGGCGTCGGCGCATGTCCCTTCGGCTTGGCGGGAGTCTGCTGTTTCGGAACGCTGGCTGTCTTGACCGGCGCTGGCGCCTTGGCAGCGGGTTGCTTCTTCGGCGTCGCAACCGCTTTCTTGCCGGCCGGAGCCGGTTTCTGGGAGACCGCAGTTTTCTTCGCCACTGCCGGTTTCTTGGTGGGCACCGGTTTTTTGGCGACCACGGGTTTCCTGGCCGGACCGGCCTTTTTGGCGACGGCCGTTTTTTTCGCAACGGCTTTCCTTGCCGGCGCCGGCTTTTTCACCGAAGTCTTCTTCACGGCCGGCTTCTTCGCAACCGGCTTCTTCGCCGCCACCTTCTTGGCGGCCACCAGCTTCTTCACCGCGGCCACGGCTTTCTTGACAACACCCGTCGCCTTTTTCGCGACCTTCTTCGGGGGCGCCGTTTTTTTCGCGACCACCGACTTCTTCACGGCGGGCTTCTTGACCGCGGGCTTGCGCGCAGCGGCCGGCTTCACCGCCTTCTTGGTGGATTTGGCCTTGGGGTTGGTCTTTTTCGCAGGTTTCTTCACAGCCACGTCGGATGATTCCTTGGTTTTCCTTGAGCCGGTAAGGCGGGCTGTTATAACCTGCCCAGCACGGGGCGGCAACCACGCCACGCCGCCCATCGCCAAACTTCGTGATCGCCAAGCTCCTCATCGCCCTGCTGCGCGGCTACAAACGCTGGATCAGCCCGCTGCTGGGACAGAACTGCCGGTTCGCGCCCACCTGCTCCGAATACGCCATGGAAGCACTGGCGCGCTTTGGCGTGTTCAAGGGCAGCTGGCTCGCCATTCGCCGCATCGGGCGCTGTCATCCGCTGCATCCGGGCGGGCACGATCCGGTACCGCCCGCCTGAATGCGCCTTCCGTCCGCCATTGCGCAGACTCCTGCCCAGCCATCCCGTCGTTGCCGGACCAAACCCGAAAATACAAGGATACTCAATGTCTTCCACCCTGATCGTCAACGCCCGCCTGGTGAACGAGGGCCGTGAATTCGACGGCGACCTGCGCTTCGAAGACGAACGGATTGCGCAAATCGGCAGCGGCCTTGCCGCCCGACCCGGCGAAACCGTGATCGACGCCAACGGCCGCCGGCTGCTGCCCGGCATGATCGACGACCAGGTGCATTTCCGCGAACCCGGCCTGGAATACAAGGCCGACATCGCCACCGAGTCGGCGGCGGCGGTCGCCGGTGGCCTGACCAGCTTCATGGACATGCCCAACACCCAACCGCCGACTCTGGATGCCGCAGCGCTGGAGGACAAATACCGCCGCGCCTCCGGCCGCGCCTGGGGCAACTATGGCTTCTACCTGGGCGCCAGCAACGACAACCTCGACGCGATCCGCGCGCTCGACCCGAGGTCCGCGCCCGGCATCAAGGTGTTCATGGGCTCATCGACCGGCAACATGCTGGTGAACGATCCGGACACGCTCGACGGCATTTTCCGCGAAGCGCCGACGCCGATCATCACCCACTGCGAAGACACCCCGACGATCGACGCCAACCTCGCCAGGTTCAAGGCGAAGTACGGCGACGACATCCCGGTGGAATGCCACGCCGACATCCGCTCGCGCGAAGCCTGTGTCAAATCGAGCACGCTGGCGATGTCGCTGGCGCGCAGGCACGGCTCCCGCCTGCACATCCTGCACATCAGCACCGCTGACGAAGTGGCGATGTTCGAGCCCGGCCCGATCCTGCGCGCCGACGGCAGCCGCAAGCGGATCACCGGCGAAACCTGCGTGCATTTCCTGCTCTACGCCCGCCCCGACTACGCGCGTCTGGGCAACCTGATCAAATGCAATCCTTCGATCAAGGAATCATCCGATCGCGCCGCGATCCTCCGCGGGCTGGCGGAAGATCGCCTCGACGTGCTGGCCACCGACCATGCGCCGCACACCCTGGAAGAAAAATCCCGGCCCTACGCCGAAGCGCCGAGCGGCCTGCCGCTGGTGCAGTACGCGCTGCTGCTGGCGCTGGATCTGGTTCACGACGGCCAACTGACCACGGCACAGGTGGTGCAGAAGTTCGCGCACGCGCCGGCACAGCTGTTCGACGTGGCGCAGCGCGGCTTCCTGCGCGAAGGCTATGCGGCCGACCTGGTGCTGGTGGAAGACACGCCTCTGACCGTGCGCCGCGAGGACGTGCTGAGCAAATGCGGCTGGTCGCCGTTCGAGGGCCACCGCTTCCGCTCGCGCATCGCCTCGACCTGGGTCAACGGCGTCCAGGTCTGGGACGGCCGCAAGCTCGTCAACGGCCCGCAGGGACAGCGCCTGCGGTTCGACCGATGAAGGGCGGCTGGCTGCTGGCGGCGCTGCTGGCCGCAGGCTGCGCCAGCGCGCAGCAGGTCCCTCAGGCCGCCTCCGTCAACCCGCCCGCGGCGCAAACCGGCCCGGCGACCGGCGGCGCCGCCGATGCGCTGCGCCCCACCCGCCTGCCCGCCTCGGTGCCTCAGGGCAGCATGGTGCTGGGCAACACCTCACCGGCTGCCGTCGTCGAATACTCCGGCCGCACGCTGAAGGTGACGCCTTACGGCACCTTCGTTTTCGGCATCGGTCGCGACGCCAGCGGCGAGGCGGTGGTGCGGGTCAAACAGCCGGCCGGCGGCTGGGTCGAACACCGCATCCGGATCACTCCGCGCGACTGGCCGATCGAAGCCGTGCGCGGCGTGCCTCCGGCCACGGTGAATCCGCCCAAGGCCATCGCCGAGCGGATCGCACGCGAGCAGGCGGCGGTTGCCGCCACGCGCACGCGTGACGGCGAGGAAACCGGATTCGCACAGGAATTCATCCGTCCGGTCGAAGGCCGCATCAGCGGGCGCTTTGGTCGCGCCCGCAGCTACAACGGCCAGCCTGGCGCGCCGCATTCCGGCATGGACATCGCCGTCGCCAGCGGCACTCCGGTCAAGGCGCCCGCGTCGGGCGTGGTGATCTTCGCGGCGCCCGACCTGTATCTGACCGGCGGCACCCTGGTGATCGATCACGGTCACGGCATCAGCAGCACGTTCCTGCACCTGTCGCGCATCGACGTGAAAGTGGGCGATGCGATTCGACAGGGCGACGCGATCGCCGCCGTGGGCGCCACCGGCCGCGCCACCGGCCCGCACCTGCACTGGGGCATGAACTGGTTCGACGTGCGCCTTGATCCGCAGCTGGTGCTGGAACGCAAGTAGCCCGGCAATCCGGATCGCGGCCAGGGGCCGCTCCTACGGCGGATTCCGCCCGCTGGCCGAAGCCACCGCATCGTGCGGGTGCAGGCTTTCCAGATGCGCGGCGCGCACGCTCCATGCGGCGACGCGGGGATCGGCGGCCAGCACGGCCACCATGCGCCGCGCCGCGTCCTCGCAGAACATCAGGTTGGCGCCATTGGCCAGCGCGAACGCCTGCTCGTCCTCACGCTTGACCGCTGTCTGCACCGGCGTGCCGAGCGTGGCCTCCAACGCGTCGATCAGCGGTTCCAGCGGCAACTCGTCAAAGGACGGACGCAGTTCGACGCGCACCTGCGCCAGGCTGCGCTGGGCGTGCGGGGTGGCGATCATGCCCGATTCGCCAGCCAGCCAGTCGCGCACGCGACCGGCATCCAGCGGCCGCTCCACGGGAAACGTCTCGGCGAAATGCCGCGCGTTGGCCTGCCGCGAAAGCGCGGCCGACGCCGGACAGGTGCTGGAATACTCGACCGCGAACCCGAGCGTCAGCCGCAGGTGGCCCTCGGCCAGCTCCGCCTCGATGTCCACCGGATAGCGCTTCCAGCCGGCGTTGTCGCTGCGCAAGGCCTTGCGCAGCAGCAGGCGATCGAAGCGCAGCCGCAGCCGCGCCCGGTCGGCCAGCCCATTCTGTGAACTGACGCAGGCATCCAGCAGCCGGCGCAGCGACGGCGCGCCCAGGGTTTCGCTGGACAGCGACTGCTGCAGCCGCAGATACAGCCGCGACATGTGGATCCCGCGCGCCGCCGGATCGCGCAGGTTGACCGCGACGTCGACCGTCGCCGACACCTGCATCGGCAGCCCGTCCGCGCCATCGACCCGAACCGGCAAGGCCATTCCGTCCATGCCGACCCAGTCCAGCGGGCGCGCAAGCGGAACCGCGTCGAAGGCGACATCGGGCAGCGGCGGTTGCGGGACAGCGTTGTGCATTGCGGCATTCTACCGGCTTCGGCTATGCGCGGCTTGACGAAACCGCAACGCTGCGTTCGGCCAATTCCCGCGCTCGCCCAAATCAATTCAATCGCGATGCGGTCATGCCTGCACCTGCCCGCGCGCAGCGCGCCAGGCCGTCAGCAGGGCACGCCAGTGCCCCGGCTCGGGCGGTTTTCCTGCAATCAGCCGCTGCAGTCGCGCACGCACCAGCGCGGCGTGGATGCGCTCGGGCCGGCTTGATCCGTCAAAGCGCGGCTGCAGCAGCAGTCCGCGTGCGCTGAGTTCGCCCGGCGTCCCGCTGGGCGGCTGGCGCAGGGCGCGCTCCCCCAGCAGCACGATCGCGGTGGTCCAGCTGGATGCCACTGGCCGCGCCTCGAACAGGGCAGAAGACACCCGCGCCAGTCCTTCGGCAAACGGCTCCAGTTCCTTGACCGCAGGCGCCAGTTCTCCGGTCTGGACGCGGCTGGAGCGCAGCGCCGGTATCCCGGACGCCAGCGCCTCCCAGGGCGCTGGCCGCTTCTGCAGCACCCTCCCCAGCGGATGCCGGCGCGCCCCCTGCGCCCAGCCGAACAGTTCCTCCGCCCACCAGCCCAGCTTGGCCGCGCCGGGGGTTGGATCGCTACCGCTCCAGGCCGCATCCGCCAGTTCGCTGCGAAGCGCCAGCCAGGCCATCGCCACTTCGCGCTGCGCCTCGGGAACGAAGGCCTCGGCGACCGGCCAGTCCGGCCAGCGCGCGCGCCATTTGTCGAAAAAATGCCGCAGTTCCTCGGGGTCGCTCATGCCCCCGATCCCCAGATCGCCGGGTCCAGAAGATCGTCGACGCGAGTTGCCATCGCATCGCCACCCCACCCGGCCGGATCGTCGCCGTCCGGGCGGTAGCCCCACAGCGCAACGATGCTGCGCATTCCGGCAGCGCGGGCGGCATCGATGTCGCGCTGATCGTCGCCGACATACACGCAATCGGCAATCGCAACGCCCAGCGTCTGCGCCGCATGCAGCAGCGGCAGCGGATCCGGCTTGCGTCGCGGCAGGCTATCGCCGCCGATCAGGATCGCGCAGCGGCCGGCCCAGCCCAGCGCATCGAGCACCTGTCGGGCCAGGTATTCGGGTTTGTTGGTGACAATACCCCAGCGGTTGCCCGACGCTTCGATCGTCGCCAGCAGCGCTTCCACGCCGTCGAACGGCACGCCGTGCCTGCCCAGCTCCTGTTCGTAGGTGTCGAGGAATTCGCGGATCAGCACATCCGGCACCTCACCGTCCAACTCGGGAAAGGCCGCCGCGCTCATCGCCCGCGAGCCTTTCGAAACATGCGGACGCAGCTCGGGCAAGGGCATCGGCGGCTGCCCGCGGGAGGCGCGCATGCGGTTGACCGTGGCCACCATGTCAGGCGCGCTGTCGAGCAAGGTGCCGTCGAGATCGAACAGCGCCAGCGCCGGAAAGCGTGTCGCCCCTTCGGCAACGCCCCGGCCCATTCCGCTTGCGGATTCGCTCACGCCAGGCGCACCTGCGCGATGCGCTCGCGCCAGGATCTGGCGCTGGCCAACACGGCATCCACGTCGATGCCGACCAGTTCGCCGCGATCGAGCTTGCGGACACCGGCGATCCACACGTCGCTGACCTGACGGCGGTTGGACGCGTAGACCAGCTGCGATACGACATGGTGCAGCGGCTGGGTCTCCGGCGCCGACAGGTCGATGCAGGCCAGGTCCGCCTGCTTGCCCGGTTCGATGCTGCCGACGCGGTCGCCGAACCCCAGCGCGTTGGCGCCGCCGAGGGTCGCCGCGCGCAGCGCCTCGAACGCGGAAAAGCCGGCCGCATCCCCGGCCACGGCCTTGGCCAGCAGCGCGGCAGTGCGGGTCTCGCCGACCATGTCCAGATCGTTGTTGCTAGCGCAGCCGTCGGTGCCGATGGCGAGGTTCACCCCGGCCGCGATCAGCTTGCACACCGGGCTGAAGCCGGAAGCCAGCTTGAGGTTCGATTCCGGACAGTGCACCACGCTCACGCCGCGCTGCGCGCACAGCGCGATTTCCGCGTCGGTGAGCTGGGTCATGTGGACCGCGATCAGGCGGTCGTTGAGCAGGCCCAGCCGGTCGATGCGGGCGATCGGGCGCTGGCCGTGCTTCTCGATCGACTGGGCCACTTCCTGCGCGGTTTCGTGCAGGTGCAGGTGGACCGGAATGTCGAGCTGGTCGGCCAGCATCCGGATCCGCTCGAAGCTGGCGTCGCCGACCGTGTAGGGCGCATGTGGGGCGAAGGCGGTCGCCACCAGCGCATCGCCTTTCCACTGGTCGTGAATCGCACCGGCGCGCTCGAAGTATTCGTCGTCGCTGGCGGCCCAGGCGGTTGGAAAATCGATCACCGGCAACCCGACCAGGGCGCGGAAGCCGTGTTTGGCGTAGGTGGCCGCCTGCACGTCGGGGAAGAAGTAGTTCTCGTTGCAGCAGGTCGTACCGCCGCGCAGCATCTCGACGATGGCCAGCAGCACGCCGTCCTCGACGAAGCCCTGCGACAGGACGGCGCCTTCGATCGGCCAGATGTGCTGCTGCAGCCAGACTTTCAGCGGCAGGTCGTCGGCGACGCCGCGCAGCAGGGTCATCGGATTGTGAACGTGGGCATTGACCAGCCCGGGGATCAACGCGGCATCCGGACGGGACACCGTGTCTTTCGCCGCAAAGCGCGCGCGCGCCTCGGCGGTCGGCAGCACCGCGAGAATGCGCCCGCCGGAAACGGCAACGGCATGGTCTTCGAACACCACGCCGTGCGGCACGACCGGCACCACCCAGCCGGCTTCGATCAGCAGGTCGCAGGGCTGCGTGGCGGAATCGGTCATGGGGGTTCCCTTCACGAAAGGCTGGATCCCCGCGCGGGCGGGGACGACATTCCGGCTAAGCCGCGCCGGGGCGCGGGTCGGGACGTCACTTCACGCGGGAAACGTATTCGCCGCTGCGGGTATCGACCTTGATGATCTCGTCCTGGCCGACGAACAGAGGCACCCGTACCACCGCCCCGGTTTCCAGCGTGGCCGGCTTGCCGCCGGTGCCGGCGGTGTCGCCCTTCACGCCCGGATCGGTCTCGACGATCTTCAGTTCGACGAAATTCGGCGGTGTCACCTGGATCGGGTTGCCGTTGAACAGCGTGACGACGCAGTCTTCCTCGCCCTTGATCCACTTGGCGGCATCGCCGACGCCTGCCTTGTCGGCCTGCACCTGCTCGAAGGTTTCCTGATTCATGAAATGCCAGTACTCGCCATCGTTGTACAGATACTGCATGTCGGTATCGACCACGTCTGCCGCTTCCACCGAGTCGGTGGACTTCATGGTAATTTCCTGCACCCGCCCGGTGCGGATCTGGCGATAGCGCACGCGGGTGAACGCCTGACCCTTGCCGGGCTTGACGTAATCGGTTTCGGTAATGACGGACGGTTCGTTGTTGACCAGGATCTTCTGTCCGGCCTTCACGTCGTTCATGCCCAGGCTGGCCATGGAAACTCCTTGGGGCCGCCCAGCGGGGCGGCATGCAATGTGGGATGTAAAATGCGGGAATCGGGGGAAACGCGACAACATCGCCGCGTACCGAAGCGGTCGCACATGATACCCGTTGCCCCAACCCCATTGCAGCATGCGCTGGAAACCCGCTGGCAAGCGCTGTGGCGGCAGGCCGTGCGCGACCCGCGCGAACTGCTGGCAATGCTCGGCCTTGAGTCGCAGGCGAAGCGCATTTCCGACGCGGCGGTACGGCAATTCCCGCTGCGCGCCCCGCGCGGGTTCATCGCCCGGATGCGCCACGGCGACCCGCACGACCCGCTGCTGCGGCAGGTGCTGCCGATCCTGGACGAGGAACGCATCGTGCCCGGCTTCGGGCTGGATGCCGTGGGCGATGCCGCCGCACGCAGCGGCCATGGCGTGATCCGGAAATACAACGGCCGCGCCCTGCTGATCGCCACCGGCAGCTGCGCGGTCAACTGCCGCTACTGCTTCCGCCGCCACTACCCTTATGCCGAGGACACCGCAGCGGCCGGCGGTTGGCGCGAAGCGGTGGCGCTGATCGCCGCAGATGCGTCCATCCACGAGGTGATCCTGTCCGGCGGCGACCCCCTGTCGCTGGCCGACCACAAGCTGGCCGAGCTGACCGCCGCCCTGCGCGACGTGCCGCACATTCGCCGCCTGCGCATCCACAGCCGCCTGCCCATCGTGCTGCCCGAGCGCGTCGACGGCGGCCTGCTGGAATGGCTGGGCGACCTGCCCTGGCCGACGACGCTGGTCGTCCACGCCAACCACGCCAACGAGTTCGATGATTCGGTCGATGCCGCCATGGCGAAGCTGCGCGGCATCGGCGTCGTCCTGCTCAACCAGTCGGTGCTCCTGCGCGGCGTCAACGACGGCGTCGACGCGCTGGCCGCACTGTGCGAGCGCGGCTTCGAAGCCGGCGTCCTGCCCTATTACCTGCACCAGCTCGACCGCGTCGCTGGCGCCGCGCACTTCGAGGTCGGCGACGCGCGGGCGCTGGAACTGCATGCCGCGATCGCGGCCCGGCTGCCCGGTTATCTGGTGCCGCGGCTGGTGCGGGAAATCGCCGGACAACCGGGCAAGACGCCGCTTGTATTGGCTGCAGCGGACACGGTGCCGGCCGTATGATGTAGCCTTCACCCATCCCCACTGCTGCCGCGGTCCCCCGACGCATGGCCACCACCAAGGACGTTGCCCTCCGACTGATCATCGTGACCGACCAGGTCAACGACGCCGAGGCCATGGTCAGCCGATTGCGCAATTCCGGGATCGCGGTGCGCCCGATCCGGCCCGAATCGCTGGACGAGCTGGCGCAGGCGCTGGCGCAGCAGCAGCCGGTGGACATGGTCCTGGCCGACTACACCTGCGAACACATGCCGTTCGAACAGGTGGCCAAGATGGTCATGGGCTGCGGCAAGGACGTGCCGCTGCTGGCGGTGCTGGACGGGGTGACGGACGACATCCTGGAAAACGTGCAGGCGCTGGGCGCGCAGGCGGTTGCGCTGCGCGAGCGGCCGCAGCAGTTCCTCAAGAACGTCATGACCGAGTGGAACGACCTCGACGCCCGCCGCTCGCAGCGCCGGCTGGAGGCGCAGATGCGCGAGACCCAGCGCCGCTGCGACATGCTGATCGATTCCTCGCGCGAACCCATCGCCTACATCCACGAAGGCATGCACATCCGGGCCAACCAGGCCTATCTGGAAATGTTCGGCTTCGAGTCCTTCGACGACATCGAGGGCATGTCGCTGCTCGATCTGGTGGCGCCCGCCAACGTCGGCGAGTTCCGCGACCTGCTCAAGAAGCTCTCCAAGGGCGAAGCGCCGCCGCCGCGATACGAACTCACCGCGGTGGACAGCGAAGGCGGCGAGTTTCCCGCCGTGATGGAATTTTCGGCGGCCGAATACCAGGGCGAAGCCTGCCTGCAGGTCATCTTCCGGCACCAGGCCGTCGAAGCCGACCCGGAACTCGAACGCGAACTGGCGCGACTGCGCGAACGCGACCAGGCCACCGGATTGCTCAACCGGCAAACCTTCCTCAAGCATCTCGAAGACGCCGTCGTCGATGCCGGCAAGAACCAGGCGCAGTACGGTTTCCTGCTGCTGGAACCGGACAGCTGGCAGCGCACCCTGCAGGGCATCGGGCTGGACAGCGTCGACCAGTTGCTCAAGGCGATCGCCGACCTCCTGCGCGAAACCCTGGGCAACCCGGACGAAGACACCGGGATCCGGCTCGGTCGCTTCTCCGACCACGGCTTCGCGGTGCTGGCCCCGGGCGACCACGCCCAGACCCAGGCGCTGGCGGATCGTCTGCTGGCCGCCTTCCCGGCCCGGGTGTTCACGGTCGGCGACGGTTCGAGCACCTTCTCGGTCAGCATCGGCGGCGTCCAGATCAGCGAAAAGACGGCCAGCGTCAGCCCGGTGCTCAGCCGCGCCAGCCACGGCATGCAATCGGCGGCCAGCACCGGCGGCAACCGGATCGAGGTGTTCGACCCGGGCGCGATCGATCGCGCCGAGGCCGAACGCATCCAGGCCTGGGTGAACCGCCTGCGCGATGCCCTGGAGAACGACCACTTCCTGTTCCACTACCAGCCGGTGATCCCGCTGCTCGGCGCGCCCGGCGGTCTCTACGAAACGTTCCTGCGGCTGGAAGGCGACAACGGCGAAAGCGTCACCGACATGAGTTTCCTGCAGATCGCCGAGGAGCACGGCCTGCTGGGCGACATCGATCGATGGGCGATCGGGCGCGCGATCGAAGTCGCCGCCGCGCGCGCCAACAGCCCCAAGCCGGTGCGGCTGCTGGTGCGGATCACCCAGGCGTCGTTGACCGACGAGGGCCTGCCGGGATTCATCGAAGGCCTGCTCGCGCAGCATGGTCTCGACGGTTCCAGCCTGCTGCTTCAGGTTCCGGAATCCACCGTGTTCACCAACCTTGCCGACACCCAGACGCTGACCAGCGCACTCGGAAAGCACCGCTGCCAGCTCGTGCTCGAACGCTTCGGGGCAGGCCTGGATTCGTTCCAGCTGCTGACCCACTTCACGCCCGGGTTCGTCAAGCTCGATCCGATCTTCATGGAAGACCTCGCCAAGAACACGACCAACCAGCAGAAGGTCCAGGAAATCACCCACAAGGCCCGCGACCTCGGGATCATGAGCATCGCCGACGGGGTGCAGGACGCCGCCAGCATGACCGCGCTGTTCTCCAGCGGCGTCGATTACGTGCAGGGCGATTTCCTCGCCCAGGCCGGTCCGGACCTGAACTACGACTTCGAAAGTTGAAGCGGGCGCGGTTGCGCCGAAAATTGCGCGAATGAGCGCCCTGCCTGCCTGCCGCGGACGCTTCGCCCCATCCCCCACCGGACCGCTGCACGCCGGTTCGCTGCTCGCTGCGCTGGGAAGCTGGCTGGTTGCGCGCCAGGCCGGCGGTCAATGGCTGGTCCGGATCGAGGACATCGATCCGCCACGCGAGCGCCCCGGCGCGGCGGCCGACCAGCTGCAAACCCTCGCCCGCTTCGGCCTGCTCCACGACGGCACGATCGAATACCAGAGCCGGCGCGACCCGCTCTACCAGAACGCCCTCGACCGCCTGCTGGCGACAGGCAAGGCCTTTACCTGCCATTGCAGCCGCAGCGACCTGGCCGCAGCCGGCGGCATCCATCGCCGCTGCGTGGCCCGCGGCGAACGCCCCGATCCCGCCATCCGCCTGCGGGTTCCCGAACATTGCGAAATCGCCTTCGATGACGCCGTCTGCGGGCCCATCTGCCAGCGCGTCGACGTCGATGTGGGCGATTTCGTCCTGCGCCGGGCTGATGGCCTGTGGGCCTACCAGCTGGCGGTGGTCGTGGACGACGCCGCGCAGGGAATCACCGAGGTCGTGCGCGGCGCCGACCTGCTCGAGTCCACCCCGCGCCAGGTCCTTCTGCAGCAAGCGCTGGGCCTGCCGACGCCGCGCTACGCCCACCTGCCGCTGCTGCTGGACGAGAAGGGCCGCAAGCTGTCGAAATCCTCGGCGGCGCTGCCGGTCGATGCCGAACGGCCGCTGGAGACGTTGGCCTTGGTGTGGGAACGGCTCGGGCAGACCCCGCTCCCGCACGCCGGCAGCGTCGGCGATTTTCTCCGGCAGGCGCTCGACCGCTTCCGGCTGGATCGGGTGCCTGCCAGCGTCCAGGCGCCCCACGCCGCAGCGCACAACGCGGATTCAGCGTCGCATGCCTAGAATGGAACGGTTGACAGCGGCACGACAACCGTAAGGAGCAGCACATGACATCACGAGTTGCATTGGTCACCGGCGGCACCGGAGGCATCGGCACCGCCATCGTCAAGGAACTGGCCCGGCACGGGCATCGCGTCGCCACCAATTACCGCAACGAGGCCAAGGCCAAGGCCTGGCAGGAACAGATGCGGGCCGAGGGGTTCGACGTCCTGATCGTCCACGGCGACGTCAGCTCGGCCGAGGACGCCGCGCACATGGTCAAGGAGGTCGAGGCCAAACTCGGCCCGATCGAAATTCTTGTCAACAACGCCGGCATCACCCGCGACGGGACCTTCCACCGGATGAAGGAAGACCAGTGGCGCGACGTCATCAACACCAACCTCAACTCCTGCTTCAACGTCACGCGGCCGGTGATCGAGGGCATGCGCGAGCGCAAATGGGGGCGGATCATCCAGATCAGCTCGATCAACGGTCTCAAGGGCCAGTACGGCCAGGCCAACTACGCCGCCGCCAAGGCCGGCATGCACGGCTTCACCATCTCGCTGGCGCGCGAGAACGCCCGCAACGGGATCACCGTCAACACGATCTCGCCGGGCTACATCGCCACCGACATGGTGATGGCGGTGCCCGAGGAAGTGCGCGGCAAGATCGTGGCCGACATCCCCACCGGCCGCCTCGGCACTCCGGAGGAGATCGCCTTCGGCGTCGGCTTCCTGGCCGACGAACGCGCCGGCTGGATCACCGGCTCCAACCTCGACATCAATGGCGGCCACCACATGGGCTGGTAAGCTCGCGCTTGCCGTCATCGAGCGGCGCAACCGCGCACCGGTCGCGCCGATCGTCCCTTGTCCCGCGACCTTGCACACGGAGCGCCCATGTCCAGTCCCGATCCCGCGTCGAACGATTCCACCCACCCCAAGTCCCGCGGCGGGCGCTACCTGTTCCTGCTGATCCTGGGCTTCATCCTCGGCGTGATCGCC
Source organism: Thermomonas sp. (assembly GCF_025993755.1). Taxonomy (GTDB): domain Bacteria; phylum Pseudomonadota; class Gammaproteobacteria; order Xanthomonadales; family Xanthomonadaceae; genus Thermomonas. The sequence goes on along the minus strand of NZ_JAMQHN010000031.1, from coordinate 1,152 downwards.
GCGGTAATGGGCCTGCGGGCGCTGCAGGCGCGCCAGGATCCGTTCCCCGATGCGCTGATGCACGTGCAGGAATGGCATATGGGACGGCTGAAGGCGTCGCTGGATCAGAACCACTGCAGCCCCACCGACGCGCTGCCGCACCTGCAGGCGCTGCGGATGACATCGGACAACCTCGAAGACGCTTTCCCCGGCCTGCGCGACGACGAGCGCTTCCGCAGCGCGGCGGCGGCGATGCGCGCTGCCGCCGACAAGGCCATCGCCACCCCGCCGCTGAGTTGCGCCGCGTTCGGCGCGACCGTCAAGTCCATGGGCGAAACCTGCCGCGGCTGCCACCGGGATTTCCGCGACTGAGTTTCCGCCGGCCATTGGCGACGGGTTGATTCGATGGATTGGCACGTCCTGCTCTACGTTCTGGCCGGCCTGCTGATTCTCGTCGGCCTGGTCGGGATCCTGCTGCCGCTGCTGCCCGGCGTCCCTTTGATGTTCGCGGGAATGCTTCTGGCGGCATGGGCCGATGGCTTCCGACATCTCGGCTGGGGACTGCTGTCGGTACTGGCGGCATTGACCCTGCTGTCCATGGCCCTCGATTTCTGGGCCACGGCGCAGGGCGCCAAGCGCGTAGGCGCCAGCCGCCTGGCCATGTGGGGCGCGGCGCTGGGCACCTTGGTCGGACTGTTTTTCGGCCTGCCCGGACTGCTGCTGGGCCCGTTCATCGGCGCTCTGGCCGGTGAACTGCTCGTCCTGCGCAGCCTGCGCGCCGAGGCCATCGGCCAGGCCACCAAGGTCGGGGCCGGCACCTGGATCGGCCTGCTGATCGGAATCGTGCTCCGCTTCGCGCTGGCGTTTGCGATGCTGGGCCTGTTCGCCTTTGCCTGGTGGATTTGACCGCAATTCCCGCGCCACTCCACCCACTCCAGGAACGATGATCGCCCGATGATCCCCAAGCCTGCCCTCCCGCACGTCACGTTTTCCGAACGGTTCACGGCCGCCCTCGACCAGATGCAGGAAAAGCTGGTCCACCTGATCGCCAACGCGCCGCTGCTGCTGCTGGCCCTGCTGGTCGTGCTCGCCTCGGTCTGGCTGGGCGGCGACGTCAGCCGCCGCATGCGCATCCTCCGCCGCATCAGCCGGAGCAACCCCTCCATGGAGGGT
>NZ_JAMQHN010000030.1 GCF_025993755.1 Thermomonas sp. | reverse complement strand
TCCAGAGTTGCAGGCCCAGGCCGACGGCGGCGGCCAGCGTGCCGTTGGCGATCGCCACGGTGCGCGGTGCGCCGCCCATCAAAAGCGGTTCGGTCAGCGAGCGATGCAGCGGCACCTCGAAGCCGGCCGCGAAGCTGTCCGGCCCGCTCATACGACGGCCCCGCCGGAGAAGCTGAAGAACGACAGGAAGAAGCTCGAAGCCGCGAACGCGATGGACAGGCCGAACACGATCTGGATCAGCTTGCGGAATCCGCCCGATGTGTCGCCGAAGGCCAGCGCGAGGCCGGTGGCGATGATGATGATGACCGCGACGATGCGTGCCACCGGCCCCTGAATCGACTCCAGAATGGATTGCAGAGGGCCTTCCCATGGCATCGAGGAACCGGATGCCTTCGCCGTGCCCGCCGTCATTAGCATGACTGCGGCCAGCAGCAGGCCGTGGTGCGCGGGGCCGACCAGCCGCCGCAGGCGTGCGATGGTCGAAGCCGGATTTACGGAAATACGGGAAGCAGGAATGTGCATCTGCGTCATGGCAGTTCTCCAGGTTGGTCAGGGGACAAGGAAGGCGCAGCGGCATCGGCTGCGAGAGGAACCGGCGTCAGCTCGGGAAACGGCGTTTCCAGCGCGTCCGCCAGGCGGTAGCCCACACCGTCGAAGCCGACGACGCGGGCGATGCTTTCCACGCGGCGCTTGCGGCCGCGTCCGGCGATGTGGATCACGACGTTGACCGCCTCGGCGATCAGCGCACGCGGCGGGTTCACCGCCACTTCAAGAATCAACTGTTCGAGGCGCAGCAGCGCGCCCAGCGCGGAACCGGCGTGGATGGTGGCGATGCCGCCGGGGTGGCCGGTGCCCCACACCTTAACCAAGTCCAGAGCTTCGCCGCCGCGCACTTCGCCGACGATCACGCGGTCGGGGCGCAGGCGCATCGTGGCGCGCACCAGCTCGGTCATGGACACGACGCCCGCGCGGGTGCGCAGCGGCACATGGTCGCGGGCCGCGCATTGCAGCTCGATGGTGTCTTCGAGCACCAGCACGCGGTCGCCCGTGGCGGCGATTTCCGCAAGCAAGGCATTGGCGAGCGTGGTCTTGCCACTGCTCGTCGCCCCGGCGATCAGGATGTTCTGGCGCTCGCGCACGGCGCGGCGCAGGAACTCGGCCTGCGCGGTGGTCAGGATGCCATCGGCGACGTAGCGATCCAGCCCGATGATGCTCACGGCGCGCTTGCGCAGCGCGAAGGCTGGCCCAGGCGCAGCCGGCGGCAAGATGCCCTCGAACCGCTCGCCGGTTTCGGGCAGCTCGGCCGTCAGCAGCGGCCGCCCGCGATGCACCTCCGCGCCAACGTGCGCGGCTACCAGTCGGATGATGCGTTCGCCATCGTCTTCGGACAGTTCCACGCCCAGCGGCATGCGGCCCGAGGACAGCCGATCTACCCATAGGGTGCGATCGGGGTTGAGCATGATTTCCACCACGTCGGGATCGGCCAGCGCGCTGGCGATGACCGGCCCCATTGCCGTGCGCAGCATCTGGATGCGGCGATCCAGCGAAGCCGCGGTGGACGAGCGTTCGGGCGGGGTCTGCGGAAGGGCGCTCATGAGGCACGCTCCTGCGCTTCGGCCAGCGCCGCCGCGTCATCCATTCGCACCGGGTCGGGGTGCAGTTCGTCCACTACGTCCCGCACCAGGCTGCGGCCGCGCAGCAGGTGGCGGCCCAACTGTTCAACGAATTGCTCGAAGCGTGCCCGGCCTTGGGCGCGC
>NZ_JAMQHN010000003.1 GCF_025993755.1 Thermomonas sp. | reverse complement strand
CGACGACGAAAAAGCGGCCACCGTCATAGGAGGGGGGAAACTGGGTCGCCGCCGACAGACTGATGCGGCCCTGCCCAACGATGGCGCCACCCGGAGCGGGCGGGGACTGCCAGGCCGTTACCGTACCGCGTGTGGCGCCGGTATAGACGTCGTCGGTGTTCTGGTTGCCAATGACGATGAAATCCCCCGCCGCGGGCGCGCTCGACAGGGGCGAGAGCACATCGAAGGCGCTGTCCGGCCCCGACGTGTCGAGCGGATCCGACCCCGCATTCACCACATCGGCAGCGCGGCGATAAAGTCCCCCCGTCCTGCTCGGCACGAACTCGAAGCACTGGTCGTTCGGAATGCGCACCGAGTTGGGAACGGCGCGTCGCACCTCGCGGCCGACGCGGCGCAGCGCGGTGTCGGCCATGGCGGCAAGTTCGGCGCGGCGGCGCGTGTCGAAATAGCTGCTCACTGCTGGGCGGAAAAAAACGGCCACCGACGCGGCGATAATGCCGGTGATAACGATGACGATCGTCAACTCGATCAGGGTGAAGCCGCGTGCGCGCATCATGTCGCCCAGTCCGTGCGGTAGCCGGTGAGCGTCACGCTGTCCGTGCCGTGAGTCACCGTGACGGCGATGCGCTTGGCCGCCACGCCGGAGAGTGCCATGGCTGTCACGTTGACCGACACGCCGTAGCCGGCAAGCGAAGGCAGCACATTACCGTCGATGTCGCAGACATTTGCGGCCGCGTAGCCATTGTAATCGTCGATGTCGTTGTAGGTGTTGCGCGCGCACGGCGCCGGTGCGGTGTTGCCCGAAGGCATGAATGCACGCAGCGCGGCCTCCTCGAGCATCTCCTCGGCGATCGCCGTCATCTGCTTGCGCACCATGGGGTCGGCCGAGCCGCGCACCGACTGCTGGAAGGCGGCGAGTACGCCGGCCAGACCGACGCCGATGACCACCATGGCCAGCACCAACTCGATCAGTGTCATGCCGCGCGCGCTATTCCACATGGCCTGTCGCCCCAAGCACGGTGATCGGCGCCTGGTTGGTTACGGTGAGCGTGAAATTTGTCGGTGTGGCACCGGCGCCGTCGCTGGTGACCGCCCCCGAGGGCTGGAAATAAAGCGGGCCAGCCGGAGCGGCGGCGAGCGCGATGGCGGCCGAGGGCGAAGTCGCCGCCGGCTGCCTGCCGTCGGGCCCGGCGAGCGCGCTGCCGCAGGCGCTGGCCGGATGCGCGGCGGCGATCGTTAGCGCGATATTGTCTGGCGCCACCATGGCGCAGACCAGGCGGCGGTGCGAAACCGCCGTCTTCTGTGCGTGGCGCAGCGCCGCGGCAACCTGGTCGCGGAAACCAAGTTCGCGGAAGAGTTGGCCCGAATCTAGGCGCGGCAGCGCTACGAAGGCGAGGATGCCGACCAGGATCATGATCACCACAAGCTCTACCAGAGTGAAGCCGCTCACACGCACCGGCATCAATAGAGTTCCCTGTTGTAGATGCCCTTGCGCCCCTCGGGGCTGAAGACGCCGAAGGTGGCCATGGCCGAGGGATCGTTGTCGTAGTTGGCGCCCGGCGGCCATTTCGACTGCAGCCAGGCGCGGCCAGCGCCGGTCGCCACGCAGGCGGCGCCGCCCACCGGGTCGGGCCCGAGGTCGGCGCACAGCGTCACGCTGCCCGGCCCGGTCGGCGTGAGCGTGATGTTGCCCGCGCCATTCACGAGCGTGCCCGGCGCCGTCACGGCCCAGCCGACCGGCGTCAGCAGCAGGTTGGCCCCGGCCAGCGCCGTGCAGTTGTCGGCCGCGTTCTTGACCCAGGAGGCGCCGCTCCAGTACTGCGCCTCCACCGGCATCTGGAGGGGCGAACTGTAGCCATACACGCTCGACAGGCGCAGCCGGCCCGAGCGCAACGGCGTCGTGCCTTCGGTATAGCCCGCCGATGACGCGCCGTCGGCGTCGGTGAGACGCAGCTTCAGGGTGGTGGGCGCGGTGAGTTTGCTGGTGTAGGCGAAACGCACCCGGTCGGGTTCCGGCACAAGCGGTGGCGGGGCATCGAAATCCGTCAGGTCGGCCACTCCGGCGGCATAGGTCGCCGCGGGGAGCGTGGCGGGCGTGAAGCTGCCGGCGGCGCCGTTGCCGTCCGCATAGGTGCCGGCCTTCGCCAGTGCACCGGCGTAGTTCACCGTGGTCTGCCCGCCGGCGTTCTTCGCCGTCGCCTTGAGCTTGAACGGCTGGCCGGAATAGGTGAAGGCATTGCTGCAGGCATGCTCGGGAATTTCCGTGTCGAAGTGATGCGGATAGAAGCGCCCCATCGCCGCGCTGTCGGCCGTCAGGCCGAAGTTGCAGCCGAGCTTGCCGTAGTTCGCGTTGGTCGCATAGGTGCCGCTGGTGTCGCGCACGTTGGCATAGCTGTTGGCGATGCAGTCGTTCTTGCTGCTGATGCTGTCAACGCCCGTCCAGCTCGCCGCGCGCAGGGCGTCGCACTGCGCCGCGGTGAGGGCGGCACATTCCGTGGCCGACATCACGCCGTCGAACACGCCGCGGTTGCTGGCGGTATCGCTGGCCGGGTTGTAGCCTCGGAACCGGAAGGCGCCCACCTCGCTGTAGGTGAAGCCGGTGCCGGTGGCCGCGGCGTCGGGCGTGCCGGAAGTGGCCGCCGGGAAGGTGCCGGCGACGCTGCCGAGGGTGGTGGCCGGCGCGACGGTCTGCAGGCCGTTGTTGTCGACCTTCGGCACGCCGGTGTAGCCGTTCGGGTTGCCGGCGATGCCGGCGATGGTGGCGGTGAGGGCGAAGGGATCGCCGCCGGCCTTGAACTTCGGATCGCCCGAGGTGGCGCCGTTGGTGGCGGCGTTGCCGGCCCCGGGCGGCGTCTCGTTCGAGACCGCCGAACTGATCCCGGCGGGGCGCACCGAAAAGGCGTCGGTCGAGCAGGCGGCCGGCGTGGCGGTGAACGCGGAGCAGGCCGCGGTGGTGCATTCGCGCATCACCACGGCAAGGTTCTTCCAGGCGGTGTTGAGCGTGTAATCCCCGG